>NZ_CP150265.1:5998750-6325625 GCF_037976325.1 Paenibacillus sp. FSL K6-3182
CTACGGGCAACGTATTTGGCTTGGAGTCCTTCGGAACATCCTCTAGTCTAAGCGGCCAATGTCCATAAGTATCGCTTTCTACATCCTGATCTTGCAGCGCAAGCACCTCTAGAAGCACAGATTCCGCAGTTCGTTTAGCAGCCTCTCTCTCAAACGGCAGTTGTTCTGAGTTATCAACTGCAGCTGCAAGCAAATAGGAAGCATAATAAAAGTTATCGCGTAAATCGTGGTGGAACCATAAACCGCTGCTTAATAATGGCTGGTTATGGGCTGCAATTGCTATTTTTTGAATAGTCTCTTTTTGCTTAGCTGTGAAGCTCATTATACGAATCTCCTCAATATTACCTTTTTTCTTCTAATCATATATAATTTGAATAATAAGTGATACCTCTTCATTATTTTTTGAGTTCAAAACTACAATCATTTTTTCGAATAAGGAGGACATTTTATGTTCAGAAAAAAAATCCCTCGTTAATCTCGTGGTCCGCCTCGTCTCCTCTCTTTACATGATGAAGCTTATATAAATGGAGAGGATGATGGCAATGTGGCCAAAAATCGTTGATTGGAAAGAGCTGCGTTTTGGCGTGGAAATTGAGTTTGTAGGCGGAAATCCAGAAAGCTTGGAGCTGCTGCCTGGTTGGGTTATTTCTTTGGATGAGCGGCAAATTGATGCACAAGGTATGGAATCAGGCAGTGAGCTAAAGCCGCCTCCGATCTTGTGGGAAGACCGTGAGCAAATTCAGATCATGTTAAGCAGGCTGAGGGAACAAGGAGCAACAGCTAATTGGAGCTGCGGACTCCATGTTCATATTGGTCTCGAACCGTGGGGAGAAGATGCTGTCCTCCCGCTTATAGACGCCGCACTGGAATATCAACAAACGATCCAAGCGTTATTGAATACGAGCGAGCACCGACTGCTGTTCTGCCCGCCCGTTACTCCGGACATGCGTGAGAGCTATATTGCAAATCCAAGCGATGAAGCCGTTCTCCATGAAGGACGTCCGCAATCTCATCGTTGTGGAATAAACACAGCGGCTTGGTTTGATATAGGCACGGTGGAAATTCGTTATGCAAATGGCTCAGTGAATGATGAAGAAATTCTCCGTACCATTGAGCTGTGCTTGCGATTCGTAGCAGCGAAAGGTGCCGGCCGTAAGCTTTCAACCGATCCCCTAAAAATGGCTCTTGAGCTTGAAGCACCTATTGATGGTTATCCTTCTGATTTACCACCGCCACAATGGTATCAAGAAAGGTGCTGGCTGGAGGAAGCTCTCATTCCCATCTTGACGCCGCTGGCGGCAGAACTTGTACCGGGTGGAGAAATTCATCATATCGTACCTGTTCAAGATGGTATTATGGTTGCTATTGAGAAATCTGGAGAACACCTATTTAAATTTGTGCTAAAGCCTTCTGCCCAGAGCTGGACAGTTGTACGTCAAGTTGAATCATAAATCAAAAACCCTTCCGCCGCGTTTCGGTGGAAGGGTCTTCTTATTTTTTTAAAATAAAATATCGATCAACAATTATGGCAAACATAATGCCTATGCTGTACCTGATCAAATCCACGGTCAAAAAACCGCTCCCGAGCACTAAAGCTCCAATAAACGTCCTGCGAATCTCATTAATCCAATCCACCTGGTAGAGCTGACTAAACTCGATGCCAAAACAAAAGATGAGGCTAGCGCCAGCAGCCCAAAACAAGTTTTTGTGCACCCCTATGGTACGGAAGCCATAATAAATCATGCATGCCCAAAGCGCATCGCCAAAATGCTCTGCAACAAACCCAGGCAGCGAATCTGCAAAGCTCCTTGAACTGTAGCCAAGCACCATCGTTATAACAACCGCAATCGCGTATCGTATTCTCGGTTTCATTTGATAATCACCTGCTTAAACGATTTTGCAGATCGATTTGGATTTGGCTGTGGATCTTGTCCCAGTCCAAGCTGCTTTTATTAAACAGCATTTTATCGATCGGCAACTCGTTTAGTATCGCTAATTCATAGGCCTTTCGCAGCTCAAGCACCTCGAGAAGACCTTGAGTTCCATTAAGCCCTCTACTTTTGCCGTAGCCCTGCTCCGTGTAATACCAAGTAATAAAGTTTAGCCATTCTGTTGGCCGTTCAGCAATTATTGCAGGAAATGCATGTTTAAAGTCATCCTGATACAAATAGAGCAATACCGGATTTAGCTGCTTAATCAAGCGATTCAGTTCATGAATATAGGTCGATATTTCAACCTCGGAACAATTGTCTCGTACAAGCATGACGGTTAAAGGATTTTGCAAAAAACAGCATTCCAGTATGTATACTTCATCCCCGTTAATAGCCTGTCTCGAAAGATCGCTCCACTTTTCAATAATGAGTTGCTGATGCCTCTCCAAAGGGAGGTTATATACATCATAATCCCCGAAATATTCACTATTAATCGAATCTGTTTCCTTTAGCAGCTTCCCGTAATATACGATATATCCGTCCGCCTTAGTCTCGGAATGCTTAATGATTAACTGCTGTTGTTCCGTATATTTTTGCAGCATTTGCTTATATTGTTCTTCTGTAAAATAAGCCGCGAAATCATAATCGGCCGGGTGCTCCAAATCCCCCTCCAAAAACAAGCGATTGGCAATATTCTGTTCATCTAATAGCTGCTTCACAAAACGTGCCGTACTCGTTTTCCCTGATCCGGGCAATCCTTCAACAAGGATTAACTTCGTATTATTCATGGCATTCAGCTCCTTTCACAACTACTATATTCTATCTTCCAGCCGTTTCTCCTCCATCATTGGCGTGCGCTTAGCTAATCAAATGCTGCTCCACTGCAACAAAAAAAGACTGTCCCCTGCCGAATTCTCGGTTCAAGGGACAGTCTTTTTACTGCTCGAAGCTTAAAGCAGCTCATTAAATACCCGGAATCGGGGAGCGCTTATGCTCGGTTTTCAAATATTGCTTTTCAAGCTTCTCGCGAGCCTCGTCGCTAATGGACTTGCCTTCGAGATAGTCGCTGTTATCACCATAAGTGATGCCTAGCTCGCCCTCGTCGGTTTGTCCGTCCCATAGGCCTGCCGTTGGCGCTTTGTCGAGCACGCTTTGCGGTACGCCGATATGGGAGGCCAGCTCACGAACCTGCCGTTTATTAAGCGTACTAAGCGGAGTAACATCAACCGCTCCGTCGCCCCATTTCGTGTAAAAGCCTGTAATCGCTTCAGATGCATGATCTGTACCAACGACTAACAGATTAAGGTCGAATGCAAGCGCGTATTGCATAACCATCCGCGTTCTCGCTTTCACGTTGCCTTTGCCGCCGCGACTCAAATGACGCGGAATGCCTAACGACTTAAAGCTATGCTCCACTTCAATCGCGATTTCATCCACAGCTTCTTCAATATTCGTCTCCGCGCGGTGCTTTAGCTGGAACGCTTCCGCTACTGCATAACTATCCGCAATATCGGATTGCTCGCCATAAGGCTGAAATACTCCAAGCGTCATATACTCGCGGCCTGTTTCAGCGCTAAGCTCATCTGTTGCCCGCTTGCAAAGACCCGCTGCGACTGCGCTGTCAATTCCGCCGCTAATCGCAATAAGCAAACCCGTTGTTCCCGAGTTCGTTACGTATTCCTTCAAGAAATCAACCCGTTTGCGAATTTCCTGCTCCGGATCGATTTGCGGCTTAACGCCAAGTCTTTGAATAATGGATTGTTGTAAGCTCATAGTTACCTTCCTAATTAGCGGCAAAACCGATCGAAAGCGTCTGTCAGATCGGCTGCAATGTCCGATGCGGAACGATTTTCGATCTGGTGGCGCTCGATAAAGTGTACTAGCTCTCCATCCTTCAACAAAGCGATTGAAGGGGAAGATGGCGGATATGGAGCGAAAAACTCACGAGCTTTTGCTGTTGCTTCTTTATCTTGTCCTGCAAATACAGTGTATAAATGATCAGGAGTAATATCGTGTTGAAGCGCATCAGCCACGCCTGGACGACATTGGCCTGCTGCACATCCGCAAACGGAATTGATAACAACAAGCGCCGTACCTTTTGCATTTGGCAATTTTTCTTCTACTTCTTCAGGTGTGCGAAGCTCCTGAATACCAATTCGAGTAAGATCGTCTCTCATAGGCTGCACCATATCTAACATGTATCGTTCGAATGACATCGACATCGAAACACACTCCTTTAATTACTTTATTTTAGCTACTATTATACCTTCCGTAGTCAAAATAAAGCAACCGGAGCGCTCGCACTCCGGCTGTTCTTTTTCAGCTTAAACAGGAGCGTCTTTCGGCTTGTCCAAACCAAATGCCGCATTTTTGTCAGGATGAGTAAATATGCCTCCTTGCGGCTGAAGGCCCTCCTCAAAAATATCCCGATTTTCAGCGGTTAGAAAACCTACATCCTTAAAAGGATGCACCCATTCATCGCCAGCCATCACAGCTGGATCTGTTTCCTCGCTCCACTGCGACAATGGTGAATCCGGAGACTCATATTCATGATCGCCTATAACGATGCCGTGTGAGTTCACAAACGGCGTACGGCTTCCTCGCCCTTCGCGAAACTGAGGCAGAAATTCGATTTCAAAAGGATCTAATGCGGGATCATCTTTAAGTATTTCATCTTCATTCTTGTGCTCATGATCTGGCATATGAACACCTCCGCGCTAAATTGAAGGACGATTAGGTCCATCAAGCTTTTTGTCAAAACCAGCGGATTCGGGTGATTTGCTGTCAGCAGCCGTATTATTCTTTGCCTGCTTCGCTTGCTCAGCCGAACGATCTTTTTCCTCATTATGCTGCGTCATTGTGAGCGCTCCTCTCGTCATAAAATGTAACCGCAATTGCCGGTTATCTTTCAGAGGTAGTATGCTCAGCTGGCGCTTTCCTTATAAATCCTGAGATAAACGAACCATATCAACAACCTGTATTCCGTTCTCATAAATCGCTTCCGGATAATGTCTAATAAAGAAGTCTCGGTCAATACTCGTCATTCGAAAGCCGCATTTCTGATACAATGCAAGCTGGCTGACCCCTGAATTGCCCGTTCCAATTTCAATCGTTTTGTAGCCTAGAAGCTTTGCATATGAAATCGCATAAAGTACCATTTGCTTCCCAAACCCTTGGCCTTGCTTTGACTCCGCTACTGCTACATTTACGATCTCGATCGTCTCGGGCCTTGTTGGCAGCAGTACAAGTACTGCAATAATTTCATTGCTTATAACACCTACAAAAACTTCCCCGCGTTTTATGTATTCTTCTACGAGCTTAATCGAAGGATCTGCTAACAAGAGCAGTTCCATTGGGGGTTGTTCGTTTGCTAACAACTTACGCATTTCCATTTCCACTCTAATTTGCTCCTTCATTCAACTCGCGCGTTCCTCCGGCACTGTGAAAGTAACGATAAACGCTGTACCTTCACCTTCCTTCGACTCAACGTCAATCCGGCCATTATGGCGCTCAGCGATGCTTAGGCATAACGGCAGGCCAAGCCCTGTTCCTTGCGTCTTCGTCGAGAAAAAAGGCTCGAACAAATGCTGCATTTGCTCTGGAGGTATACCGACACCCTGATCGGCAATCCGCAGCTCAATTTTATTTCCATTATTACGAGTACTAATATGTAATGAGCCCTTATTGCCCATAGCTTCCATTCCGTTACGGGCAATATTAAGAAATAGCTGCTTAATTTCTCTGTCGTTCATCATAATTAAAGGTATATCTTCGCAAAGGCTCACTTCAATAGATTGGCCTCGCAAATTCGCATCCGCACTAAGCAGAGGTATAAGTTCATTAACAACATCATGCAGGGAAGTCAGCTCCATGGCTAGTTCCCTATTTTGAGCAAGCGATAGAAAATCACTAATAATCATATTCGCACGATCCAGCTCATCGATCACAATCTGAAAGTATTCCTCTTGATTTTTTGGACTGCGCTCCTGAATCAATTGGACAAAGCCGCGAATAACCGCCATCGGATTGCGTATTTCATGAGTGATGCTTGCAGCCATTTGACCTACCAGGCTTAATCGTTCCATTCGCCCAACCTCACTCTGAAGTTGACGAAGCTCCGTTACATCCTGAACGATAAGTGATGCGCCTGCATTTTCAGCATTAACCGATGTACGCATCGAAATCGTCGACAAGAGCAGCATTTTATCGCCGCTAACGTACGGAACGAGTGTGTTCTTCCTGCCGTTTAACGCCTGAGAAAGCAGCTTTATGCAGACATCCCCATGTCCATCCTGAAAAATAAGCGGGAAGGAGACGCCAAGCAAGTCCTTCACTTCCGAATCCTTTGAAGGCAGGCTGAGAACTGTTTTGGCTATATCATTAAAATGTGTGATTTTGCCTTCTCGATCAACAATGACTACCCCAAATGAAGTCTCATCTATAAATTGCTGAAGCTTCTCCACTTCATTGCTATAATTAACCGACATTCGTTTCACTTCATCATAGAGCTGCTGCTTCTCCTTAACATTTTCGATCATAAAGATAGAGAGCCAAGTTGCCATTAAAGATGCACAAACAGAGATCAACTGCACGTAAATCATCACATTCGACCACCAAATACCATTAAATAACATAATTCCAGTAACGGAAATAATGTAGTATAGGATCAAAATGGACATGATCACTAAGCCCCTGCGTTTTTTCTGTTCTTTGCCTAAAACAGAAGTACGCTGGAAAGATGGAATCGCATACAACATCAGCGGGACAAAACCAATGACAAAAATGATAAAGTTAATGACTTCCAAGCTGCCTTCGAGCATAGATACTCTTACTACAATGTAGATGACGGTTAAGACGGCTAATGTTGGCACGCCTCCATAGAGAGACCCTATTACATAAGGAATGAGACGAAAATCGACTTCATAACCTAATAAATCAGGAGCAGTCACCATACACAACACCATCGATCCACCGCAAAAAAGGCTCATAAAAATAGGTATTCCCTTCCATCTTTGGTCTTTGTCATACCAAAGCTGAAAGGCGAAAACAGGCAATAAGGACACAATGAATTGTAAGAGCAATTCCTTTAACACAGACGTCACGTCCGATCCCCCTACTACGCTCTGAATCTATTCCATATTATGTTTTTTACGTGAAATAGCTTACTATTTGAAACAATCTATTAATCCGATTAAAACATAAAATACATCTATTTACAATTGTTCTTCCAGCCAAAAAACTAGCTCTTGAACAGCCTCTTTCCCCTCCACGTCATTGTGCAACTCGTGATACCCGCCATCCCAGCGTCTAAAATAACATTGGTCTCCGATTCGCTCAGCAACAAGCGCGCTTGCTTCAAAGGATGTTACGCGATCAGAAGTGCCATGCATAAGCAGCAGTGGAACCTGCAGACTGGATGCATGAGCGATCGCCCACTCGCCGGCAGCGGTAATCTCCATATACGTTTGGAGAGTAATTTTGGTATGACATAACGGATCTTCCACGATAGGCGCAGCAAGGTCATAGCCAGGACGAAATAAATCGGCAGGATTTAAGCCTGTTGATTGGTGCATCTTCGGGACAACCGCTGCCAATTTGCGTCCAAACCACTCCACAGCTGGATGCGGTTTGAATGCTAGCCGAAGCCAAGGGCTTGTCAGTATGAGTCCACGAATTGGAGGCTGAAGTCGCAGCGCACAATTAAGCGCCACATTGCCGCCCATACTGTGGCCGTATAAGAAGATCGGCGTTCCCGGGTGCCGTTTGCCAGCCTCTTCAATCATAAGCGCTGCATCGCTTACAGCTGCGCCAAGTGAATGCAGATGCCCCCGTTTGCCTGAAGAGCGGCCATGGCCTTGCTGATCCAGCGCTATAAGTACAAAGCCAGCAGCAGTAAGCTGAGCAGCTACATGTCCATAACGATCGCCATGCTCCCCCATCCCGTGTACGAGACAGACGACAGCTTTTGTCTCTCTCGTTTCTGACGTCCATTCCCGCAAAAATATTTGCGACCCCTTAGCTCCAGTTATGACCCATTCATCTCGCAGCATTCAAACGCCGCCTTTCTTTTGTGGTATTATAATACTACTAATAATATAGCAGGTGGAAAGCGATGCAATATGATGCAATTGTAATTGGTGGAGGCTCCGCAGGACTAATGGCGGGTATTGCTGCAAGCAAGGAAGGCGCTAAAGTGCTTCTCCTAGACAAAGGCGATAAATTAGGACGCAAACTAGGCATATCCGGCGGCGGCCGATGCAATGTAACGAATAATAAAGAACTGGATGAGCTGATCAAGCATATTCCCGGTAATGGGCGTTTTCTTCACAGTACCTTCTCCAATTTCAATAACAAGGATATTATCGCCTTTTTTGAGAACCTTGGCATTGCTTTAAAGGAAGAGGATAACGGGCGCATGTTCCCCGTATCAGATAGAGCTAAAACGGTCGTAGATACGCTTGTTAACCAGGTACGCAAACAAGGTGTCAAAATCATACTGAACGCTCCTGTCGATCATATCATGTATGACAATGGAAGGGTCACAGGCGTGCGTACAAAAGCTGGTGAAACATTCCGTGCCCGCAGTGTCATTGTAGCTTCCGGCGGCAAGTCCGTGCCCCAAACCGGCTCAACCGGCGACGGTTATGCATGGGCAGAAAAAGCCGGGCATACGATAACTGAGCTTTTTCCAACTGAGGTTCCGCTTACGTCAAATGAGCCCTTCATTGTAAGCAAGGAGCTGCAAGGGCTATCTCTGAGAGACGTTGCACTGTCGGTTTGGAACCCGAAAGGGAAGCAGATTATTGAGCATCAAGGCGATATGCTATTTACGCATTTCGGTATTTCCGGACCGATTGTGCTAAGATGCAGTCAATTTGTAGTGAAAGCTCTTAAGCAATTTAAGACGGGCAATATTGAGGTTGCGATTGACTTAGTGCCTGATAAAAGCAAAGACGAGGTCTATAAGGAAACACTGAAACTCTCCGAGCTTGAACCGAAAAAAACGATTAAAAATGTTCTTAAAGGTTATTTGCCGGAAAAAATGATACCAATCTTGCTTCAAAAGGCGGGTTTGCCGGATAGCCTTACTTATGACAATATTCCAAAACAGGACTGGATAGCCCTTTCGCTGCTGATCAAACATTTTCCGATTAGAGTGTATGGCTCTTTATCCATTGAAGATGCTTTCGTAACCGGCGGAGGCATTCAGTTAAAGGAAATCGATCCAAAGACGATGCAATCCAAGCTCATGAGCGGCTTGTTTTTTTGCGGAGAAATATTGGATATTCATGGCTACACCGGAGGCTACAACATTACTGCGGCTTTCTCCACAGGCTATACGGCAGGACTTCATGCTGTCATTCAGTAAGGATATAAAAAGGCTGTCAAACGTCGTTAAACGTTGAGACAGCCTTTTTTTATTGCAATTATGTACGTGAAGTACGGCTAAATTCGAACATCTCCTGAAAAATGATCATACGTCCCGGGATCAGGAAGAAATTCCTCAGAATAATCCGCAGCTTCATCCCGATTGTGCAGCTCCTCAGCGTCATTGCCTTGTCCACCCTCTGTAGCCCAGTCCTCATTCACAAGATGTGCCGGAATTGCAATCGCATCATGCGAGTATGCAGTGCCGGTAACTGCATCCTCATCGATACTTGCTTGCTCGACGAGCTGACCGCCATGTGATTGTGCAATTTCGAGTGCTGAAGTTAGATCGCTTCCTTCTAAATGAACATGCATGCTGCTTCCTTCATGAAGAACCGTCTCATATCCGAGCTCCCTCAGCGTCTCGCAAGCAAGAGCCGCACTTTGAGCATCGTTAAAATCAAACAATAAGGCTGAGTTCGTAGACAATAGCGATCATCCTTTCTAACGTTTTGTTTAACATGCCCTATTCATACAAAATCATGTAAAAAAAGAATACGGCAAGGCGTCATGATATATAATTACAAATAACTATTTTATTATGTTATGTTTTGTGACATAATCATTACATAAGTGTGCAGCTAGGCTATTGATAAGGAGGATGTCATCGATGAACCATTTATTTTATTTACTTTCAGATCCTATGCTTATCGTCGAGTGGGACGAATCCCGTTGGTCTATTGTAGACGTCAATCAAGCTTTTGCAGCTTTTTCCGGTTTTAAGAAATCAGATCTTATGCTCCTCGATCCATCTACTATTATATCGACGGATGAGACAACTCTCTCCTTTGATGAAGCCGTACATCAACTTGCTGATGAGCAAGCCCTATCACCGCTTCTTGAATGCAAGCTTGTCACGAAGTCATCGACTCCTGCAGATATACGTTTGTCCTGCCGCAAGCTCCAACTCGAAGACCGCATTGTTTATGTCATCATTTGCAAGGATTTACGGGAAGCCAAATGGATTGACGAATATATTTTGCATCATAAAATAATGGTATCTGCCGTTGTGAATGAGCGCTATAACATTATGAGCTTTAAGCATTATTATGCTCCTGTACAGCAGCCCTCCTCTTCCTATTTGAACAAATCCATATTTGAGCTTGTTCCAGACCATGAACGAAGCAAGCTTAAGAGGGTATTAGAATATGCGAAAAACAACCGAACGGCTGAATCCGTGGACTTTCATCTTAAGCTTGGGGATCGTTGCTATAATGCTGATGCGGTTGTTCAGCCGTTTTACAATGGCAATCGGACGTTAAAAAACTTTGTTGTCATATTAACCAGCCTTCATATGAATAATCAGGATGAGGACCCCTCCTATAAGCTTCGTATGCTTATGCTCAGTAAAAATATATCCGTCACTTCACTCGCTCAGTCAACGCTTATCTCTCTTACGACCATTTCCAAAATTCGCAATGGGAAAATAAAAAAGCCCCAGCGTCTAACGGCAGAATTGATCGCCGGAGAGTTGGGTGTTAGACCCGAAATGATATGGAGCAGCTATAAACGATAATAGCTGCTCCACGTTTTATTTAAAGCTTGAATTTTTGAGCCACTTCGTTCATTTCCATTGCAATTACACGCAAGCCGTTAGCTGCAGAAACTTCGCCGGCAATTGCGGAGGTTCTAGAGGCAATTCCTGTCATTTGGGAAATGGATGAATTGACCTCCCGTGCACTTGCTGCAGCTGCTCCGAGGAGGATACTGCCTCCTGAATTTTTTCAAGCACATCTCTTGAAGCATGTGCGATTTGAATGAATGCATCTCCTGTATCTGTTATACTTGCCAGTCCTTCTATCGATTCAGCTTCACTCATTCTCATAGCCTTCACGGCAGTTTCTGTATCATTCTGAATTTCATTGATCAAATCCTGAATTTTCACAACAGATTCCGCTGACTGTGTAGAGAGCTTGCGCACTTCTTCCGCTACAACCGCGAAGCCCCTTCCATGCTCTCCCGCTCTTACCGCCTCAATCGCGGCGTTCAGCGCCAGCAGATTTGTCTGCTTTGAAATATTTCCAATCAGCTCAGATATGGTTCCAATATTTCGGGTGTGCGCTGCGAGCTGCTGTACACCGAGAGCCATTTCTTCTGAGGCGTGACTTATTTCTAGAAAGCTATGCAGCTGCTCCTGCGAACCTGCGGCTACCTCTCGAAAACTGTTCATTGCATGCTGCGCTGAGTTGCGATTTTGCTCTGAAATAGCCAGCATCTCTTCTGATGAAGCGGTTATGTTCATCCAAAGCATGCTGTACACTCGTAATGGCAGAACGAAGAGAGGCAAGCATTTCAGCGGAAGCACTGACCATTTCTCCAATTTCATCACGATTTTTCACTTTCGGGACGATAGCGGATAAATTTCCTTGGGCTACCTCTGAAAGGAATTGCGCCGTTTTCTGAATCGGAATGGAGATCGCTCTGCGAACGTACCAGATAAGAAATCCGACAAGTACCGTTGCCGCTGCAAGACCGCTAATGATCTCAATGTTGTTCTGTTTATGTATATCCCCGCTAACGTTTACCGCTCTCTCTGCTCCTTCACGATAGAATGTTAGTTTAAATGTTTTAATAAAAGGCATTTTTCTGAATCACTGGTCCAAAAAAAAAAAAGAAAGGACCGTCACCCTCAAATCGAGGATAACAGTCCCTTCTATTGTATACGACTAGCCGCGATAAGGCGCTAGCGCCTCATTCAAGCCTTTTGTTTGCTCATAAACCTGCTGGTACACTTTGAAAATGCCTGCATAAGCAGCAACCGCTTCAGGCTGCGGCGAATACGAATCTGCATGCTTAACGAATTTATTCGCACAGGACTCCAAGCTGTCGAACCAGCCTGCACCATATGCAGCAAGCATCGCAGCGCCTAAACCAGGTCCTTGCTCATTCTCTAATGCGACAACCCTTGCATTGAAAATATCAGCCTGCATTTGCAGCCATACTGGGTTTTGCGCGCCGCCGCCGATCGAAATGATCGTATCGACCGTCTTGCCGGCGCTTCTAAACATATCGACTGACTCATTAAGCGAGAAAGTAATGCCTTCCATCACCGCACGAGCAAAATGAATGCGTTCATGTGAGCCGTCAACGCCGATAAAGCTTGCACGAATGAGCGGATCCGCATGTGGGGTGCGTTCGCCAACGAGATATGGCGTGAACACCAATCCGCCAGCTCCCGGCTTCACTGCACCTACACCTTCGAGCAATTGATCAAAGGATTCATTCGGAGCGAATGTTTTCTTAAACCAGCTCAAGCTGTAGCCAGCAGCAAGCGTAACTCCCATTGCATAAAAGGAGTCCTCTTTGCCGTGATTAAAGAAATGCACCTTGCCTGCAAAATCCTTCGTCTTATCATTCTCATAAGAGAGAATAACACCGGAAGTACCAATGCTGCAAAGCGTTAAACCTTCGGATAAAATACCTGAGCCAATCGCCCCGCATGCATTATCCGCTCCACCCGCGAACACCTTCGTCGTGCTTGGCAGCCCTGTGCTGTCAGCATACAGCGGCAGCAGCGTACCTACGAGTCCATGCGACTCAACAAGCGGTGGACAAAGTTCGGCCGGGATTCCAAACGCTTCAAGCACTTCTTCGCTCCATGCTTTGCCAGCCACATCAAGAAGAAGCGTTCCCGCCGCATCGGAGTAATCCATATGAAGCTCGCCTGTTAAGCGGTAGCGAAGATAATCCTTCGGCAGAAGGAACAGCTTTGCCTTTGCGAAGGCATCCGGCTCGTTCTCGCGAACCCATAAAATCTTAGGAAGCGTAAAGCCCTCCAAAGCTGGATTGCGAGTAATGCTAAGCAGCTTGTCTCCAAGCGTGCGTTCAATTTCACGGCATTGCGCCGTTGTACGCGTATCATTCCATAAGATAGCGTTGCGAACAGGATTTCCTTCACCGTCCAGCAGTACAAGTCCGTGCATTTGGCCGGAGAAGCTAATCCCTTCAATTGACTGGGCATCGATGCCTGCTGTTGATGTCAATTCACGCAAAGCCTCAACTGTACCTTCTACCCAATCATCTGCCCGCTGCTCGCTCCACCCGGAGTAAGCATGAAACAGCGGGTAGCTGCGGGAGACTTCCCCAGCTACCGTGCCATCACGGTCAACAAGCAGCACTTTAACGGCGCTCGTTCCTAAATCTATACCGATTACATAGCTCATTTGTCAGAGTCCTCCCGACTTAAACGCTGAAAATAACTTCGCTCAAGATAAGGCGGATTCGTTCTTGACGTCCGGACTCATTTTTAATTGGATTGTTTTGAAGCGCATATTGCTCAAGTGAAGCAAGCGTTGCTTTGCCGGAAACGATATCCGCGCCGATGCCTTCTTTAAAGCTGCGGTAACGGTTGTCAACGATGTTGTCGAGAATTTTCTCTTCCGTCAATTTGGCAGCTGCTTTCAAGCCCCAAGCGAAGCTGTCCATACCAGCGATGTGAGCAAGGAACAGATCATCCGTTTCGAATGATGCACGGCGAACCTTCGCATCGAAGTTAACGCCGCCGCGGCCAATGCCGCCAGCTTTCAATACTTCAAACATCGTTAGTGTAGTTGAATATAGATCGGTTGGGAATTCATCTGTATCCCAGCCAAGAAGAAGGTCGCCTTGGTTCGCATCAAGCGATCCAAGCATGCCGTTGATTGCAGCCGTACGAATCTCGTGCTCGAACGTATGGCCTGCAAGCGTAGCATGGTTCGCTTCAAGGTTAAGTTTGAAATGATCCTTCAAGCCGTATTTTTGCAAGAACGAAATCGTTGTTGCTGCGTCATAGTCGTACTGATGTTTAGTTGGCTCTTTTGGTTTCGGCTCGATCAGGAATTGCGCGTCGAAGCCAATTTCCTTCGCGTAAGCGATTGCCATATGATACAAGCGTGCTAGGTTATCAAGCTCAAAGCCCATGTCCGTGTTAAGAAGTGTTTCGTAACCTTCGCGGCCGCCCCAGAAAACATAGTTTTCCGCACCAAGCTCTTTACCCACTTCAAGACCTTTTTTCAGCTGCGCACCAGCATAAGCATAAACGTCAGCATTGCAAGTTGTGCCAGCGCCATGAACAAAGCGCGGATTCGTGAACATATTAACAGTGTTCCAAAGCAGCTTTTTACCGGAGGATTTCATATTGTCCTTCAATAAAGCTACGATAACATCAAGATTTTTGTTCGTTTCTTGCAGCGTTTCGCCTTCAGGTGCAATGTCCACATCGTGGAAAGCAAAGAAAGGAATATTCAATTTAGTCATGAATTCAAAGTTAGCTTCAACACGCGCTTTCGAGCGGTCAAGGCCTGTATATTGATCCCAGCCGCGAACCATAGTAGCTGATCCGAAAGGGTCCGAACCATTCGCATTAAATGTATGCCAGTAAGCAACTGCGAAGCGAAGATGCTCTTCCATCGTTTTGCCCATAATAACTTGGTTTGGATCGTAATGTTTGAATGCAAGCGGATTGTCTGAGCCCTTACCTTCAAATTGGATTGTGTTAATATTTTTAAAATAAGTCATCGTAATCAAAATCCTCCTTCATGGATTAGAAGTTTATGATAGTGCTTACATAAAGAATAACATGCCTCCACTTAGTTTGTCTATTAAACAAACTAAGTTTTTGTGTTAAAATAAATGCAGTACTTATTAGGCTTAGATGTCTCAAAATCCGCATCCCCATCTAGTAGGCTCTAGATTAGGCTTTTCATGATACAATAATAAATATTTTTATTTGGACGGAGGCACTCTTTTTTGAAAAGGAAACCAACAGGCGACTTAGCGCTCATCAAAAAAATAAATACAGCCATCGTGCTTGAAGCGGTGCTTGGTTATGCCCCGCTCTCTCGAGCTCAAATATCGGAGTTGACCGGATTAAACAAGGCGACTGTTTCCAGTCTCGTTCAGGATTTGATCGACACCCATCTCGTCGTTGAGAATGGTCCCGGACTATCCAGCGGCGGGCGCAAACCTGTCATGCTGCTCTTTAATGGTACGGCCGGTTATGCTGTCGGCATCGATCTTGGTGTCAATTATATTCGCGGCCTGCTCGTAGACCTCGAAGGCAATGTGATTGCCGAGCAGCAGCGCAGTCTGAAGCAGCAGGATGCTGATCATGTCATTGGGCAGTTAATTTCATGTATTGAGCTGCTTATTAATGATGCGCCAGAGAGCTCATA
Source organism: Paenibacillus sp. FSL K6-3182 (assembly GCF_037976325.1). Lineage (NCBI taxonomy): Bacteria > Bacillati > Bacillota > Bacilli > Caryophanales > Paenibacillaceae > Paenibacillus > Paenibacillus sp. FSL K6-3182. Next base: position 6,014,262 of record NZ_CP150265.1, read on the forward strand.
CGGGATTGTCGGAATCGGCGTCGGCGTACCAGGTATCGTGGATGACAATGGCACGATTCTTTTTGCACCAAACTTAAAATGGCGACAAGTTGAGCTGCAGCAGCAGCTCGAAGAGCGCTTCAATCTTCCAGTTACGATAGACAATGAAGCAAATGCGGGTGCGCAAGGAGAGCAGAAATACGGCGCAGGACAAGGCATCGCTAACCAAATTTATGTCAGCGTCGGAATCGGTATTGGAACAGGCATTATTTTGAACAAGGAATTATATAAGGGCGCGTCAGGATTCTCGGGTGAGCTCGGCCATCTCTCGATTGAGTATGACGGCAAACCTTGCAGCTGCGGCAATCGTGGCTGTTGGGAGTTATATGCTTCGGAGAATGCTTTGCTTGAGAGTACAGCATCGTTAGGCTTTGAGAACTTGGAAGATCTGCTGCTTGCTGCAACAGCTGGAGATGAACGCGTTATCGCGCATATACGCTCGATTGGCGATTATTTAGGCGCAGGCATTGCTAATATCGTCAACGTATTTAATCCTGACGTTGTCATTATTGGCAACCGTATGAGCCGTGCTGCTCAGTGGCTGGAGCCAGCCGTACAAGCTGCCGTCGATCAGCGCACACTATCGTATCATCGCGAACGTATGCGAATCTTGTTTGCAGAGCTTCAAGAGCAGTCAGCTGTACGCGGCGCGGCATATTACGCGATTAGCACGTTTTTCACGAAGATTAAGAGCGGGCAGTAGCATCGTTATGCATTGCTGAACATTGTTTTTTTCTCATGGCCTGCAGCAGACTAACTCTGATGCAGGCTTTTTTTAACAGGACAGCATTACAATAATATTCACCCGGCTTGATCAGCTCCTTTTCGCCCCTCTTTATTTCTCTTTGCACGATACATCTTGGAAAATATGAAGTGCTCACATTTAGGTTTAGTACGGCTACTTAGGTTATTGTATGGCTGTAACTTTGATCAGTATTTTTAATCAGTTAATAGCTTCGATTTAATACCATCTTCTTTTAAATTGGTGTTTTAAATAAGCAATTTATTAATTTAAAAGTTAATTATAAAAGATTTAAATTAATTATTCATTGACAATTCGGTCTAATATTCATTAAAATCAATAATATAAGAACTTATTATTAACTTTTAAATTAACATAATGGAGGAATGAAAAATGGAACAGCAGCAAATCCCTCGCCCTGAATACCCAAGACCCCAGTTCACTCGAAATTCATGGCTCAATTTAAATGGTGAATGGCAATTCGAAATGGATCCTGGAAAAAGCGGTATCTCGCGCGGATTAAACCAAGACGAGCAAAAGCTAACTCAACGCATCATCGTCCCCTTTTGTCCAGAGAGCCGGCTGTCAGGCATTGGGCATACTGATTTCATTCCAGCCGTTTGGTACAAACGAAGCTTCAAGCTTCCTGACAACTGGAACGGCGGACATACAATATTGCATTTTGGAGCGGTAGACTACGAGGCTCAGGTGTGGGTTAATGGCAAGCATGTAGGCAAGCATCGAGGCGGTTACAGTTCTTTCTCATTCAATATTACAGATGCCCTCCAGCAAGGTGAAAATATGGTTACCGTATATGCCGAGGATGATACTCGCTCTGGCTTACAACCGCGCGGCAAGCAGAGCGGTACCTACCATTCACAAGGCTGCGACTATACCCGCACGACTGGCATATGGCAAACAGTTTGGCTTGAGCATGTGTCTGAAACATATATAGAATCTTGCCGTTTCGTTCCAGACCCGGAGAATAGCTGCCTGCATGTGACTGCCAAGCTGTCTGGCAACACAAAAGATGTACAGTTCCGATGTAATGCGCTGCTCGATGGCCTGTCCGTAGGAAAACAAACGGCAAACGCCGGCTCGATGTCCGTTTCATTAACGCTGCCCCTCTCTAAAATCAAATTATGGAACACCGATTCACCTGTTCTTTATGATCTTGAGCTTGAACTCATTCGAGATGGCGAAGTATTGGACTCAGCTTCTTCATATTTTGGTTTGCGTTCCATTCAATTGGATGGTAAGGCGTTCCGTATTAATGGCAAATCCGTATTCCAACGGCTCGTTCTTGATCAAGGCTTCTATCCTGAAGGCATTTATACAGCACCTACTGACGATGATTTAAAACAAGATATTGAAATGTCGCTCGCACTTGGTTTCAACGGTGCAAGATTGCATGAGAAAATGTTCGAGCCTAGATTCCTATATTGGGCAGATAAGCTTGGATATTTGGTTTGGGGAGAGCATGCTAACTGGGGTCTCGATATATCAACAGCTGCCAGCCTTGCTCAATTTCTACCGGAATGGATTGAGGGTGTGGAACGAGACTTTAACCATCCAAGCTTGATCGGATGGTGCCCATTTAATGAAACATGGGACTCATCGCGCGGCACTCGTCAAGATAATGACGTACTTCGCGTCGTTTATGAGACGACTAAAGCTATTGATCCAACGCGTCCGGTCATCGATACAAGCGGCAACTTCCATGTTGTAACGGACATTTTTGACGTCCACGATTATGATCAGAATCCTGTTACATTCAGGGAACGTTATCAGCCGCTTGCCGAGAAAGGCGAGGCGTGGGTTTCCTTCCCCGATAGACAAAGCTATAACGGCCAACCTTATTTCGTCAGTGAGTATGGCGGAATTTGGTGGAATCCTAACCAGTCCGATGAGAAAAGCTGGGGCTACGGGGATCGTCCACAAAGTGTCGAGCAATTTATTGAAAGATATGACGGCTTGACCAGTACTCTTCTTGAGAATCCTAATATGTTCGGGTTCTGTTATACACAGCTTTATGACGTGGAACAAGAAGTGAATGGGCTTTATACTTACGATCGACAACCGAAGTTTGATGTTGAACGAATTAAAGCGATCAACAGCAAAAAAGCCGCTATCGAGGATTAGTGCTCATTAGTCTCAAACATAAAACAGGCATGCTGCGATGGCAGCATGCCTGTTTTTATTGCTTTTCTACTTACAATTGACCTAATAACCCGCTCCATTATTGAACGCGATGTACGCCAACAATATCTAATGTTTGTCCATCGATCGTTATGTCTACTGATTTCGTTTTCACTGTGCCATTATTGTAGTAAGCAGAAAATGTGAATGTTAAGGTGCCTTTAGCAAGCTTTGTGAATGATGCATCCCAAAGCTCACCCTTCCAGTTGGTTTGCCCTGCGTTTAATGCGGTTAGAGACGTTTCGTAAGTATGCATATGCACCTCTACCCGATCCGCTTTTGTAGCCGTACCTGTAATGGTCGTATCTGCCTCCAGTATAAATTTCTCTCCCGCCCAAAATATCGAATAACCGCGCGGCGAATTCTCATCTCCTGATTGTTTTAAATTAAAAGCCTTACGATGCTGATCCCATAGCTCAGTATGCCGTACATAAGCATTGACATGTAGCGGCAGCACCTGCAACGTTTTGGTTACGCTAACCGGCTCAGCTATACCGTCGCTAACCGTTAGCTTCATACTCCAAAGCCCTACCGTTGTTAACCTCAGTGAAGGCCCTTTTACCGGATAGTTTGGACCATTAACGGTATAGAAATAGCTGTTCTTCACGCCGAGCGGACTTGTCAGCTCATAAGCAATCGTAAGCGTATTGCCATCAGCATCTGTCACATTCGATAGAAACGTTGTCATATCTCCTTCATATACAGGTTTGGGCGTCCAATCAAAGTCAGCCGTCGGAGGTCGATTGGTAACGAAATAAATATATTCATAATGCCCTTCATTGCCGGCAACGTCATAATCGATTATGGTAAGGCGATATGCTTGTCCAGAAATCAACCCAGCAACTTTGTATGATTGCTTAGAAAGTGCTAAAGGAATGCTGTATTCTATTTTACCGTCACCATTTAAATCAATATTCGTCACACTGCCGCTCGCGTTCACTTTTTGCAAATAGAAAGTGCGAGCAGCATGTCCCGAGGAAGGCTCGGCATCATAGAAGGTATTGAACTGAACCGTTACGGCCGTAGGTTCAACAGTAAGCTGTTCATTCACATCTGCAGGTTTAACCGTATCGACAAAGAAAAACCCGTTGCTTGAATACGGTCCCCATATATAGCTGTCGTTCGCTCTCGCTCTCCAGTAATGCAGCCCCTCAGCTAACGCAGGTGTTGTGTAATTATCAGCAGCCAAAGCTGAGTTTGTGTCCACTACCATAACACCGCTTGATGCTTTGAACACCTCATAGTCTATCGCTTTAATGGGGTGGTTCTCTGGATCAATCGTAAACGCGTGCAGCTGTGGGCGATTTGAGTTTGTATAAATAGGATTATTAGCATCTAGCCCGTTAAACGAAAGTAAATAGGTTTGCGGCGGGAGATCCAGCACAAAATATTTAATATTGCTTAAATTAGACCATACCCCTACTGAGTAAACCTGCCCTTGCACCTTAACGACGCGACCTGGAACGATGCTTTCCGCAAGCATAGGATACGTAAGTGCATTTCCTTCATGCTCAATATACAAGGCCGTTTCATTGTTATCGACATAGGTTAGTGTTAAACGATAACTTTCTTGCGGATCATTCTCCTTGTCATAATACGTCCATCGAATCGTCGGTTCTTTAATCAGCACCGTCGGTGTTGTTGGAGTCGTTCCAGCAGGTACCGTAATGGTCATAACAGGCTTCGTTTGGTTAACTGGCGGTATTCCGTCCTTATAGACTATCGATTGCCCCCAATAAGACCATGCTCCGTGTATATCTCGAACTTGCTCCTGTACAATCAGCTCCACTCCAGGGCGATTATAGTACTCCCGTTTCCCGACTGTCCATGTGCTTTGATCAGCCCATCGTGTACGGAATAACTTGTCTGATAAAATATGAGCAATATCAGGATCATAAGAGGTATCAAATGTTTCATAATCTAGTGCTTCACCTTCTGCAAAAACCTTGCCTGTAAACCTAACATCCGGCTGTGCGACCGGTCGTCGATGTACATAAAGCAGCTTTTTCACTGGCTCTGACCATTTGCTATAAGCAGAAAGACCAGGATTGTCTTTAGCACGGAAGGTGATTTCATATACCCCAGGTTTCTCTAGCTCGTTTATGGTTGATCCATACGTTTTTCCGCTATAAATGCTCAACCCTTCTGGATTTTCAAAGAAGTTTGGATTATGGCTGTAGCTCCACTCTTCTGCTCCCATTGGATCTTTTTCAACGTCATTGAATAGTTTCTCATAAGAGATCGGATCATTGACGAGAACAGAATCATAGGTTTGTTCGATGTAAGTGTCACCATAGTTCGTTTTCTTTACATTAGAGAATACAGCGTTGGATTGCCCAAGTGACATTAATCCCGCGTAGCCTCTTGTATACGTACCATCGGCAACCTCTAGTACTTTCGCATAATTCACATATACACGCTGAATGCCATTAACCGATTCTACTTTAATCGGATACGTGTTAAATGCAGTTCGTGTCATTGGTGTAGATTGCAATAATCTTTTCGCACCATTGACTACACGGAATAGCGACAGGGTGTTCTTGCTCCACTCCATTGCATACATATTTTTCTCATTCTGAATCTGAAAAGCAGCTCCGATAACCTTGTCGTTTCTTATATCACTTACATTTGCATGAAATTCTAAGGCGTAGTTTTTCATAGCACTTCCAACATCATAGAGCAGTCCGCCCCAATCGTCACTCGTAATTTCAACGGTATTTGCATCTATTTCCTTTAATGTTCCATTAGCGTTAGCTGAAACAAACGGCATGACATTTTTATCGTAAAAAACATAAATGGAGCCATCCGGTAAAATAGGTGTTGATGATGATCCTGATAGCTTTTGATTATTTCCTGGTTCTGCTCCGGAATATGGCGTCTGGGCAATGACACTATTGGTTGTTGCGTTATACAACGTGGCCCATATTTTTTTAGGTGCATCGGGATCACCCCAAGAGGTTCCCACAGGCATAAACACTGGATAAATAATCTGATCGTATTGATTGATAAATATTTTACCAAGGTTTGCACCATAATCTACACCTTGAAAACCGCCGTGTTGGTCTCCATAGTAATTAAAAAATGCATTATACGATTCGTGCGTTCTGCCTTGGGAATACGTCAATAAATTGGAAAAAACGATTGGATTTGCATTGGGTGCTACATCTGAATAACCTAATGGATGTGAACTTTCGTAACTGACAATCCTTCTTCCAAAAGCGCTCTTAAATATTTCTTCACCGTAATAGTTAGTACCGCTCTCAATTGCCTCAAACATAGTAGTACCTGTTTTACTGCTACCCATGGACACATAATTTACATAGACAAATCTTTTTGAATCAGATATGGAAGCCGCAGATAGTCCAATTGCACCCCCTACAGTAACGTTACGAGTTACACCATTTTTTTTCACTTGTACAACGAGACCTCTCACTCCTCCTAATCCAGAAGAATAGCGATCTTCAAAGTTATACGTAACGTACGTATCTCCGTTATCATCTTCGGTCAAGTTAATGTTTGAAATAAATCCACGATCCAAGTTCTCCCCTGGTGCTTCCCACACTAAGCTTTTCGTTTTTAAGGAGTATTTGAAAATTCGCAATTGATTATTGTAATTATAATTATATTGCTCAGGCACATCATACGAGAATTTACTAGCCACATACATATATTCGCCATCAGATGATATTTGGACAAGAGCCGGTCCAATTCCGCTGCCTAGTCCGCTAGGTGATGTTAAACTAGATTGCAAATTAATCGAATCAAGATATACACCATTTTTATCGTACCTCGCAATGACCGCTAAATACGGGTTGGCTGCATTTTGTCTTCTATCTGCAAAGTAAAATGTTTCATCTCCGCCAATTTCCATAAGTGTGAAATTGCTAGGTGTATCAAAATTAACCGTCCTCAAAAGCTCACCTGTAATTGAATTTCGTTCATAAAATGTATAGGGATAGTTAGGCAAGCTATAATTCTGACTATAAGAATATAGACGATTCCCACCGAAAACCTTGTTAAATATTATTTCTGAATTTGGCACACTCCAAGTGGGTTTAGCAACAATATCAGCAGCAAGCTGATATTTTGTTCGTGAGTTCGCTCCATTTCCTGAGTTCGGGTATCCAACTGAAAAGTTTGCGTACACTCCATTTTTTGTCGATAGTGTAGTAGCATCCGCTTTCCATGCCGCTTTTTGGGCATTTCCGCCTTTGTATGGCGTCTTAACCGTCCACGAACGGAAAATCGATTGTGTTGAGTAGTTCGTAACTGGTGGGCCGCTGTCTTCTCCCTGTCCTGGCTGCTGTGTAGTTCCAAACACGTTGAAGTTTGCAGACGGCTTGTAGTTCAGAATATCAGTAATGGCAATGCCCGAACTACCTTTTAACCCATAGTCTTCTGTCACGGTAGCACGATACTGCCTCTTCCCTACTTTAGAGTAATTGAGCGAATGCGTTGTTTTAAAAACTCCATTATATAAGGGTTTCCACGCTTCTTCCTCAAAGTTTCCATCACCATCTTGGTCATATCGCTCTTCGAGAAAAAGATGATTTAGAATATCGCCGTCAGGACTCTCTGCATCGATATAAAGCATGAATCCGTTACCTCGATATGATTCTTCAGGTGCTAGCACTTCGACTGTAGGTGGTGCATCAGGAATAACCTCCATAATTAAATCATCCCAATCACTAGCTCTTCCAGTCGTGTCATAAACCTTTCCTTCGATACTATATTCGCCTAAATTAGCAGGCGTTACGGTGAACCAACCATTTGTATAGGCTGCATCTCCTACTTTTTTATAGCGCATCTCCGACTTGCTAAAATCTATTTTTTCGCCTCTATCCTCTAATGGTGTATACGAGTTTAAAAGATTGTAAGGTCGCTCTAAAGGCCTTCCTTGTATCACACGCGTTATTCCCGATACGATGGCTACTGGTTTGGGATCGACAACCCGAAGCAATGCAGTATCCTTTTGCGATCCGCCAAATCCATCGGTTACGGTAATTTCAGCCGTATAAAACCCAGGATTTGAATAAGTCTTGTACAAAAACTCAAAGTCTGTATTATTTGGTAGTACTGCGCTCAAGTTGTTCGTGAATGTCCATGTGTAGCCGTTCAGTCCTTTTGACCGATTTATAAGCGAGGACTTTTCCCCTGCAATAATACTAGGAGGATCAAATTCTATATCCGCTTTCAAATCAGGCTTAGGTGTAGGTGTTGGCTCAGGAGTTGGCGTAGGGCTTGTGCTTGGATTTGGCGTTGCTTTATTTGCCACGTTTATTATCAGCTGCGCCCACTCCGAAACTTTTTTTGCGCTATTGGTGACACGCAGCTCAATTATGTATTTCCCTTCAGCAGCAAAATCTTTTGCTGTTGGTTTTGTTGCAATCGTTTTACCTGTTGGGTTTTTATATTTCCAATCTCGAATGGTGATAGATTCCTTGCCTGGCGAATAGGAGAGTTTGTCATCAAGCTTCGGCTCTGTTGCCGGCTTCATGGTTATTTCGGGGGTTGTTCGATGGTCTCCCTCTTTATGAGAGATGATAGCTATTGGAGTAGTGGGTTCGTTCTTTTTGTTGAATGCAATTTTAAAATCTTTGGTATTGTTATTTTCGTTTGATTCGATGACGGCTTCACCAAAATCAGTCTTCGCTGTGAAGGTCTTAATTCCGCTTGATGTAGAGGATACATTGACGGTAACTGTTTTGGTTTGTCCGGGTGGTATGTTTGAAATGATTTCTGATTTAATTGTTGTCCCAACTATACCTACCGTAAATGCTCCGCTACTTAACGTTTTACTTTTATTCTCTGAAGTAATTTTAATTGGTATAGAGTCGCCAACCCATGCATCTGCCGGATTGACTATTGCGCTAATGATAAGATCAGGTTTTGAGGGCGGTGGCGGAAGCGGTTCAGCTGGAATAGTAAAGATTTCATACCACCACGAATCATCAGGCTGCCATATATTCCACATTTGAACGACACCAGGAGAAAATTTTGTTCGAGCTTGCTGTATTATGACATAGTCTAAGAGTGTATCCCCCGTCCAGCTCGTTCCTTTTAATTTATTGTAACTTTCTAAAAATGTTTTTGAATGACCATACGGATCTATTATTTCTTTCATCCATTGTGCTGCATCAGGATTACTATTAAGCACTGTCGATTCCCTTATATTTTTTGATTTTCCTACACTAGTGTCCCATGGTGTCTTTACCCAATTCTTCGCCACACTTTTGGTTGCATTTGAATCACTTTCAAACATCCAGTTTCGATATAGATTTCCTTCATAATCCCAACCAAGATAACGAGATTGTCCCTTTTTTTCATCTTGCACTAATTTGTCAACATCTGATGGACAACCATAAACTATAACACTTGAACCAATGTTGGATTGATTTAATAAAAATTTTTCGTTTAAAGCACCTTTAGAGTTTTTCAACGGTATATTATAAAAATCAATATATTCTTGCGCCAAATCGCTATATTTAGCTGGTGCTGGACAATTCGTAGCTGCACTAACATGTAGAGGGAATGAAGTTATGAAAACCACAAAACATAAAGCTATGATAAGTAAATTCTTAACGACTTTCATTATAAAACTCACCCACCAATCCAAAAGGATACCCCTGTATCATCTGAACCTTTATATACAACAAAACTTCTTCCATCGTAAGTCGTTTCTATTTCATCCGTAGCGTCCCCGGCTTTAGAACTATCCACTTTAAGATAGTTACTATAGGCTTTTTCAAATGATATAGGATAATAATATTTTAAAATATCTTTGACAAATTCTTTTACATCCGCTGAACTTTCAAAAGTGTTAAGTGTAGTTCTTTTTAATTCAGCCTTATATTCAATTGTCACTTTATTATCTTGAAATGTATCCGTTCCTTTAAGGTTAATTAGAATGGTTTGATTTCTACCATAAGTCGTATTCCCCTTAAAACTAGGTAAACTCTGAATCAATGTATTCAACTCTTCCTTCGTCTTCGGATAAGCCACCGGCTTCCCATTCTTCGCCATCAACGTATTCAGAATCATCACCACTGCCTCAGCACGAGTTGCATTCTTCTCTCCGCCCATCGAACCATCAGGATAACCCTTCATAATCTCCAGTTTTTTTGCCACAGCCAAATAACCTGACTTTACGCCTTCGGCATCTTTGCCTAGCGCACGGATCGTCATACGCGCGATCTCTTCTCGCGTAATCATACGATTTGGATCAAATGTATTTTCAGGATAGTCGCCAACCTTAATAATCGATTGTTTTAAACCCGTAGCAATATAAGTTCGGAACCAACCCGTATCATCAACAAAAGGCGTATCTGTATCTTCCACTTTCACCTTCATCGCCATCGCAATCGACTTCAAAAACTCTGCACGCGTCATGTTCGCATTTGGCTTAAATGTTTTTGCATCATAACCATTAATCCATCCTTGGTTAATAGCCGTCGCAATTTCATCCTTTGCCCAATGCGTTTTTGTATCTGTAAAAGCAACTGCTGCCGCAGCTGTCTCCGTATTTATCAGAAACGTCACCAATAACGTAATTGCGAGCAAGATTTGTCCTATTTTCCGCATATTTAACCACTCCATTTATTAGGATGATAAAAATTCACCAGCGATAAAAAAACATTTTTAACACATTTTTTTACAGCAGCTTCATAATCATTCTTCTTGCCTGTCTCTTTCCCCTTCTTTTCTTATCCCCTTTCCCTCCACTATTTCCCGTATTTCGACAACATTCCTTCCCCCATCAGCAGGCAACTCTCCCAAGAAACACTGCTGAAGCAACGCAAAAAAAGCACGCCCCTCCCTCTACCGAGGGAATAAGCGTGCTTCGCTATCCTACATATCAACTACAGCAAATGTTACTTCACACCGGAGAATCTGTCAATAACCCGCAGCCAACTAAGAACTAGACTGAACAACAAGCGGTTTATGCTTGAACAACGGAACAAGGAGCAGCATTCCCAAAAACATAATCGATCCTGCGACGCAATAAATGCCGACGAGCGGAAACACCGTTTTGAGCTGTCCGGCAACAAGCGTCATAATAACCATCATCCCCATAAACATCGGGGTAAGCACGCCATTGACCCGTCCCGTATAGGACTCCTCCGAATATTGCAAAATCATTGTGCTAATACCGATTTGAATCATCGGGAAGCCTAAACCGCTAATAAATTGCAGCACTAATGTAATGGGTATGCTTGTTGATAAGCCTACACCAATCATACAAAGCGAGCTCATTAATAGGCCAATTGCGAGCAGCTTTTGCGGAGCTACTTTTTTGGCTATAACCATGACAGCCCCGCCGCCAACCAGCATCGCTATCCCGTTAACCATCAGAATATATTGCAAAAACTCCTTAGGCTGACCCAGACGTTCAAGCACGATGAACAAGCCAAGCGTCTGGGCAATTCCTACTGCCGTACCCGCTAGTGCAAACGTACCTCCAAGTGCTTTCAAGACTGGACTGCGCCATACATACTTGAATCCATCCTTGAACTCTTTCCAGAAATGCTTCTCCAATGCAGCGTCTGTTTTCTCCACTTCACGATCACGCGGAATTCTGAACAAAACGACAGCGGAGAGCAAGAACGCTACGCCCATGACTCCAATGGAAACTTCGATGCCGAACTTTTGATACGATATGACACCAAGTGACGGACCAAGCACCATGAATATCGCCATAAGCGATTGGAACATCGCCATCGCCGATTGCAATTGCTCTGCCGGAATATGCTGCTTAAACAGCTTCATCGCAGAGGGCTGTGAAAATTGTGATAGGATTGCCGATACAAACGTTGCAAAATACACCATATGCCATGAACCGTAAAGCAATGTAATCAGTACAACAAACACAGATAACGCTGATAAAAAGTCACACCAAATCATCGTGAGCCGCGGCTTCCAGCGATCTGCAAACGTTCCTCCGATGAACGAGAACACGAAAATCGGTAAAAATTCCACGAAGCCCATCAAACTAATCGCAAACGGGTCCTCGTTCGTCTTGTCTGTCACATACATTAGAATAGCGAAGTTCCTTACCCAAATTCCAATTTGAAGCAATACGTTTGAAAATATAATCGTTTGAAAAAACTTGTTTCGAAGCAAACTTTCTCCCGCTCCTGTTACTTCTTTAGCAGACATTTCAATCAGCACTCTCCCTCAACCAAAAAATGATTTATTTCTCCACCTTCTCGGCAGGGCCATGATAACCCTTTTCACCATAAGGCTGCAGCTTCTCGGCCCATAGCTCCTTTAAATCGTTGACTTCTCTGTTGTATTGCCGCACCATGTCAACGGGCTGACGGCCTTCCGGGTCCAATACGTCTTTATAATCATAACGAATCTTTTGTTCCAATTTAACGGTCTCTAGAACGAGAAAAGAAAAGTTTTCGCCGCCAAATTGCTTCCATTCCTTCTGTAGCTCCTTATTCGCATGACCATTCATATTCAGTACAAACTGCTCTTTTCCCCAAAGGGCATCTAAATTAGTGGAGCTTCCTAAATAAATTTTTCCGTTCACATTATTTTTGATCTGAAAAACACCCATCTGCCGCTCACGCTCTTGATATTCAGCTGTCAGCTGCTTCCTCTTTGCCTTATCCATTTTTGGTTCACCCTTTCGTTCTTCCTCTTGCTCCTGCACTTTGGCCTGAGCTTTCTGTTTATCCGTTTTTCCTTGCTTGCCTTTAGCAGATTTCTTTTGGGCTGTCATTTGCTCAACCTGCTCGGTCGACCCACTCTGTTCAAGCTCATTTTTCTTAATTCCTGAACCCTTCACCCAATACACTTTGCCATCATCTTTACGATCCAAGTAGCCATAATCGATCAGATAGCGGCGCAGTGTTGCATAATCTTCTTCCCAAAAAGAAATTAACCGCTCATTCACTTCTTTCTCTGTATAGCGGACTCCGCTTTTGAAATAAGAGGCAATATGACGCAGCACTGCTACTTTACGTTTCTCCTTGCGCGGAAATGAGGCGAGTGGACCTTCAGGACCATCTGGAAAATATTGCTTCAAAAGATCTGCGTATTCATCCTCTGTAATTGCATAACGTTCATCGATTTGTGTAGCCGTCCGATGTACAGGCACGAATCGCGGAGCAGCAGTGTTGCCATGGTCCATCATTTCAATAATCGCGAGCAGCAGCTTTGCTTGCTTGGCCTTTTCCTTCAGCACGAAACGATGATTTCGAATGGTCGAAGCGCTGCCTATACCAGTACGGCTCATCATCTCGTTGTCAGTCAGCTGATCGGCAAAACCTTGAATAAGCTCCTTCTGCAAGTCGGTCAGACCCGTCTGCCGCTTATCCAGCTCAAGTAAATAATCAAGCATGGAGCCATGCTCCTGCTGCACATGATAGGCTGCATATTTACGCGCCTCATACCAGCGTCCAGACTGCTCATCCCGAAAAATCTCTCCATCCTCAAAGCTTTCTCCGCAAATGAGGCAATAATAAAATCCTTCCGCTTCCTCATATACATAACCTTGCTTCAGTTCTTCTAGCGACGCCGACCAAAATCGTTCCTCAGTAACCATTTATCTAAACACCTCTCAATAACGTTTGCTTATTTTATAAACATTATATAATTATGTTTGGTTTTTATCAAATATTATTTTCAACAAAAAAAGTCGCCTTAAGAAAATATCCTTAAAGCGACTATTCTGTCATTCCTATTCGAGTTACACCGATTCTTTCCTATCCTTTGGCAGCATAAGCGCCAGCAAACCCATTAGCGGTAACACGCTGCAAGCGACCATAACAAAACTGAGTGAACGGGCGTCCGCCAAATATCCGAGAACAACCGCACCAAGTCCACCCATTCCAAAAGCAAGACCCGTTATAAGCCCTGAAGCCGTGCCTACCTTGCTGGGCATTAGCTCCTGCGCGTACACGACGCTGACCGAGAAGCCCGATTGCAAAACAAAACCAAGCACTACGATTACTGGATATACCCAGGCTAGAGGCAGATGCGGCAGAATGAGAGCGAATGGTGCTGCACCTAGAATGGAAATCAGCATCATTTTTTTGCGTCCGATCCGATCCGCCAATATGCCACCAAGAAAGGTACCAGCAACACCAGCTGCCATAAATAGAAACAATGGAATCTGTGCTTGCTTAATCGTCAGATGATAGGCTTCCACCACATAAAACTGATAAAAGTTACCGATCGCTGCAGCATACCAGGATCGTGCAAATACGATCACGAACAAGATAGCAAGTGCAAACGCAACAACCTTGGGTGCAAGAGCGGGCTTCGCGCTGCCTGCCGCTTTGCGCTGCATTTTGCCATCATGTACAGCTAACTGCGTCTTATACCAAGGAACGACTTTCGTCAAAATAATAATGGCTGTAGCAGCAAGCAATGTCCCCCATATAGCACCCTTCTGTCCAAACGGCAGGAAGATCAGCATCGTCATCAACGGGCCGAGCATTTGACCAAAATTACCGCCAACCTGATAGATCGACTGGGAGAAAGCTCTGCGATTGCCTGCGGCCAAATGCACAACCCGAGAGCCCTCCGGATGGAACACGGCTGAGCCAAGCCCCACAAACACAACCGCGAGCAGCACCAAGTAGAAGTTCGATGCGAAGGCTAAGCCAACCATCCCGAGCATGCTGGCACACATCCCGACAGGAAGCATCCAAGGCGCGGGTCTCTTATCCGAGATCAAGCCCACAACAGGCTGCATAACGGATGAAGTCATATTGAGCGTAAAAGCAATCCAGCCGATTTGTGCCAAGCTTAACCGTAGAGATTGCTCCAATACGGGAAACAGCGCGGATACAACCGACTGCATCATATCATTCATGAGATGAACGGAGCTGATGCAAATGAGTATCGAGTATACAGTAGCTGATTTTATCGCTTCTTTATTGATTTTTCTCGTTTCTTGCTGTGCAGACATGTTTAGTAGGACCTGCCTTTCTTAACGAAAAACACTCGTTCCCCTCAACGAAACGAGCAGCAAGCATGAACTAAGCTATTGCAAACTTCATGCACACAGGACTAGGCAGCTCTAGCTCCGAATCCAGCTTGGACAGCAGCCCACTTTCCGCATTTACTGAGAATACAGTAATATTGCCTGTCTTCTGATGAGCAACGAGTAAATGATCGCCGCTTGGCGTAAGGACAAAATTTCGCGGTGACTCTCCGCCGCAATCGATATGCTGAATAAGCGAGAGCTGTCCGTTTCCTTGATCCACTGCAAATACAGCAATACTATTATGACCACGGTTAGAGCTGTACAAAAAGCGTCCCGAAACTCCTAAATGAATATCCGCTGAATCGTTATATCCATTGTAGTCCGCTGGCAATGCTGATATCACCTGGTTTGCTGTTAATGCGCCCAGTTCCGCATCCACATCAAATTGTGTAATCGTCGAATCCAGCTCATTCATCACGTAGCCTGTTTTTAAATGAGGATGGAAAATCAAGTGACGTGGACCAGCACCACGGTGGACCTTGCTAATCCCATGAGGAATAAGCGAGCGCCGTTCCTCATCATAGCGATAAATAACGATCGCATCGATACCCAAATCGACTGCACATACATAAGAAGAACCAAACGGAATGATGCAATGAGCATGCGGTGCATCCTGCCTTGCTGCGTTTGGTCCGAGCTCACCAGCATTTTGCTGAACAGATGTTGCCGCCTCCAGCCCGCCATCAGCCTTAATCGGTAATAATGCAACGTTTCCGCCTGTATAATTGGCAGCTAAGAGCACCTGCCCCGCTTTGTCCGTGCTAATGTAGCAAGGATGAGCGCCATATGTAAGCAAGCGGTTGCCTGTAGGTTTCAGCAAGCCCGTTGCTTTATCAATCTCAAACGAAGCGACTGAGCCACCGCTGGCATCACCGGTTACTTCAGTTTCACTAGCCGCATATAAGCTGCCGCCATTTGGATTTAAAGTCAAATAAGAAGCGTTTTCGAGCCCGCTAAGATGCTGCAATATCGTTAACTCACCTGTCGTTTCGTCAAACGCACACACATGAATCGTTGATTCCTCCGCTGTTCCATATGACCCGATATAAAGGATATTTATGGGTGTCGGTTGTTCCTTTAAATTGCTCATTTTTTACCCTGCCTCTCTGACTTTTTGGCTTTACAGTGACCATAGCATAAGCGGCTTCATCAAACAATGTCTTTTTTTTATAAAAGACTTCACAAATACTATTGTGACATGTTACAATGTAAGCGCTAACAAATTCAGCGATTCACATTTCTAAAGGGGGAATTGAGATGATGAATGTTGTAATGAGCGAACGGAATGTGTATGAGGATTTCGATTTGGAGACGGACGTGCTCTATTTCAAGCTCGGTATGCAAGGACTCGTTAGCTTCCATGGCAGAAACTATAATATAAAGAGACGAATGACTGCCGAACAGATTAGCCAGTTGACTAACGAACACAGCTTCTATCAAGTCAGCTCTAATTGCTACATCAATATCGGAAAAATCAAGACGATTGATGCTGGTACGATTTATTTTGACTCCGAAATAACAGACTCTAAGCAAGTAACCGTAAATCGCCGCAAGCAATTCGTCATCCAACAGCTGTTTTCACAGCGTGCTTCAAACAAAGAATATCGGATAACAAAATAGTTGTACATACAACCGCCCCATTTTTCGCTATTATCGGAATAGGGCGGTTGTTTGTTGTCTACTGTCCTGCTATTCTAAAGTTGAATATTATTATATTTTTCGCACAAATGAAGTCAATTATTAATCACTTTTAGGAGGACTACCATGTCTACGCAAGGACAAGCATTTGAAAAATTATTTCATGATGAGCAAGCTGTATGGCTGCAATGGGGCGCATATGAAGCAGCTGTATTGCCAGCAGTTGGTGCCAATCTTATTGCGTTTCGCGATAAAGCAAACAACTATACCTTCCTTCGCGAACCATCCCTAGAGGAAATGGATAGCTTCAGAGAGAATCCGGGCATTCACGGCATCCCAGTTCTGTTCCCTCCAAACCGTTATGAAGATGGTACTTTTACATGGAACGGCAGAACGTATAACTTTCCAGTTAACGAAGCAAAAACGGGCAACCATTTGCACGGATTTTTCCATACAGCAGCTTGGAGTGTCGAGGATTTTGGGACAAACAAAACGGAAAGCTACGTATCGCTCAAAATTTCAATCGATGAAAGCCACCCGATCTACACGTATTTGCCGCATCGCTTCACCATTAAACTTCGTTATGCATTAAATGATACTGGTCTACTGCAGCATGTATCGGTACATAATGAAGGAACGGACGCTATGCCTTGCTTGATCGCTTTCCATACAACGATCAATGCTCCGTTCGCAGCGAATAGTACAGCAGATGATTACCGCTTCACGCTAACAACCGGCAAACGCTGGGAGCTTAACGAGCGTATGCTGCCAACAGGCAATTACCAGACGCTAGTTGCAGACGAGGAAGCCATGAAAACAACAGGCATCTCCCCATTCTGGGAGCCGATGGATAATCACTACACAACCGAGCCGCAAAATGGCCGCAACGCGATGGAGCTGACCGATACACGCAATGGCGTAACATTAGTCTACGATATTGGAACGGCTTACAAGCAGTGGATGATTTGGAACAACAACGCTACGCCAGGCTTCTTCTGTCCGGAGCCGCAGCTGAATCTCGTCAATGCGCCAAATGTGAACTTGCCAGCTGAGCAAATCGGGCTTGTCTCACTTGAGCCGGGCGGCATTTGGGAAGAAACGAGCCGCTTGTACGTTAGAAAATAGGAACTGATCAAAGGATAGCAGCCATTGCGCTGCTATCTTTTTTTTTATGTAGAAATTGATTTTTAACGAAGCCGAATCATTTTTTCCATCCAAATACAGGACAGGAGTGACTATTGTCGAGAAAGGCTGTAAAATGTAAGCATCAGCCCCTCTTATGTCGAAAACTGAAGGGAGAATATGATGCGGCAATCATTATGGAAAGCACTTGTCATTACAAGCTTCTTATCCTTTATTCTCATCATCATTCCACAACCAACTGTCCACGCAGGTTTAATTGATCGAATCAAAGACATTTACAATACACCTGAGAAAATAAGCGAGCTTCAGCAGCAGTATATTGAAGCCACAGAAGCACTTGCTGAGCAGCAGCAGCAGCTTGAGGAATCCGCAAAGGCTGCGGCAGAATATGCGCTTAAGCAAAAGGAACTGCTTGAACAAAACAATCAGCTTATCGCGCAAAATGCCGAGCTGCAAGCCGAGATGGATCGCATGAAGCAGGACAAACAATCGTTTATAAGCAAGCTTATTAATACTGTCATTATAATCGCAGCTGTTTTTGTTGCTTATATCGTATCCCTGAGAGTTTGGCGTTATGTCGTATGGCGCAAGCAGCGCAGCACAAGCAGTAGAGACAGCAAAGGCAGCAGAGGAATTAGCGGATGAAAATAACCGTTCCTGCCCAAGTCGGCCATGTGCATCTCACCCTTGATACTGCGGACAAGCTTCATGTTCTGCATCCAAAATCAATCATCGCCTTCCAAGGCGATCCGCAAAATCGCGAGGATCGTTTCATGGATTTGGCTGGCATGTATCGCAAGAAACGCTGGATTCGCTCCCTTATTTCTGGACCGGCCGAATTCATTGTCGGCTTGCCTGCAGGCTGCTCGCTCGAAACGCTGCACATCGATGAGAAAAGCGACTTGCTGTTCGATTTCAGGCATATTATCTTTTTCTCGGACGGCATGAAGCTAAAGTCTGTCGTGCAGAAGCTCAAAAACGCATGGATTACGAAGGAATTTGTGCGAATGCGATTTTCCGGACCAGGCTTGCTCGGAATCATTACCGCTGGAGATGTGAAATCCATTCAGCTCCATCCGGATCGTCCTTTGTATGTTGAGACTGGAGCACTCGTCGCATATCCAGAGCATGCTTCCATCCAGCTGTCCGTTTACGGCAACAAGCTCGCAAGCCAGCATATGAATGTGCAGTGGGAAATTCGCGGCACCGGTCCAGTACTTATCCAAACAGGCTCCCGCGATGCCGAACTGGAGGAGCAGCTGCAAAACGGCGGCTTTATCAAAAGAATTCTTCGCGAAGTGCTGCCGTTTGGCGGCATCTATATCAAATAAAACAGAGGCCAGCCGACCGTCAGCAGACGGAAGACAAGCCTCTTTTTATTTTATATCCCTTTAATCGAAAACTGATGGGAGAATGCTTGGTTCGCAAACAGAATGTATTCCTTCTCCGGAAGCTGTCCCCAGCTATCATGTCCGCCCACGCCGGTTTGCTTATGGTTGACGCGCACGACTGTTTTGTTGCTTGGTGGCAGCAGATGAATATGATCATGCGCCTCCAGCTCCAATGGCGTATAAGGCAGTACATTTAGTTCAAAATGCGGCGCGCCCTTCAGCACGAGACCCTCGCCCTTTGCATTCGTAACCGCAGCATGGCGAACGTCCATCTTATTGCCGCATTCCTGTGGCCTGATATACGATACGAGCTGATCCTGAACGCTGCCAGCGTAAAGCCCAAGCTTGCCTCCCGTTTGGCGATCCCAATACGTCTCGTCTGGACCTTTGCCATACCAGCTTACTTGATCAAATGATGCTGGCATCTGGAAGAGCATGCCGATTTCCGGAATTTCCGGTAAATCTGCCCCAGGCTGCAGCTTCTCGTATATATTGATCTCACCATCTGCACTTACTTTGTAAATTAACGACAGCATGGATTCCGTTGTAGTAGGCAAGCTATACTGCACATTAATTGTTACACTGCTTGCCTCAAGCTCCCAAGTCATCGCTTGCAGAACGCGCTCTGTCCCCGCTTCTCGCCATGTTGCACAGCGTATATGCTGCTGATTGCCGCGATCATTATCCGTGTAGGCACGCCAGAAGTTCGGAGTCAATCCTTGCAATAACCGCTCTGAGCCATTCCACACATAGGAAGTAAGGCTGCCATTTGCTAGATCAAATTGCGCAGTGAAGCATTCACCGCTTACAATCACCGCCGCTGCCGACTGTTCAGCATGAACAGCAGGCTTAGCTTGTACAAGACCAATAATCGGCTCAATAGGCGCAGGCAGCACAAATTGCTCAAACGCGATTTCATGACCCGCTTCTGCCCAGAGGGTTTGCTCCTTCAGCAGCAGCTGTACCGTTAATACAGCCTCTTCCGAAATGGAAGAAAGCTTAGGCAGCGTGTAAGGAATCGTTAACGTTTCCTCACTCTCAGGTTGTGCGGCCGCTTCTACCGTGCCTGCTTCCACAGAAACACCGTTAATCACTACTTGCCAAGCAAGTGTAAAGCTATTTAAAGCGCTGAATAAATGACGATTGGTCACCTTAATGGTGCCATTCTTCAGATCAATCGCTTCAAACTTGGCATTTTGGTATACCTTCTTCACCTCTTGAAGCTTAGGCGACACTGTACGATCTGCGAAAATAAGGCCGTTGCCGCAGAAATTGCCATCATGCGGCGATTCGCCAAAGTCGCCTCCATACATCATTTTCACTGTGCCGCTCTCGTCTGTTACTCGGATGGCCTGATCGATCCAATCCCATATGAAGCCGCCCTGCAACACAGGATACTTCTCAAAAACCTCCCAATACACATGCAAGCCCCCGCAGGAATTGCCCATCGCATGACTGTACTCGCATAAAATATAAGGTTTTTTCGGATTGCTTCGCGCATACTGTTCAACGCCCTGAGGACTCGTATACATATGGCTCTCGATATCAGAAGCTGCATCCGATTCGCGGTAGTGAAACACTCCCTCATAATGAACGACGCGCGACGGATCAGCTTCACGTAAAAAATCATGCATTTTTACGAAATTGTCTCCGCCAAATGCTTCATTTCCAAGCGACCAGATGACGATAGACGCATGGTTTTTGTCTCTTTGCATCATCGAATTGCAGCGATCGAGCACAGCCCCTGTCCATTCCGGTCTGCTTCCTGGCACAGTCTCGCCAAGCTCCTTCTGTCCATAAGTCCAAGAACCATGCGTTTCCAGATTCGTCTCGTCAATGACATACAGCCCATATTCATCACAAAGCCTGTACCAGAGCGAGTTGTTCGGATAATGTGAAGTGCGGACGGCATTGATATTATATTGCTTCATGAGTTCAATATCTTTGCGCATATCCGCTTCATTAATCGCACGGCCTGTATCGCATGAAAATTCGTGGCGATTTACCCCTTTGAACATGATCCGGCGTCCATTGATTTGCATCAGGCCATCTTTAATCTCAAACTTGCGGAAACCGACCTTGCAGCTTATCGCTTCAAGCAGCGTGCCGTCCTCTGATTTCAAGCTAAGTATCAACGTATATAAATTCGGCTGCTCAGCACTCCATTTGAGCGGATTTGAAACAGCGGCGCGCAGTTGAACAGAAGTAAGATCCTCGCCTTCCACCTGCGTTTGGATCGTCAGCGGGCTTGGAAATACGGCAGCTCGATTCACATCATATAGCGCTGCCTCTAGCGTTATTTCGCCAATTGGCCTTAAAAAATAGTTAAGCAGCTTCGCATCAACAATCAGATCTGCGTCAAGGCACTGCTCATCAAGCTCTGTATGTACAAAATAGTCATAGATATGTGCCTCTGGAGTGGAGTACAAGTAGACATCTCGGAAAATACCGCTCATTCGCCAAAAATCTTGATCCTCCAGCCAGCTTGCGTCGCTCCAACGATAAACCTCTACGGCCAGCTTATTCTCACCGACTGCAAGGTAAGGGGTTAGATCGAACTCGGAGGGTGTAAACGTATCTTGGCTAAAACCAACAAGCTCTCCGTTCAGCCATACATAGAAAGCCGACTCCACACCTTGGAAACTGATAAATACAGGTTTACCATCCCACTCGGAAGGTACTGTAAAAGTACGAGCATATGAACCAACTGGATTATATGCAGTAGGGGCAAACGGCGGCTTTATGTCCTCGTTGCCATCCCAAGGATATCTAACATTCGTATATTGCGGATAATCATAGCCCTGCAGCTGCCAATGCGCGGGAACCGTAATGCTGTCCCACTGGCTATGATCATAATCAGCTTTATAAAAGTTGGCGATTCGTGATTCGGCATTCTCTGCAAATGCAAATTTCCACTGGCCGTTCAGCGACAAATAATTCGAAGACTTGTTATGATCGCCATCCCATGCCTCCTCTATCGTATCGAAGGGCATTAACGAAGCATGCGCATCCATACGGTTCAAACGATAAATCTCAGGGTTATTGTTCCACTCCGGGTAACCGTTGGCCGGCGGCGAATATACTAGCTTTTTTCGCATAAAATCAAGCACCTCATCACTATTAATGGATATGATATTCACATTATAAGGCATTGCTATTTCTCATATCATAAAACAATTTTCATATCTTCTATAAAAATATGAACATTACGATACAAACGGCGCTCGTGATTGGAAGCGTAAAGCCAAAAAAAAAGCTGACCGGGGTAAAAACACCCGATCAGCCTTAACCGCCATTTCAGAAGCAGACCTGCCTCTTCTAGAGCTGCAGCTGCTTCAAATTATAAAACTCGCCTTTGCTTGCCATCAGCTCATCGAAAGTGCCTACCTCAACAATACGTCCATGCTTCATGACGACAATACGATCTGCATCACGAATCGTCGACAGGCGGTGAGCGACAATAAATGTCGTGCGGCCTTTAATCAGCTCCTGCATCGCCTTCTGAACATGAAATTCTGACTCGTTGTCGAGTGCTGAGGTGGCTTCATCCAAAATAATAATTTTTGGCTCGCGTACAAGCGCACGTGCAATCGCAATCCGCTGACGCTGCCCGCCAGACAGCTTGCCGCCATGTTCGCCAACCATTGTGTCGAGGCCATCCGGCAGCTGCCCGATAAACTCGGATAGGTTAGCCATCTCAACAACACGATTCACTTGCTCATCAGTAATGTCGCGAAGGCCATACGTAATATTGTCTCGAATCGTACCTGAGAACAAAATATTCGTTTGCGGCACGACCGCCAAATGCTTGCGATAGCTGCGTAGATCAATGTCCGCCAAATCAATGCCGTCCATCAGCACTTTCCCGCCCGTTGGCTGCAGGAAGCCGATAACTAGATTGAGCACTGTTGATTTGCCTGCGCCGGATGCGCCAACAAATGCAATACATTCCCCTGCTTCAACTTCGAGGGTAACATCCTCAAGCACATGATGTTCACTGCCCGGATATGAAAGCTCTACACCCTCGAAAGAAAATTCGCCTCGTACATCGGCAACTTTTCTTTTGCCGCTATTATTTTCAATATCGGTCGATACCAAAATCTCTTTAATGGAATGAATCGATTCAAGACCTTTTGCAATTTGCGGATAAATGTTAATGAGACCAGTAACGGAAGCCAAAATCATCGCAAAAAAACCTTGGTACATAACGACGTCGCCAACCTGAATTTGCCCATTGTAAGCTAAGTATGCCGTGAAAATTAAACAAAGCACCTGGAAAATTTGAAACGTCACCCAGTTTGTTGAGCCAAAATACGCCTCCACCAAATCCAGCCGATACCCTTTGCCTTGAATGTTGTTCAGTGTCTGGTCAATACGTGCGATCTCTACCTTCTCCAAGCCGTGTGCGCGCGTAATCGGAATCATCTCGACCATCTCTGACACGCGAGAGGACATTTGTTCTATTTCTTTACGGAATTCCTTGTTCGATTTACGGATTTTGCGCCTAAAAATCGTTACGATCGTTATGGACATTGGAATGGTCAGTATAAAAAACAACGACACAATCCAGCTGCTGTTCAGCGTTATAATAAACGATACGATAATGTTAACGACAGCCGGCGCCAAAGCAATCATGAACTGCTTTGACATCATCTCAACCGCTTCGACATCGCGCAGCACTTTCGATTGCAGCTTGCCCGCAGGCAGTTCCCTGTGTTGATTAATGGACAACTGCTGCAGCTTGCGCACAAGCGCGCTGCGAAGTCCCGCTTCTACATATCTTACCGCACGGCTCAAAAAAGAAATGTAAGCAGCATGGGTTGGTATGTTCTGCAGGATGACGATCAAAATAATAACAAAGTTAATCCAAATGCCGCTTAGCGGATATTTTGCTGGATTCGTCGCAATGTTGATAATATTAGCTGTTACAATTGGCAGCACATAAATTGGCGCGCTTTTGATGAACAAAAATAATAATGAAATCAATAGATTGGCAAAGTTGCCTTTGTATAATGACAATAAAAACTTCAACGGGCTGGCATTTTCCTCTAGTGCCGCGTTTTCAAATGTGCTCGCTAGTCCCTTTGCAGCACCAAGCTGAGTTTTTACAACCCTCTCTGACATTTCTCTCTCCATCCTTCTGCAGCTCTGCATGCTGTCCAACCATTCTAAATCCGGCAAGCTACCGCATCATCTTACGCTCATTCCACCTTCCTGTAAATGTGCGATATTGCACTTCTTATATTCAATTTTGTTCTTCAATGCTAGTGGTGCTTAGCTTTATAATCCTTTGGCGTTTCACCGACCATTTTCTTAAAAAGCTTGTTAAAGTAAACAGGATCACTATAGCCGACCAGCTGTGATATTTCGTAATTTTTCAAATTTGGATGATCGCTCAAAAACTGCTTTGCCTTCTCTATTCGAATGTCGATCAAATAGTCTGTCAGCGTCATGCCCGTCTCCTGCTTAAATAAGCGGCTCAAATAATTGGCGCTCATGCCGACGGTGTCAGCGATACGCTCCATTTCGAAGTTTTTGCCGTATTCTTGCTCCAAAATCGTTTTCATTTGCTCAATAACATGATGCTCTTTTTCCTTCGAGATCGTCTCTTGTGCTGGAGCAGATACCGTTGATTCCGATGTTTGCCCGTTTTCGCTGCGCTCCTGCTCAATCTTAACCAGTATGTCGTACAAGTTCGCCTTGTCCACCGGCTTGAGCAAATAATCCCGCACGCCCGAGCGAAGAGCCTTGCGCGCATATTCAAATTCACTAAATCCGCTGAGCACAATCGTATCAATCGACTTATCGCGCAAGTGCTCAATAAGGCGCAAACCGTCCATCATCGGCATCTTTATATCGGTAATCAGCACATCCAGCTCGCCTTCACTGAGCTTCGAAATTTGCGCCCAAGCGTCCATTCCGTTGCTGTAGGAGCCGATAACTTTGATGTCCAAATCCATTTTCGTTAATATTTTTTCTAGACCCAGCCTTATGAATTCTTCATCATCCGCGATCATAATGTTCAACAATCCTGCTCGCTCCTCCCCGCGTGTTCCTCTTCTAGTTTGTGCTAAAATCGGTACATCTGCAATGAAAAGAAAGCGGACGGTTTATTTAACCGCACCGCTTGTCACACCCGCGAAAATATATTTTTGCAAGAACACATAAAGAATTGCGGTAGGAATCATAATGATAAGAATGGCTGAGGATATCATTTGCCAGTCCCCGCTGTTGACCCCGAAGAAGCGCATGAGTGACGTTGATACGACGACATGTTCGGCCCTAGGCAGATACAGGAGCGGAATAAACATGTCATTATAGATGCTGATTGTTTTCAAAATAATGATTGTCGCTGTCGCTGGCGCAAGCAGCGGGAAGATGATGGAGCGGAAAATACGAATCAATGAAGCACCCTCGATCATCGCGCTTTCATCTAATTCATAAGGGATATTTCTAATGAATTGCAGATAAATGTAGATTTGCAAAATATCTGCGCCTACATAGATTAGTACAGGTCCCATCAAATTATTCGTTAAGCCAAGCGCCTGAATCGTTTTGTAGTTGACGACTTGCGTTGTAATCGCTGGAATAATCGTGGCGAATAGGAACAAGCCGACTAGCGGTCCTTTAAATCTGAAATTGAAGCGCCCAACGGCATAACAGAACGCCGATCCGATTAATATGTTCAAAATTAGCGTGATCGCGATAATGAACAGCGTATTCCCGAACGCATGGAGCATATCCGCCTGCTTAAAGGCTTGCGCAAAGTTTTTAAAATAGAGAAAACTGTCTGGCATGGAGATGGTCGATTTCGTGTGAAATTCATCCTTCGTCTTAAAAGCATTGACGACGATGATGTAAGGCGGGAACAAAATCGCAAACGCAGCCAATAGAAGGCTTAAATACTTGATTGTGTCCCAAAGCTTATTGGATTTATTCATCGATTATTCCCCCTTTCCTTTCAACAAAAACCGCTGAATCGATAATACAATGACAACAAAGAGTAACAAGACGACGCTCATTGCGGATGCCAAACCATAGTTGTTGAACTGAAAGGCGGTCTCAACAATTTTCATAACGAAGGTTTCACTCGATCCTGCCGGCCCGCCCTTGGTTAAAATATAAGGCAGATCAAACACCTCTAAAGCCCCGGTGACCGTTAGGAACAAATTGAGCTCGATAATTTTATAAATGTTCGGCAGCGTGATGCTAATAAATTTTTGCCAGCCGTTTGCCCCGTCAATCGATGCCGCTTCGTAAATATCACTTGGAATCGATTGAAGCGCCGCCAAATAAATGACCATATTGAAGCCCATAAAGCGCCAGAAGCCAATTGAAGCAAGAGTATAGTTTACAAACGATCCACTGCCGAGCCAGCTTGTTTTGGAGAGTGCATCAAAGCCGAGCTGTCCTAGCAAATAGTTTAATGATCCGTTTGTCGTATCGAATACGTAACCGAATAAGTATGCTACAGCAACGCCATTTAGGATGTACGGTAAAAAAAGCAGCAGCCTGAAAAAGTTTTTCCCCTTCAGCTTGCTGTTCAGCACCACTGCGAAATAAATCGCGGCGATATTTTGTACAATTCCAACAGCGAAATAGGCAAAGTTATGTTTAAAGACACCAAAAATAGCTGGATTTGAAAATACTTCCTTGTAGTTCGACCAACCAATCCACGGTTTGTTTTGACTTAAGCCGTCCCAGCTCGTAAAGCTTAATCGAATGAGTTCCATTGCCGGATAATAGGCGAATGTCAGCAGCAGCAGCAGCGGCAATGCGACGAAGCCAATAATGACATAGTTCTTCTGTGTTTTAAAAGGCAATCTGCTAAACATGAGACAACCCCATCCTCCCTGCGTCTATCTAATCGGAAGGTGCAGGATAGACAACCGTTAAAGGTAATCCATCCTGCACGCAGCCCTTACAATCCTAAATCTTTTTTCGCTTTCGCCCACGCTGTGTTCACTTTATCCAATACCTTTTGCGGGTCTTTAGCTAATACGAATTCTTGTACAACTGCAGCTTGATCAAGCTGAGCTTTGTTTTGAATTTCTGTCGCTGCATCTACTGGTGCAGCTGGCTCGAAAAATTTAGGGGTAAAGCTGTTGAATTCCGAAAGCTGTGGAAGCTTCGATTCTTTGGCTTTCAAAGTTGGAATGAAACCTGCGAAATCATCATAACCGGATTCTTCGATCATCCATTGTACGAATGCTTTGCCTGCTTCAACATTGCCGTTTTTGTTAACTGCATAGAAGAAATCCGGGTTAAGCGGTGCTTTCGCTTCGCCAGTGTTGTCGACCGGGAATGGGAAGAAGCCAATGTCCTCAGCAGGAGCGCCGTTTTCAATTACTTGGTTAATTACCCAGTTGCCAAGCAGATACATACCGAATTTGCCGGTTGCTACGTCTTTTTTCGATTGCTCCCAGTTCGTCGAGTTCACGTCTGTTTCTAGGAAACCTTTTGTGTACAGCTCACGAAGAATTCCCCATGATTTGCCGTAAGCATTGTCAAGCGTGTATGGTGTTTCGGATTCAGCACGTTTGTTTTGGTGATCAGAAGCTCCGCCGATTAGCGTTGGAATATCGTATACCCAAGTATCAAGCGGCCATTTATCTTTGAAGTTTGATGCAAGCGGCACGATGCCTGCGTCTTTAAGCTTTTGCGATGCAGCTAGAAATTCGTCGTATGTTTTTGGAAGAGCTGTAATGCCTGCTTTCTCGAATGCTTTCTTGTTGTATACGATACCGACTGTCGATCCGCCGGAAGATACGCCATACATTTTGCCTTCTTGCGCCTTCAAATCCTTGAAATGAATTTCACCTGAGAATGCAATGTCGTCAAGCGGAGCGAAATAATTAGGCAGCTCTGCGTTTGGAATGGTTGGTACAAATACGACATCAGGGAAGTCTCCGGAAGCGATGCGGATTTTCAACGTTTTATCATAGTCCGTTATGGCTTCAAATTTTAGATCGACACCAGGGTATTTGTCTTCAAAACGTTTTTCGTAATCGACGTACTGTTTGTCAATCATGTCAGTACGGTTTGTTAAGAATACGACTTCACCTTTAATCGTTGATGTTTCTTCTGTTCCACCGTTTTCCGGTTTGTTTGTTGCGGTGTTATCCGTGCTCGGCTTGTTCGTAGGTGTATTCGTGCTTGCGTTATTCCCACCACATGCAGCTAACGATGTTAGCATAACTACAGAAACAAGTGCTAACGAAATGACTTTTTTCATTTTCTAAATCCCCCTCAGCTCGTTTTGATTCCGCTTACATGTCGATAATACCTCATAAAATGTGGTTCTAAAATGGTTTAAAATATGATTTATAGTCTTCAACTGTCATTTTGTGAAAACGCTTTTTCACGCATATTCACTCATTATTGTGCATATACGTGCCGCTTTCCGTGTTATTAAATGAAGCAATTTTATGAAGTTGCCTGCTCTTCAAGAAAGGTATTGCAAACAAGACTAGAATCATGTTTACTTGTTATATAACAAAAATATTATTAGTAATAACAAAAATACCAAATATAAAGTGAGGGGAATCCAATGACAACGAAAGCAGCCTATATAGGCGGAATGACATGGGGCTGGACAGGTATTCGAGGCACATGGACTGGCGAAAAAGCGGATCGTTCGATGGAATTAATGGCCGAGCGGTTAAGCGTGAACTGGACAGCTATTGCACTTGGCGCACTTCAAGATCATGCCCACTCCACCGAAATTAAGTTTCGCGAGGCGCCTACGGTTACCGATGAGGAAGTTCTTAGCGCCATTCACAAAGCGAAAGAACTAGGCCTTAACGTTTGTTTGAAGCCGGTCGTCAATTGTGCGGATGGCACATGGCGTGCTCATATTAATTTCTTTGATCTCGATGTGCCTTGCGAGCCAAAATGGTCTGACTGGTTCGCTTCTTATACCACATTCATTTTGCACTATGCCAAAATTGCCGAAGAAACAGGTTGCGAAATGTTTTGTGTTGGATGCGAAATGGTTCAAACCGATCGCAGAGAAACGGAATGGCGTGAGCTCATCGCAGAAGTTCGCAAAGTTTATTCCGGCATCGTTACGTACAACTGTGACAAATATCAAGAAGGCCAAATTAAATGGTGGGATGCTGTTGATGTCATTTCTTCCAGCGGCTACTACCCTATCGATGCTTGGGAAGAGCAGCTGAACCGAATTGAAAAGGTCGTATCCGAATACGACAAGCCTTTTTTCTTCATGGAAGCAGGCTGTCCTAGCCGCGAAGGCTCGCAGTATATTCCGAACGATTGGGGACTTGCAGGCGCGCCAAGCGAAGAGGTTCAGCGTCAGTTCTACGAGACGATGTTCTCCCATACGGACAAACGTGATTGGGTTGGCGGCTTTATGCTTTGGGATTGGCCAGCGAGACTATATGAAGAGGCCGATGCGAGTGCTAACGACGATTATTGTATGTATGGCAAGCAAGCAGAACAAACCGTTCGTCAATATTATGCAGCCAAAATAGCTGAATCGATTGACGGAGGTTTGGGCGAATGAACGTAAATAACGAGCAGTGGCTGGCAAGCATCAAGCAGGAGCTGGAATCCAACATTCTCGGCTTTTGGATGAAACATACGATCGATGAGCAAAAAGGCGGTTTCTACGGCAATATCAGCAGAGATCTAACCGTTAACGATGAAGCTGGCAAAAGCCTGGTGCTTAATACACGTATTTTGTGGACCTTTGCCTCCGCTTATCGCATGACTGGCAATGAAGACTATCTTGAAATGGCTAACAGTGCCTATCAATATGTAAATAAATACTTTGTAGATCAAGAATACGGCGGATTATACTGGATGGTCGACGCAGCTGGCAGCCCAGCCGAAACGAAAAAGCAGGTATACGGTCAAGCCTTTGCTATTTATGCTTACTCCGAGTATTACCGTGCAACCGGAATTGAAGCTGCGCTTCAGCAAGCGATCTCACTATTTCATACGCTTGAGAAATATAGCTATGATGAGCAATATAAAGGTTATTTTGAAGCTCTTACACGCGAGTGGCTGGAAACCGACGATAATAGCCTGAGTGAAAAGGATTTGAACGAGAAGAAATCCATGAATACTCATCTCCACATCATGGAGGGTTATACGAACCTTTACCGGGTATGGAAGTCGGATGTGCTGCATGCCAAGCTGAGAGAACTAATCGAAATCACGATTAAACATATTATTAATCCAGATAACGCGCACTTTATCCTTTTTTTCGATGAAAAATGGAACGGCAGATCCGAGCACATTTCTTACGGTCACGATATCGAGGGCAGCTGGCTGCTAGTCGAGGCGGCTGAGGTGCTTGGAGATGCAGCATTGCTGGCTGAAGCCAAAGCTATTGCTATTCGAATGGCAGAAGCGACACTGAATGAAGGCGTTGACGAGGACGGCGGTCTTCTTAATGAGGCAGGTCCTGATGGGATCATCGATTCACACAAGGATTGGTGGCCGCAAGCAGAGGCTGTTGTTGGTTTCTATAATGCTTATCAAATGACGGGCGATGAGAAATACCTTGAGGCTGCCTTGAAATCTTGGCAGTTCATTGAAAATTTCATCGTCGACAAACAGTATGGCGAATGGCACTGGAGCGTAACTCGCGATGGAACTCCAAGCGATAATTTACAAAAGGTTAGCCCTTGGAAATGCCCGTATCATAATGGTCGTGCATGCTTTGAAATGATCGAACGCTTGTCTGGTACAGCAACTTCACACTAATGGAGGTATATTCAATGAGTAAATTTAATGAACGCAAGCAAATGCTAACGGACCGTTATGAGGAGCTCGTACAGCGTAAAAACGAGCCTGCAGAAGTTAGCAACGGCGTTTTTGATCGTTACGTACACCCTGTTCTAACAGCAGAACATGCTCCGCTGATTTGGAAATATGATTTTAATCCTGAGACGAACCCTTATTTCATGGAGCGCCTCGGCGTTCATTGCGTATTCAATCCAGGCGCAATCTTCTTAAATGGCAAATACCATCTCGTAGCACGCGTTGAAGGCAATGATCGCAAATCATTTTTTGCCATTGCAGAGAGTGACAGCCCCGTTGATGGTTTCCGCTTCTGGAACCACCCTATTTTGCTTCCAGAAACAAGCGATCCCGATATTAACGTCTATGATATGCGCCTCGTTCAACATGAGGACGGCTGGATTTATGGTCTGTTCTGCACAGAGAGAAAAGACCCTTCCGCTCCAAAAGGAGATCTGTCGAGCGCGATTGCACAATGCGGTATCGTAAGAACGAAGGATTTGAAGCAATGGGAGCGCCTTGCCGATCTAAAAACAGCGTCCAACCAACAGCGCAACGTCGTGCTTCACCCTGAATTTGTAGACGGAAAAT
The DNA here is from genome assembly GCF_037976325.1 of Paenibacillus sp. FSL K6-3182. Lineage (NCBI taxonomy): Bacteria > Bacillati > Bacillota > Bacilli > Caryophanales > Paenibacillaceae > Paenibacillus > Paenibacillus sp. FSL K6-3182. The sequence continues at coordinate 6,045,775 of NZ_CP150265.1, forward strand.
ACGCCTTCTATACTCGTCCACAGGACGGCTTCATCGATACGGGTTCAGGCGGCGGCATTGGCTGGGGACTATCCGATACGATCGAGAACGCAGTTGTAGAGCGTGAGATCATTATTGATGAACGCCATTATCATACAATCAAAGAAGTAAAAAACGGTCAAGGTCCCGCTCCAATTAAGACGGACAAAGGCTGGATTCATATTGCTCACGGCGTTCGCAACACTGCGGCTGGCTTGCGTTATGTACTTTATGCATTCCTATCCGACTTGCAGGAGCCTAACAAAGTAACGCATCGTCCAGGCGGCCACTTGCTTGCGCCAGAAGGCATTGAACGTGTCGGCGACGTATCGAACGTAGCTTTCTGCAACGGTTTTATCGCACAAGATAACGGCAACGTCTATATTTACTACGCTTCCTCCGACACACGCTGTCACGTTGCTGCAACTACCGTTGATCAACTGCTCGACTATTGCTTAAACACACCGGAAGATCCGCTTCGCTCCTTCGCATGTGTAGAGCAGCGCATCGCTTTAATTGATCGCAACTTGCAGCTATAATCCGCTTCACCAAGCAAGAAACTTTAAGTCTTTCCAGCCTAAAGGAAAGGGCTTCCCAGAGAGCATTTCTGCTTTTGAGAAGCCCTTTTTCATTTATTGTTTGATACAAATTACTTTTTGATTTCCATAGGAATAGAGATGGTCTTATCGTAGGTTTTAATATAGGAAAATCCGTTAAGCAGCAGCTGTGCCGGTTCCTCTTCCGTGTTAAAAGAAAACGTCTGCTCCCACAAGATGTTGCCATTTTTCAAATCCCACGGGCGTGATGAGGAAATGGATGAGACGGGAACTACACTATCACCCGATTGAACAGATAAGTTTTCCGTTTCCAAGATTGTAAATTGTTTTCTGGCGATAACAATATCATAACCTGTATCGGTTTTTGTAACGCTGCGAATCCATAATTTCTCATTCCCAATTTTTATGGACAGATCTGATGGTGAAGCTAAGGAGATCGGTTCTTCTATTTTCTGATAGCCAGCAAAATTTTCAAGTACGAGCTCGATGGTTTCCAGCTTGTCTGTAGGCAGCACATCAAATTCAAGTTCAAATGCCGCCTTGCCCTTTTCACCCGAATGATCCGACTGCATTCCCCATGATTTCACTTCTGTTCCATTTACATAAAGCTTTGTTATACCTGAGAACCTCGGGTATCCCCCATCATTCATTTCATAATGTCCCTTTACGATGGTAGAAGTAGGTGAAGCTGTGATGGCGTCATAGTGGACCAATCCCTCATCGACCGAAACGGATTTTGAGATATCCTCTTTAAGCATGCTTTTCATCGCTTTATTCGCTTCAAACTTGAAGGAGATTGGGTAAGATGCCCGTTCCCCATTTTCTAGCCACTCACTAAATGTAACGGTTAAAGTTCTAGAGAATGGACTAACCGGTTCAAATTTATAGATACCCTCGTACTGGGTCTCATCTTTGCTATAATTGCCGCTTCCTTCTTTGGGATCGGAATCCGTCAAGAACCCTTCCATTTGACCTACGTTATAACGTAGTGAACTATTGTCAGTAAATACAGAGCCTTCGGGTCTATCAATGCTATAATACATGAGCAAAGCGTTATCGTCAGCAATAACCCCGTTGATGGTAATGACAGTACCGTCCTCAAGCGTTTTGCTTTTGTTGACCGATTGTCCATAGCCTTGCTCCGCCACTTCAGAGAAGCTAAGAGAGTTCAGCTCGATTTTGTTAAACAACTTGCCTCCGTAATAAGCGAATGCAGGATATTGATAAGTTCCGACAATCAGAAGGAGTGCTGCAGCTGATGCTGCAACCCATGTCATCGCTCTATTTAGCTTTCTTTTCTTAGCAGGAACATGCTCAAGAGCATTTCGAAGCCTGTCCTCAAGTCCTGACGGTGCCTGCACGATATTCAAGGTCTGTCTGTGCTCCTGCAATCTCTCCTCGATCGTTTTCATTACGATCCCCTCCGATCATCGCTTTCAGTTTTTGCATGCCTTGCGAAATTCTTGATTTGATGGTTCCAATCGGTGAACAGGTCATGTCCGCAATCGTCTGATACGGAAGATCATGTACATAGCGAAGCTCGATAGCTTCCCGCTGCTGTGCGTTTAGATTCGAGAGCAGCACCTGCATGTTCATCTCAGACTCCGTGTTGCGGTAAGGGTTATCTTCAGTTAATCCAGCAAAAGATGATTCACCCTCGTCTCCCAGTGGAACAAATCGTTCTTTTTGGCGGAGCAGTTTTTTGCAACGATTGACGAGAATGGTTTTGCTCCAGCTGTAGAAGGCTTCGCTCTTTTGCAATTGATCCAGCTTTTCATAAAGCGTAACAATCATGTCTGCCATGGCATCCATCGCGTCATGCTCATTTCTCAAATAGCTGTAGGCAAGACGATAATAAGCGTCCTGATCGGCTATGATTAGTTGTAATAAAGCTTCTTTGTTGCCTTTTTGAGCTTGTTTGACAAGACGGCTTACATTCATGTTCTCCCCCCTTTCATAGATAAGAGATCACAGAGGCTATTAAAGTTCATTTTGCGAAAAAAAATCTCAACTACCACGTCACTGCGATGTTATTAGAGGATGTTGACATCAACTAAACCTGCATAATAACATCCATATAAATCTAATTTTACGGAGGCTCGCTATTATGGAGATTTCAAAGAAAATATTGCATCCGTTGTTTGTTATCACGGGGAATTAAGCACCGAAAATGTTAATGATCAATTGTTAAAGCTCAGCCAAGAGTAACTATATATAAAGGGTTCCACATACTAATCAAGCATAATATGTGAAACCCTTTTAAGTTTTATTTTAGAAGCATAACCTATCCATAAAGGGGAGAAAATACCCAAAGATCAGCCACTTTCTAGAAAGTTGTGTGAATGCTTTGGAAAATAAATATGTCAAAGAAACGCGATCCTTTAAGGTTTCAAGAGTATTCCCAACCGATGTAAACAATCACAATACGTTGTTCGGCGGCAAACTTATGTCTTATATCGATGATATTGCTTCGATATCCGCTTCCAAATTATGCAGAGTTACCGCGGTAACAGCTTCGACGGATTCCGTTGATTTCTTGCATCCAATCCGCCCAACAGATTCCGTTTCCCTAGAGTCCTTCGTTACTTGGACGGGCAAAAGTTCAATCGAGGTTTTTGTGAAAGTGATACGAGAAGATTTAAGAAGCGGCGAGCGAAAAATAGCAGCAACCTCTTTTCTTACTTTCGTTGCCCTTGATGAACAAAATAAGACAATACTTGTACCTCGTATTGTCCCTGAAACGGAAGAAGAAATTAAATTATATGAAACAGCCGAGCATAGAACGGCAATGAGGAAGCAGCGCAGAGAAGAGAGCAAAAAGTTTGCAGACTTTTTGCTGACGAAGTTTCCGTGGGAATAATCGTCCCCTTTTATTACTATTTATTTTGACGAACAACATCCTTGCTATTGCTGCGTGTTCCCTCGCCCAGCAATTTCATCGTAACCATGCCGATTGCCAAGCACCAAACAGGCGCAGAAACGCCAAGAAAGGCGACATTCGCTACCGCAATCGCAAATGTAAAGGCCGTTGAGTAGCGGTAGGCAGATTCCGAAAAGGCTGACTGAAGGCTTTGAATGAATACCCCCATCAATGAAAAACCCGTTAGAAGCCAAATAAATGAAGACGGAAGAATATTAATAAAGGCAATAACCTTCCAAGCAAATAATCCAAATAGCGCCACTAATGTACCCGAGACAATTGCTGCATAAGGACGAGATTCCTTTGCACCAGCTTCTTCGCTGCTGCAAAGCATACTCATCATTCCTCCAACATTTACACTATGTCCGCCAAGAAACGCTACAGCAGTCGTGGCAAAACCAGTTATCGTAATTGTCTTGGAAGCGGATGGCTCATAGCCATTTTTGCGAAGTGCTGCCAAAGCTACAAACAAATCGTTGCTAAGCACGAGTATCGACAAAGGGATAGCTAACGATAACAGCCCATTAATCGAAAACTCAGGGCTCACCACATGCGGCAGCGCAAACGGCAGCACCTCCATTGGAGGCAAATCGTAGCCAATCCATAGAGCAAGCAGCCCCATGCAAACGACGCCGAGCACGGGCGGAAAGCCCTTGAATAAACGGGGAAATAAGAAAAAAACGACCAATGCCATAAACCCGACAAAGGGAGCATCCTTGACCGCGGGAACGATTTTTACAATATGGTTGAATATTAAACCGGCAAGCATCGCATCCATCAGAGGCTTAGGCAGGAAAGCCAGCAGCTTATCGGACAGACCAGATAAACCAAATACAGCGATAATAATCCCGGAAATAATGCTCGCACCAGCTAACTCCTGCACTGTAAATTGTGTCGCAGAAGTGCTTAAGAAAGCAACGGCGGTTATCGAATGCGCGCCGCCAAACGGTATTTTATAAATCAACGTCAAAGCTATGTTCAGCAGTCCGCCAAAAAAGTAAACGGCGAACAGCCACGCGACGAGCTCTAAGGTTGAAAAACCTGCTTTTTCAGCGCTGCTAACGATGAGTACGGCTCCGCCTGTACATGCCAGCATCGCAGATAATATACCAGTAAACACATTTTGCCGATTGAGCTTGGATTGGGTTTTTATCATCAAATCGCTTCCTAATCGTATAATAATATTGCTTTCGAGTTGTTCAAGTGCTTAAGTATAACCGTTTCTATGCGATTTGTACCCATCCACTGCTCAATCTTTTTTCAGCCATTTCTGCGCATAACATATCAAGGCATCCCAAGACATCCCAAGATCAACTCTCTAACGAACTGTATTATTCTTATTGTGATGAAAACTAACTTACTTATGTTTTTACGAACCTCATGAACGTTATAGCAGGCTGAATTGAGTGTCATAAGCTATTTTTCTCGAAATAACGATTCTGGAGTTCGTTAAACTTTTAATCTATTACTTTTGATTAAAATAAGAGCTACTAGGTTCGTAAGTTATAGGTCCGAAAACGTTCACTCTGTCTGAGCTCCAGCTCCATTTCCTACCTTGATCATACGCCGCAGCTACTCTATAAGCGCATATTTGTGCTTACAGACAACAAACCTAGCCCTTTCTCTCGCTGTAAGAACATATACGTGCTTATTGCTCCATTTCCCACCTCGATCATACGCCACAGCTACTCTATAAGCGCATATTTGTGCTTACAGACAACAAACCTAGCCCTTTCTCTCGCTGTAAGAACATATACGTGCTTATTGCTCCATTTCTTACCTCGATCATACGCCGCCGCTACTCTGTAAGCTCATATACGTGCTTACAGACAACAAACCTAGCCCTTTCTCTCGCTGTAAGAACATATACGTGCTTATTGGTCCATTTCCCACCTCGATCATACGCCGCAGCTACTCTATAAGCGCATATATGTGCTTACAGACAACAAACCTAGCTTTTTCTCTCGCTGTAAGAGCATATACGTGCTTATTGCTCCATTTCACACCTCGATCATACGCCGCAGCTACTCCATAAGCGCATATACGTGCTTACAGACAACAAACCTAGCCCTTTCTCTCGCTGTAAGAACATATACGTGCTTATTGCTCCATTTCCCACCTCGATCATACGCCGCCGCTACTCTGTAAGCTCATATACGTGCTTACAGACAACAAACCTAGCCCTTTCTCTCGCTGTAAGAACATATACGTGCTTATTGCTCCATTTCTTACCTCGATCATACGCCGCAGCTACTCTATAAGCGCATATTTGTGCTTACAGACAACAAACCTAGCTTTTTCTCTCGCTGTAAGAACATATACGTGCTTATTGCTCCTTTTCCTACCTCGAGCATACGCCGCAGCTACTCTATAAGCGCATATATGTGCTTACAGACAACAAACATAGCCCTTTCTCTCGCTGTAAGAACATATATGTGCTTATTGCTCAATTTCTTACCTCGATCATACGCCGCCGCTACTCTGTAAGCTCATATACGTGCTTACAGACAACAAACCTCCCCCTTTCTCTCGCTGTAAGAACATATACGTGCTTATTGCTCCATTTCTTACCTCGATCATACGCCGAAGCTACTCTATAAGCGCATATTTGTGCTTACAGACAACAAACCTAGCCCTTTCTCTCGCTGTAAGAACATATATGTGCTTATTGCTCAATTTCTTACGTCGATCATACGCCAAGATTCGATTGTCCACCATTTGCTTAAGCAAACATCAATAGACCAAAATAGAAAAATGGCGTCACAGAAACAAGTCTCTGTGACGCCATTTTTTTCAATATTCATATCGAGCTATCTCTCCAGTGAGTTCATCACTGTGGAACAGCCCCTTCAATCGTTCGTTTGTTATCGCATTACCATTCCACGCTTACTGCAATTCCTTCCGGAACGCCCGGATAGCGAAGAAGCACCGTTCCTGACTCTCCATCATACTCGTATGATGCCGCTTGATCACCAGCTGTGACGCTGCTAGGCTCACTTGGTACACGCAGGCGCGTACTAACCGTGATGTCCAGCGGTGCCTCTGAAACAAAGGAAATTCGGTTTTCAGCCGACAGCTCCTCACGAATGCGAGATGAACTAACAAGAATACTTGTTTCCCCCTGCTGTTTATCAGAGTAGTTCAAATCAAACAACAAGCTGTCCTCTCCCGATTTGATTTCCACGGAATGTTTCACAGGCATGCTCGCTTCGAACAAATCAACGAACAATCCTTCAAGAACAATTGAATCATCCGCTTCCCTCTCATCCAGCACATGAGTAATGACATAAGGCCCCCGTCTCATATGCAGCGAGGTGCTTTCCTTATAATCAACCATTTCTCCGCGGATCTCGAGCGACCTTTTTACAGCACTCCGTATAAGAGCTGCACCCGCTTCAGAGCGGGACAATTCCGCCGGATTCTCACGGTAAAATAAAACAGCACCGCTGCCTACCGTAAACTCTCCTTGCTCCGGGTTTCTACCTAAGCCAAGCGACTCGAATAAATGTTCTTCCGGACGCATGTAAGAACGGCGGCTGTTCTCACGGTTCCACCATTCCCGTACTTCATGATAGGGGTCCGAGCCGTCACCGACATAGATGAGTATGCCGCCCTCCCTTACCCATTGTCCGATAGCTTGATGAATGCCCGGATGCTCCGGCTTCATAAATTCGTAGCTGAGCAGCAGCACCCGGTAATGATCCAAATATCCTGGGAAGGTCAAAATATTGTCCAGCTGTACCGGTCTAAGCGGAATGCCTACCTTCACGAGCGGAAGCGCGAGTCCGTAAAAGGATGACCAGTCAAGAAGCTCCTTCTGCTCTGCACTCAGCTCTTCAGCTGAACTCGTTCCGTCATATTTGGCAGCTTCGCCTTCCTGCTCGTTTTCACGGATAACGTCCCCGCGTTGATACATCGCAGAGTTGGATAAGCAAAGGCCAATGCCAGCTGTATAGGCGTCGTCTCCAGCAACCTCATCATGGTTATGCATGTCGCGCAGTACATTCATGACCGTCAGAAGCACGGTCGCATAGTCACCCGGGATCATTTCTTTTCCTTTCCCGTCCTCAGTCGGGTAGCTGCCCTCGAATACACGGCGCGGCCATGGGCATACCTCGTATTGCTTCACCTCAGGATGCAGCAGGGAAGCAACAACAGTAGAACGATAGTTTTTACGATAGTCGCTCCAGCTGTATCTAGGGTTATCCTCAATCGGATCGTGAAGGAACCACATTTCACGCCCCGTCCCACGAGTCAGCTCCTGCATAATTCCATATTCCAAATATGCCGTCTCGAAGGTTCGCTCTCTGCGCAGCCCCTTATAAACGTTCGGAGTACGAGCCGTTCCCGTCCAGATCTGAGCAATGAAACCGTCACAGCCAGGCATCGAAACGAGCAGCGCCTCAGGACTAATAATTCTCCACTGCGTGTAATTGATCAAGCTGTGAGTTGGGACATAGAAACGCACCGTTCTACCGTAGGTTACTAACGAATATTCCTTCATTTGACTGCAAAGCCGGTCAAGCGCACGATAGTACATTGCCGCCTTCAGCTTGGATGCTCTATACTGAGCGTCCGGTGAGGAGTGGGGAGGAATCCAATCCTCCCCGTAATAGTTCAGCCACTCCCGCTTGAACGCATCGGAATAACCCGATGCCGCCCAAAATTCCGGCTCTTCCAAATGAATCGCTTCTGCGCCAGAGTCGATTGCCCGTTTAATATGAGAAGCCAAATATTCAGCGAAGGCAATGGTCGGAACCATATAAGGAACATCCTTGCCATGAAGCAGATGATTTCCGCTGCGGTCCATTTGAGCTTCATCCCAGTGCTCCCGTCCGTCGAATCGACCGTACAAGTAGTCCTGATACTCCCCCCAAGATACACCTGTCATCAAATGAATCTTATAGCCGGCATTTCTCCAGCCTTCGATCCGCTCAGGCAAGTCATCAGATATTCCGTACACCATGACAAAATCGGTCCGCAAATCATACTTCGGGCCATACGGCCTTGATTCCTGAAAACCGGTCCACTCTGCTCGTTGTCCCAAACCCTTCGTCAAAGCGAGAAGCCTCCTTTAGTTTGCCATTCCAAACAAAGCTACTTCCTTGCCTTTCAAGTTGTCATTAGTAAACTGCATCGCTTCTTTATAGCCTGTTTTATTCATCTGTCCGCGAAGATCATTAATGATTTTTAGTGCCGCTTCATCCGATTTCGCATAAATCGCTTCTTTCCAGACGTCGCCTATTTTGTCCATGGATGGCTTCAGCATTTCCCACTGTGGAGACTTAATCATAACGTCGCCAGGATTGTATGCCGAAATAACACTAATACCGTTAGGACGTAAAATTTTACGCGCATTGTCCATCGCTGCCAGACGATCCTGATCAGACCAGATGTCTCCAGCGCCAACGGAGTTGATGCGGTCTTGGCCAGACATGCTCTCAAGGCCAATGCCCATGCCTTCGTTTTTCTTCATCTTGCCAGTTGTATCCGCTGAGAATTTATCAAACCATTCTTTTTTGGCTACAGGCTTGCCGTTTTCCATATCCCAATGTTCGCCTTGAATGCCGTAACGTACGAGAAGGAAACCTTCATCAGAAGCAAGATAGTCCAGCAGGCGAAGCGCTGCATCTACGTTTTTCGATTTTTTCGGAATAACGGTTACGTTGTTTCCTTGAATAGAAAGGTCAGCAGGACGGTCAGCAGCAGCACCAGCACGCTCAAGCGGGCCGACTGGAATATAATCGCTGCCTGGATGCGCTTTCACATAGTCCTTGGAAGCATCGAGAATCGCTGGATAGTGAGCAGCCAGCACTGCAATACGACCTTGCTTGATTTTCTCATTCGCGATTGGATCGGTTTGCGTAAACGCTTCAAGATCAAGCAGACCTTCGGAGATCAGCTTGCGGTAATACAGCGTATAATCCTCGTATTGTTTCGAGAAGAAGCTGTTTTCCAGCGTTCCATCACCTTTATCTACATAACCAGAGCCATAGAACATCGTATTACCAATACCAACAGCCCAGCCGTTATGGAAGCCTCCGAGAGGAATAACAGACATGCCATTTTCCTTCAGGTCAGCGTCCTTGATTTTTTTCAGGAAGCTGTAAAGCTCTTCCTTTGTACGTACGGATTGCGGATCTACTCCAACCTTCTCAGCAATATCCTTGCGGACATAGAAGCCATAAAGCCAATCCATTGCATCCTCAGGTGTTGCAGGGTGGTTCTGGTAAAGCAAGAACTGCTTGCCGTCATACACATCAAAAGCTTTCTCATAAAGCGCTGGCGGAACATTGTCTTTCTGAATCGCTTTTGCTAGATTTGGATATTTGTCCAGCTTATCCGAAAGATCGACCAATTGGTCTTCCTTCGCTGCTTTTATAATTCCATCTAGCTCTCCGCCCCAAGCTGGACCTGTGTAAATATCAGGCATATCTTGAGTTGCAAAAATGGTGTTCACTTTCTCAACTTCACTGCCCTTTGTATATTCCCACTCGATCGTAATCCCCGTTTTTTCTTTAATAACCTTCTCGATCGCCGTCGTATCTGTGTCGCTGCCGCTGGAGCCGTTCCAGTTGTGAAGAACTTTGAGTTTCACCTCTTTTTGCTCTGTACCGCTGTTAGTTGTGCCTGCGTTGTCCGAAGGCTTATTGACGGCGCCACCGTTGTTGTTGCTGCAGCCAAACAGCGTAACCGCCATCAGAGTTACTGCGAGTAACAACGAAGTGCTTTTTGCTCTTTTGTTCTTCATAAAAACCCTCCCGTGAACTGTAATGAAATATGATAAAGTCCCGAATGCGGACGATTATCCTTTGACCGAGCCAATCATAACGCCCTTGACGAAGTAACGCTGCAAAAACGGGTAAATACACAAGATCGGAAACACCGTGATAACGAGCAAAGCCATTCGAAGCGATTCCGGTGTTGCCCCAGCCACATTGACGCTGACGGTCTGACCGCCTTGCTGCGCCGCTCTCTGCATGGAGGATGATAGCGCTTCCGCTTCGGTCAGCAATTCTTGCAGCAGCGTTTGAACTGGTATCAGATTTTTATCCGACACATAGTAGGCGCCTGTAAACCAGTCGTTCCAATGCGAAACCCCGATAAACAAAGCGATAGTCGCAAGAACTGGACCCGATAACGGTAGTATGATTTTAAGGAATATTTGAAAGTCACCGTAGCCGTCAATTCGTGCCGATTCCTCTAGCTCCTCCGGTATGCCTTGCAGGAACGTTCGAAGAATGACGATATGCATGAAATTGAACAGCATCGGAATGACATATACCCAAAAACTGTTGATCAGATGCAGCTTCTGCAAAGTGATGAAATACGGAATGAATCCAGCGCTGAATATCGTTGGCAAAAAGATGTAATACGTAAAAAATGTTCTTCCTGGCAGCGTTTTTTTGGAAAGCGCATAAGCCATCAGCGTACAAAGACCTACGTGCAGGAATGTGCCGAGCACCGTTCGAAGCAGCGTAATTTTATAGGCCTGCCAAATGCGGGCATTATCAAAAACCTCTACGTAATTGTCGAGTGTAAATTTACGAGGGAAGAAATAAAGCGCACCCATCATCGAATCTTTTCCATCGTTGAGCGAGTAGACCAGAATGTAAATAAACGGGTAGATCATCGACAATCCGAACAATGTTAAGAAAATATAATTACAAATGCTAAATATAGAAAATCGGCTTTTCGCCATATCAAACCACTCCTTAAAACAGGGATACGTCGCTAACCTTGCGAGCAATTCGGTTGACAGTCACGATGAGAATGAGTGCAATGACACTCTGGAATAATCCTACAGCAGCCGCATAACTTAATCGGCCTTCACCTATACCGGAGCTGATAACATGCACATCGAGTACGCTGCCGATTGCGGCGGTAGCCGGACCGTTCAGCAGGAGCAGCTGCTCATAACCAGCGCTCATTAAGCTGCCGGCCGAGAGTATGAACAAAATAACGGCAATGTTGCGAATACCAGGAAGCGTTACATGCCACATTTGGCGAGTGCGCCCAGCGCCGTCGATCTTAGCCGCCTCGTAAAGCTGCTGGTCAATGCCGGCGATTGCTGCCATATAGATGATCGAGTTCCACCCGATGTTTTTCCAAATATCTGAGCCTACAACAATTTGATAAAACCATGTTGTATTGTTCAAGAACTGAATCGGTTCTACACCAAACACACCAAGCAATTCATTGATTGGACCTCCAGATGGAGTAAGAAGACGCTGCATCAGCGTAACAACGACAATCCATGAAACGAAATACGGTAAATAAGAAAGCGTTTGCACGGTTTTCTTAAATTTAATGTTGCGAACCTCGTTCAATAGGATTGCGAGACATATAGGCATTGCAAATCCGATAAGAAGCTTCATGAGACTGATGATAATCGTGTTGCGGATCAACTCGAATGACTGATAATAGGAGAAAAACTGCTGGAAGTATTTCAGTCCTGCCCAGGGGCTTCCAGTGAAGCCCCCAGAGAACATGAAATCACGAAATGCCACTTGTACGCCAAAAAGTGGAACGTAGGAAAAGAGGAAAAACCAGATGATGCCGGGCAGCATAAACAAATAAAATAGTTTGTGCCGCCAAATTCGTTTCCACAATACAGACTCTGTCATATGCTCTACCTCCTTGCCAAACGGATCGTTTTTATTTCAAATGGAGTAAAGGCCAGGTGGTATGCCCCTTCCTCCGCATGGATTCTATCGATGGGTGTTTCCATCAAATCAGTAAGCCAAGCATCCGCTTCGTTCATAGCTGCAATGAGTTTTGCCTTAAGATGTGTTCCTGCGGTTTCATATAAACGGATGATCAGATCATCCCCGTCCTCTGCCTGCTTCACCGTTTCAACCATCACATTGGAATGGTCAACGCTGAAAAATGATTTTGCTGCTGGCAAATGCTGTGCCTCGTCGCTTGCTGCCATGCTTACCGAACGCAGTGGTACGTTAAGCTCATATCCACGCTTATAAACCTCTGCCTGAACATGATCCCCTTTATGCGGGTACAAGGAGTACGTAAACTGATGCTCTGCTTGATCGGCTTCTGGATCTGGATACGATGTACTGCGCAAAAGATTCAAATCCAGCACATTCTGCCAAGCACGATGTCCGTATTTGCAATCATTGAGAAGTGCGACGCCATAATCCGACTCTGAAAGATCGATCCATTGATGAGCGCAAATTTCATCCTTCGCATAATCCCACAGTGTATTGCGATGTGTAGGGCGTTTCAAGTAGCCGAACTGAATTTCACAGCTCGCGCTGTCCGATCGAATATTGACAGGGAAGGATGTACGCAGCATCTTCGCTGATTCCTTCCAATCAACGTTCGTAACGAAATCGATGCGGCGGCTGCCTTGAGTCAGGATGACCTTCTGTGTCATTGTTGATTGACCAAACCGATATACAAGCAGCAAGCCTACCATTGGTCCATCTTGGAAAGCTGATGATTCAGCTGGCTCAAGCGGTACTCCTCCCGAGAGGCGATAATCTTGTTTAATATCCCATGCATCGCCCTCATCATGATACAGGCTGAGTTCATTCGCCTTCTGGCCATGCGGGATGATTTCCCGGCCAAGCTCTTTATCAATGATGGATATAATTGTGAAGTCTTCAGCGAACGTAACCGATAACAAATCATTTTCCATTATCCGATCGATAGCTGATGCCCTCATATCAGGAAAGAGGTTATTTGCCGCTGTTTTCTCTTGCGTCCGGGCAGCTGCAATTTCTGCTTCAGCTGCTGCCGTCTCAGCAAGCGCTAGTGAACCATTTGCAACGGCATATCCCATAGCAGGAATACGAACCCGCTGCCATGCGCCATTGTTTTCATACCATTCTTCCCGATCCCATGACAGGGAGTTAAAGATTACCTCAGAGCCTTTCTCAGCAGATACGGATTGTGCAACCGCTTCGTAAGCTTCGGAAATTAATTGCTCGACACGGTCCAGCAGTATAGCGTATCTCTCCAGCGATTCATCGTATACGCGCTTGATAGAGGAGCCTGGCAATATATCATGGAATTGATAGAGCAGCACTTCTTTCCATATCGTTTCCAGCTCCTGCGCAGGATAAGGTTTGCCCTTTGTTCTTTCAGCCAAGACAGCTGCATATTCAAGCTCACGCAAAGCTTTCTCAAGCTTACGGTTATACCGTTTATTGCGCGCTTGGCTGGTCAGCGTTCCTTGATGGCGCTCCAGATAAAGCTCCCCGGACCACACTTGATAACGATCAGAACCAACTGCAAGCTTCTCAAAAAATTGTGAAGAATGCTCTTGAACAACTGGGCTAAGGCCAAGTAAATTTTTCTCCCGCTGCAATCTCTCGAGATGCTCCTCGCCAGGACCGCCTCCGCCATCGCCGATTCCGAACAACATGAGACAATTCTCCGATACGTTTTTGTCCATATATTCATTCTCTGCCTTCACAATGGAACGAGGTGCAGCCGGGCTGTTATACGTATCCTCAGGCGGCATATGAGTCAGGACACGCGAGCCGTCGATTCCTTCCCAGTGGAACGTATGGTGGGGATGACGGTTGTAAATGCTCCATGACAGCTTCTGCGTCATCATGTAATCAACGCCTGATTTTTTCAAAATTTGAGGCAGGCTCGCTGTGTATCCAAATACGTCCGGCATCCAAAGCGACTTCATCTCTTGACCAAACTCTGCTTGGAAATACCGTTTTCCGTAAAGGATTTGACGGATCAGCGCTTCTCCGCTAGGTACGTTTGTATCCGATTCAACCCACATCGCGCCTTGCAGTTCCCAGCGCCCTTCTTGCACACGCTCTTTGATGCTTGCATACAGCTTCGGATAATGGATTTTCATCCAATCATAAAGCTGTGGCTGGCTTGCTCCAAAGATGTAGTCGGGGTAACGTTCCATCATCCGCAGCACCGTTGAAAACGTGCGTGCTCCCTTACGGATGGTTTCGCGGATTGGCCATAACCAAGCCAGATCCATATGCGCGTGGCCGACGGCACTAATTGTAAGCACTGGATCTCCGCCGCGTTTATCAAGCTGCTCACGCAGCAGTTTCGATGCCTTAGCTACTCTTTCTTCACTCAAAGATGTAAGGATATGAGAGGCTTCATACAAAGACTGCAAAATGCGTGCTCTGCGTGCTGACCCTTCAGGCAAACGATCCGCCGTCTCCAGAAGTACCTCAGCGTCATAATAAAGCTGATGGATATTCTCGTGGCAGATTGCGACTTGGGCTTCCTTCAAAGTGCCGCTGCGGAAGCGACCGAACAGGTCGTTGCAGCCTGCATCGCCCCACAAATCAATTTCTTCATCCCCCTGCGCGCTTTCACTAATGTGTACAACACGTTTGCCAGGAAGGCCAAGGCTATAATCAAACTCAGAATTTATATTCGTTAAACCCTGAATAGGTGTTCCCTCTTCATCTACTAAACAAAGCTCACCATTCACATCGATAAGAAGCACAATTTTGAAGCCCTTCGCCTCTTGCGGTACTTTTCCGCTAAAGTGAAACCAAGCGCAGTCCCAAAGATTTCCCCAGCGGTCTCCCGCAGCGAGTTCAATCTTCCGGCCTGACTCCCTATCCTCGTAAGAAACCGGCTCCTCAGTAACCCAAGCGGTTACTTTCAAATCCGTAAGCGGCTTGTAGATTTGTTCCTTCAACCGGTCCAACAGCGACTTCAACTGCTCCGTTCTCACTTTTTCGTATGGCATTTGTAGGTCTCCTTTATCATCCAGTTCTATATTTCATACAGGCTTTTTCCCATACATGCCTATCGACTTCAAATTGTTAGCGTTTTCAGATCGTACTCGCGAAACTATTCAAAACTTCGCTATATGACTTTTGAAACCAAGCTTTATAAACATTTGTCTTATTCATAATATAATATATAGATTCAATATATTCAATATATAAATAAAAAAATCTTTTCCTTAGCGGAAAAGATTCTCAATTTTATCGCTTATTCAATTATTGAACTGGTCTTGGTCCAGTCGTTTGGCGGATAACCAGCTCAGGATTAAGCAGCGTTTTGCTATATCTATTGTTTGGGTCTACCCCATTTTCAATAATGTTGATCAGTGTGCTTGCTGCACGATAACCCATATCATGCTCAAACTGATTGATATGTGTAAACAAGCTGAACTCATCTACGATAGATGTCGGGTCATCGAAGCTGATAATAGACAAATCCTCAGGCACGCGAAGCCCCGCTTGCCTAGCCATTTGATAAATTCGAACAGCCAGCCTTCCGTTAAGCGTAATATACGCTGTAGCCATTCGGTTGCGAATATAGCGGTATAACGGGTGCTTCTCAGCATCCTTAAGACTACCAACATTAAAATCGGTAATAATATGAGCCGGATTAATGAGTGCGCCTTTGTTTTTCAAAGCGTCCATATAACCTTCAATCCGCTCCTGTACCGTAACCGTTTGCAGCGGAGAATCTGAGCAAATCGCAATTTCCCGGTGCCCAAGCTCCCACATATATTCGACAGCAAGGCTTGTTCCAAGCCTTCCATCCGCAGCGATATAATTGGTTTCTACGCCAGGCAGGAAACGATCGATAAGTACAAAGGGGTAGCCATTGAACTTCATATTTAATATTTCTTCGTTATAATTCTCTTCATCTACGGGAAATACAAGCAAACCGTCCGTACCGAATTCCTTTAGCGTCTTAAACGCTTCTTTCTCTTTATCCACATCGCCCTCAGACAGCAAAATCATGCTTCGGTAGCCCTTTTCTCTTAGCGCCCTCTGCACTCCCTCAACTAAACGGATGGCAAAATAATCATAAATAGATGGCATAACGAGACCAATCATACGCGTTTTATTCTGGGTTGCCGCTCTTTCTAAACCAACTGTCGGCGTAACCGGCACTGTCTCATCCACTTCTACCGGCCCATCATTGCTGACGAAGCTGCCCTTTCCCGGTACCCTTGAAATGATTCCATCGTTCGCAAGTCCGACCATCGCATTCACTACAGTTATTTTACTGACGTTAAACAACTTCATTAGATCTTTTTCGGTCGGAATGCGGTCCCCCGCCTTCAAGCCTTCCGTAGCAATCAACTCGCGGATATAATCCTGGATTTTCTGGTAAAGCGGCGTACGGACTGTTGAATTCATTTGCTATCACCAAGCTCCATATTAATATTTGTAATATATAATATAGGTTAGCCTCTTTTTAGGCAATACCCACATCTTTGTCGAATGAAGTAAATTACCCTTCTTTAGAACTAAGGAAGACGCTAATTCACAGCTTTTTTCCTATACATCGGGCGTTTTCAACCACTTTTCTTGTCGAATATCGCGAATTTTGTATATATAATATATACAATATATATTTTTAATTGTATTCGAAATCGCTATCAATATGACAAATCATAAGCAATTCATCCATTTAAACCTCATTGTTCATACATCAACCTATGTCCTAAGTCATGCTTTCACCTGCGCCGTTGACTCTCGGTACAAGATCTCTCCAGCTACAAGCAGCTTCTCCATCGGCTCCTGCTTGTTCGTTATTCTGCTAATCAGCCTCTCTACCGCACGCTTGCCAAGCGCCTCCTTAGGCACATGCACCGTCGACAAAGAAGGTGTCATGCGATAGGAATCGTCAATGTTGTCATAGCCTGTAATGGACACCTCTTCCGGCACCGCAATACCTAGCTCCTTCATGGCATCAATCGCACCGATACCGATCATGTCATTTGCACATAGAAGCGCCGTTGGCATCGTTTTTGCCTTGAGCCTTTTGATTGCCCACTGTTTTATCGGCTCTTGAAACTGCTCATGCTCAAAACCTTCAACGGGAAGATAACAGTCATTGCTCATTTGGAACCTAGGCTCCACCAGAGCCTGCTCCTCCAGTACACTTCGGAACCCAAGAAACCGATCCTTAAAGCTCCGCGAATAATTCATATCCCCAATAAAGCACAGCTGCGTATGTCCTTTACCAATCAAATGTTTCGTCAAGCGATACATAGAATCATAATTGTTCGTAAACACCGTATCGCTAGGAATTAACATATCCTCATGATCCACGAGCACCATTGGCAAGCCGATGCGATGCACCTCTAACAGCAGCGGAGTTGAAATTTCTCCCACGCCGATAAGCCCCAATATGCCATTCGGGTTCAAGAAATGAAGGAAATGATCAACGCTTTGCTCTGACACAATGACCATGCCATAACCATCTTCCTCCAATCGCGAAGCAATCCCATCGAGGATTCTTCCCCAATACAGCGACTCCTTCGTTTGGAAGCGAATATTAGGCATAAGCACAAGCACCGATTGTTTGTGGGCGGCAGGCGTTTTGGGAAGCTGCTCAAGCTTCATTGTTTTCACATAAGCATTCTTTTGCGTAAAATAACCCAGCTGCGATGCCGCTTGAATAACCCGCTCCTGTGTTGCCTCACTGACGCCGCCTTTGCCAGAGAGCGCCTTCGAGACAACAAACTTTGATACGCTTAAATAATCAGCAATTTGCTGCATGGTAACCTTGTTTGACATCGGTAGTCCACCTTAGCTTTCAGTAATGGTTCGCGCTTCTTTCCAGCGCCTATTGTATTCGGTAAACACCTTCTGCAAATCTGGAGAGGCAATCCACTCTTGAATATAATCGCCGGACCAAAATGCAATTTGAGCTGTATTCGCAATTTCAAGCAAGAGGTCGTCTGGCACTCTTCGCTCCAGAAATTCGATGTTGAACGATAGAAACTGTTGAAATTGCGGCAAGGAAGGCTGCTTATCCTCAATCACAGGCAAGAAGCCCGAATCATCAACATAACCAGATTCGTTTACAAAAAATTTGACCCACGCCTCGGCGAGCTCTTTGTTCTCGCTAAATTTGCTTACACCCACAAACCAATCCGGGCTTAGCGGCGAGAAGCGCTTCTCGCTATTGTCGTAAGGGAATGGGAAAAAGCCGATATCT
This sequence comes from Paenibacillus sp. FSL K6-3182, assembly GCF_037976325.1. Lineage (NCBI taxonomy): Bacteria > Bacillati > Bacillota > Bacilli > Caryophanales > Paenibacillaceae > Paenibacillus > Paenibacillus sp. FSL K6-3182. The sequence continues at coordinate 6,064,201 of NZ_CP150265.1, forward strand.
TCCGATTTCGCACCCGCTGCAATAACTTGATTGATGACCCAGTTACCCATTAAATACATGGCGGCTCTACCGTCAGCAAGCTCTTTTTTGGATGTTTCCCATTGATTCGAAAGCAATTGGTTTTCCACATAACCTTTTGATATTAATGTTTTGACAATGGAAATTGACTGTCCCCATGCATTATCAATAGTCCACGGCTCGTCCGTGTTGACCATATTATTTAAATAGTCGGCATTGCCAGTCATATAGCTGACTAGATCCTCGCCCCAAGTCATAAGCGGCCACTGAGCGCCATAATTCAGATAGACAGGTACAATGCCGGCTTTCTTCAGCTTCTCGCATGCTGCATAGAACTGCTCCAAGGTCGTTGGGATTTGTGTAATGCCTGCCTTTTTGAAAGCTTGCTTATTATATACGATCCCTGTCGTGGAAGCGCCGGTAGCAATACCAAAGCGTTGTCCAGCATGTGCTTTAAAGTCTGCAAAATGAATATGCTCAAACAAGCTGTCGCTTAGCGGCTCAAAATAATCAGGCAAGTCTTCATTTTTAATATTGTTCGGAAGCAGCAGCACATCGCCTAAGCTGCGAGTGGATAAGCGCAGCATAATATCGCTGGCATAATTGGTTATGCCCTCAAACTTGACCGTTACGCCAGGATTCAGCTGTGCAAATTGATCGGCATATTTTTGAAACACGCCATTCTCCATCAGATCAACACGATTGGTCATCACATTAATCGTCACATTTTGACCAACTTGTTCCTCTTTGCTAACGGGCTCCTTTTCCTTTTCGCTGTTGCCTTGTGCCTTCTGGCATCCCGTCAAGCCTATGCTGGACAAAAGAACAATAAGCAGCAGCATACAAATGTATTTGTTCATGCAGCGTCTCTCCCTCTTTATAGTGGAAACTGTAAAATAACCTCGGTGCCTTTACCCCGTTCACTGGTCACCTTCAAGCCATACGCGTTTCCGTAGTGGAGCTTGATACGCTCGTTTACATTTTTCAAGCCGATTCCGCCTGATTTGCGCTTGACGACCGCTTCCTCCGATCCTGTAAGTGAACGGTTTAAGCGATCTAATGTATCCTCATCCATGCCAAGCCCATCATCTTTTATGCGAAGCAGCACACCATGCGGCGTACGCTCGCTGCTCATCACAATTCTCATCGAGGCCTTATTGTCATCCATGCCGTGATAAATCGCATTCTCGACAATGGGCTGCAGCACAAGCTTAATCATAGGATACTTCAGCATGTCATCGGTTATATGCGTTTCTAAATGGAAGCGGTTCGGATAACGATAATTAAGCATTTCCACATAGTTGCGCATATGCAGAACCTCATTCTCCAGCGTTACTTCCTCATGCAAATCGCTTATGCTGTATCGCAGCAGCTTCCCGAGTATGGCAATCATGTCGGCTGCGATCTGATCGTCGTTCAGCTCAGCCGCCATTCGGATCGATTCGAGCGTATTATACATGAAATGCGGATTGATCTGGCTTTGCAGCGCGTGCAATTCAGCTTCCTTCTTCTTTGTCTCCATCAAATAAATATCCTGAATGAGGTGATCAATTCGGACAATCATTCGGTTGAACTGATTGCCTAGCTGTCCTACCTCGTCCCGATATTTCACTTGAAACTGAACGTTAAAGTCACCCTCCTGCACGTTCTTCATCAATCGCATCATTTTGCGTAGCGGATTCGTTAGTGCAAAGGAAAACACAACAGAAATAAAAAGCGCGACGATAATCGTAATAATTGTAGCGATCCAGGTTACGTTGCGAATGACAACGGCATCTTTCGTCAGCTCACTATCCGGAATGGAGGTCATTACCTTCCATTTCGTATTGGGCGAGGTCGTATAAATGTATAAACGATTAACACCGTCACGCTCAAAATAAAAGCTCCCCTTCGTGCCCTTTGCTTGGACTACCGTAGGATCACTCATAATGTTTGTGGCCATTCGCTGCTTGTCGCTGTCATAAACGACATTGCCAAGCTCATCGATAATGACCGATTTTCCATTTGTCACCTTGTCGAGCTCACTCATTTGATCCTCAATGACGCTAATATTCGCATCCACCGCAATCATGCCGATAGGCTTAAGCGATTTATCAATCACCTTGCGAACGACGGTAAATGCATATTTGACGCTCTGCAAATTGCTCGTATATTTTTGCGTGCTGAACAGTCTCGCTTCACCGCCGGAAGTATTAATGAGCTCTCGCCATTTCTCATAGCTCTCCTTCACGTTCAGCCGAATGCCTCCGCCTGCTGTAGAATAATAGCCATTGCCGAACTGATCAAATATATAAACCGAGTTGGCGCCGCGTTTTATCGTATTGATGAACGAAATATTTCCCTCTATGCCTCGCTGGATTAAGAGCAGAAGGTCAAAATCGTCAGGCACCTGATTGCTATTATCGATCGATGTTTGCTGCCTTTTCTCGTAATAGCTGTTCGAGAGAATCAGGTTTTGTTTGATATCGTTCTGGTACGCAGGAATAGAGGAAATACGAATCATATCCTCGATATAATCGTCAACACGAACCATCATGTTCTCAAGCATCTTGGTCGAATAAACAATCGTTTTCTCCTCAATCGAACGCGAGTAATTGCTATATGAGATGTAGCCTATAAACGATAACGGCAGCGTGATTAGAAGCAGGAAAACGATAAACAGCTTCCCCTCCATTCTCATGCTGCCTAAAGCTGCCCATATGCGCCACAATCGTTTTCTGGGGCTCATCCTCTTAACTCTCCCTTATTCTAGATGGCAGGCATAACGTTTCCGCCGTTTACAGGAATGTAAGCGCCAGTTATAAAGCTTGCTAGATCCGATGCTAGAAAAGCGACCGTATTGGCAATCTCTTGGTCCGTTCCTCTGCGTTTTAGCGGAACGTTTTGTGAATAAGCAAGGTTCTCCTCCGTACCGGTGGCACGATCGCGATCACTGATGGTCCACCCTGGCGCCACCTGATTAACCGTAATTTGATGCTCTCCAGCTTCTTTGGCTAACACACGATAGACGCCATCCATCCCGCGTTTGCCAGCTGTATAGGCTGATTGTCCTGCAAAATTTTGCATCGCGCATTCGGTGTTGATGCCAATGACTCTACCGCCGCCCCGCTCGATCATTGCCGGCACAAAAGCTTTCGCTAAAAAGACGCTTTGCAATACGCAGGATTCGAATTGGCTGACATAATCAGCAACAGGCTGTTCTAGTATGCTTGTCCATTGGTACTGAATGACCGCGTTAGCGACAACGATGTCTACATGGCCGAGCTCCTCTGTTACCTTAGCTTTCATTTCATTAATATGCTGCTCACTCGTTACGTCTGCCTGTACGATCATTGCTTTTCTGCCCATAGCTGTAATTTCCGTCTGCAATTCTTTGGCCTTTGCTTCGTTATTATTGTAGTGCAGAACGATGTTAGCGCCGCAGCTTGCCAGTGTACGTGCCATTACCCGTCCTAAATCGCCAGTAGCTCCTGTGATTAACGCTGTTTTATTAGAAAGATCAATGTGCATGAATAAGGTCACCTTTCTTTATGGAAACAGATTTGTTAGATCATTTACTAATAATTATGCTACCAAAAAATATTCATTTTATAAAGCTTATCCAAAAAAAATGAATTTGTACACACAAGTAAACGATACGGTGAATTAATTTACAATATGGTTATCTTCTCCATGGCTTGCAGCGGCTATTTCAAGCAATATTCCTTGTGATTTCGACTATTTTCATGTATATTACAGACTATAGCCTACTCTAAACATTCACATATGTATTAATAATAACTCTTATTCGGAGGTAACCCTTGAAAATCGAGCTATCAGAGCAAAGCCTGCCTATATTTGAGGCTATATCGAGTAATGTACGCATTCAAATGATTCACCTGCTCTCCAAAAAATCAATGAACATTCGCGAGCTGGCAGAGGCTTTAGGCTTAAGCAGTGCAATCATGACAATGCACGTAAAAAAGCTGGAGAAGGCCGGAATCATCAAATCCGAAATGACCCCCGGCAAAGGCGGTGCCGCTCAGAAGGTGTGCTCGCTTAGCATGGATGGACTTGAAATAGCATTCCCCCGCAAGGACGTCGTACAGCGCGAGTCAAGAAGAACCGAGGTTTCCATCGGACACTATACCGATCTCAACATCGTTCCTACTTGCGGCATTTGCACGACGGAAAAGGTTATCGGTATTTTCGACGACCCCCGCTACTTTCTTGATCCCGATCGCGTGAACGCCAAAATATTATGGTTCTCGCAAGGCTATATCGAATATAAAATTCCTAACTTCCTATTAACGAGCGAGAGTCCAGACGAGCTCGAAATTTCGATGGAAATTTCGTCTGAAGCGCCTCTCACCAATATGAACTGGCCTTCGGATCTTACGTTTTTCTTTAATGGTGTAAATGTTGGCACGTGGACGAGCCCTGCCGATTATGGCGGAAAAGGCAAGCTTAATCCACCTTGGTGGTTTGATGATGTCAACCAATTCGGTTTATTGAAGCGGTTGATTATTAAGAAGGATGGCACTTACATGGACGGCCTTAGGCTTTCGGATGTCAGTCTCGACCAGATTGATATTAGCAACAGCCACTGGACGTTCCGCATTGCGATTTTGGAGGATGCTGAGCATATTGGCGGCTTTACTTTATTCGGCTCCGGTTTCGGAAACTATAATCAGGATCTCATTTTCAAGCTGTACTATACGAAGCTGGCGCAAGAGGATCGGACAACCGTCTAATCTGCTATATACGAAGAAAAGAAGAGGAGCCCCGCATGGGACTCCTCTTCTTTAGCTTGATTAAGCTGCTTCCTGTCATATTGCCTCGTAATCTATTCTTTCGCTGTTAGCAAATTCAATATTCGGTAAAGAAACACTGCTGTTTCAGCACGGGTAGTATGGCTGCTTGGCTTGATCATGCCGCCATCGCCTTGAATGAGCCCTAGCTCAATCATGCCTGCTATGCTGCTGGCTGCATAATCTGGCACCTTATCTGAATCCTTGAAGCTGCTGAGCGATGCAATATCGCCAGGTAGCTCTAACGCTTCCGCTGCCTTTAATGCCCGCGCTGCCATAACCATCATATCTTGCCTTGTCATCTTTGCCTTCGGCTCGAATCGTCCCCCCTCCATGCCGGTAACGATACCTAGCTTCTTGGCAATAGCCACTGCATCATAATAATAATCCTGTGGCTGAACATCTATGAATGCATCGCTTGCCTCCGCTTTCAAGCCTAACGCTCTTACAAGCATTAGAATAAAGTCTGCTCGGCTTACCTGTACAGCCGGGCTGAAGGTTGCAGCCGATGTTCCTTTTACGATGCCTAAGGCAGCCAACTTCTCAACCGCTTCCTGCGCCCAAGAGTATTTGCCGAGATCTGTAAAGGCTGCTGCGGGCTGTTTATAAAATACTGCATAAGTGCCCATACGGTCTGTTTGGAACCTGATATGTTTATCTGAGTCGGAAAAGGCTGCTGCCGCAATTGCTGATGCTGTGCCTTGTTCATTAATGGACAATATACCGATGCTTGACGCTGTCTCGCTGCCTGTTAACAAATACGGGACCGTAACGGTAATCGGTGCCTTTGCATTGGTCCATGCATAAGCCTTTCCGTCCAATAACGCCGAAAGCTCAACGACTGCTCTTTCACCTACCTGGATCTGTACATCCTGCTTCAACGTTTTAAGGTCCCGCTCGCCGATGATAAGCCGCAGCTCCTTGCCAAGCTCTGCTGACTTCACCAGCATCTGTCCAGAAAGCAAGATCGTTGCTTTAGGCGTCGTTACTTCAATAAGCAAGTTAGGATGCTCAGACAAGAAGGATACAGGAAGATCCAAAGCATACTTCGCTGCCTCGCCGTTTTTCTTAAGCACAATCATTGCTTTCAGCTTTCCATCTTTATCTGCTTTAGCCCGAGCTAACGCCTTCTGCAGGTCTTGTTCACTGACTACACCGACTGCCATCGTTCCACTAGGATCAAGCTTTGTGTTCATTTCCGCTTTGACAGAACCATCTGATTGCAGCTGGAACAAGTCAGGAGTGGAAATGACCGAGTCCCCGCCTCCTCCGCCAGTCGATGCTTTCTTGTACTCAAAAGTAACCCGTTTAGGCTTGCTCATATCATCTAATGCTAGATATGCCTCATAGGTACCCTCTAATTCACCCGTAAGCGTAAATGCAAATTGGAAGTTTCCAGCTTCTGTACTCGTCGTCTCCGCTGTGTAATGAACCTTGCCTTGCGGATCAAGCACCTTCAAACTTACTTTTGTATGATCGCCATTTACCACTAACCCATCGATCGTTACTTTTTTGGTTGCAGCATCTAGTCCAGCTTTAACTCCTTCTATCGTCTTAATAACCTCGATTTCTTTCTTGTACTCAAAAGTAATCTTCTCAGGTTCACTCATATCATCTGTTGCTAGATATGCCTCATAGATACCCTCTATTTCACCTGTAAGTGTAAAGTCGAATTGGAAGTTTCCGGAAGCTTCACTCATCTTCTTCGCTTCATAATGAACCTTGCCTTGTGGATCGATGACTTTCAAACTTACGTTTGCAAGATCGCCATTCATCACCAGACCGTCTAAAGTTACTTTTTTGGATGCCGCATCTACCGTAGTTTTAATGCCTTCAATAGGCTTGGCTTCCTCTGTTCCCGATAAGTGATAAACGCCAAATTCATAGAACGAATATCCGTAAAATGTCGCTCTTTCGATCCCTTCAAATTTAATGTATCTAGCCTCGATAGGGTCAAAATGAACGGTTTCTTTGCCGTCTTTCGCCGTAATCACGCCGTCATTTTCCTTGATTACACTCTTCCAATTTTGCTTATCATCGGAGACGAGCAATCTGTAGGTTTTCGCGCGAGCGTATTCCCAATCAATGGTTACGGTGTCCATCTCCGTCACTTCACCGAGATCGACCTGGAACCACGTATTGTTGAGCAGTTCGCTTGCCCATCTTGTTGACGGGAATCCATCAACAGCTTTCCCCGGAGCATAATTTGGACTATCGGCTTCTACTGTAGATGCTTCCGCAGCTTTATTCAGCGCCAAATTTCCAAGCAGATAATAGATGTCTTCCTTCAGCGTGTTATAAGCCCCATCTGTAATCATCTGATCCTTTTTCAGAAGCTCCAGCTTCGCATTAAAGCCTTTCAAGTACATAGTAAACTTCGCCTTATCGCTTCCTTCGAACCGGCTCATCATCTCCAAATAATTGTTCAGCGACCGAGCCGCTTCCTCATTCGTGATTTGTTTGGTTTCCTTATAGCTTTGAATTAAAGTTTTCAAATTGGAAGCGTTAGTTCCAGCCTCAATCACATAAGTTGTTTTCTCCGATTTGCCTGCTGCTACGGTAATGACAAGCTCATGTTTTCCTGGCTTGCCAGCCAGATTAATAACGGTTCCTTCCGTATAAGGCTTGCCGTTAAAGGCAGCCGTTACTTTATTAAGTCCGCTTCCAGCATCATCGATTAATTTCCACGTAAAGGAAACGGGCTCTCTTTCTGAAATAACGACTCCGCTTTGAAGCACTTTGCCATTCATTTGTACTTCTGCCTTTGGAGGGGCAGCGTTGTTCGCTTGATATGTTCCATTCACAAACTGATAGAGCCAATCGTATAAAATACGTGTTGCAGGATCAGAGCTTACCGCAGTATCAAACACGGCATTATTACCTTGGTAATAGGCTTTAAAGCCTGATTTCATAAAACCAGCTTTAACACCGCTGTTTAAATAATCAACATACCGCTCCCTAAACACACCATCTGTCAGCATTCGATCATCAAACTCAAGCTCAACGCCCATCCCATACTGCTTCGCTATGTTCGTGGCGTCTTCCAGACGATCCTCATCCAATGGCTCGAAAAAGTAGTTTGGCTGGAAGGCTACTGCATCTATCCCGACATCCTTCCACATATGGCTTTTGTAAGCTAAGAAGTGCGGTATCCAGAAAAGCTTCAAGTTCTGGGCATGCACTTTATTACTCGTCGAACGAATTAAATCCGGCCCTGTCGCGCTTGTACTGATTTGTTCCTCCAGCCAGTACATGCCGGCAAGCTCAAGATGAGAGTAATGGTTTGATGCCCATTTTTGTTCCGCTTCATTTAACCACCACTGTATCGCTTTCTCTCTATTTGCATACGCTTTCATTTCTCCGACTTCAGAAGCATTGAAGCTTTCAGATATACCATCACCGTCAATATCTCCGAAATCGTTCACATACTCACCTGGGTCTGGAATCATTAAAACAACCTTTACCTTATGATCAGGCTGATTCAGCTTGCTTCCAACTTCCATCGCCGCTTCGTTTAGCTGCTGCATATCGCCTGTTTCTGCAAAAGTTTTGTTCAGGTACCATTTCCAGTCCTCCAGCGTAGCTCCTCCGCCAAACGCATTTCCGGCCGGCGATGTAAGTCCAAGATAAAGAACGCCGTCAAAAAGCCAATCCACTGGTTCCCCGGCCCGATCTACGTAACTGATATTAGGAATAATCCGATCCTTCGTCCAAGTTCCCTTATCATTCGCATATTGTCCGTTATAGAGCAATCCAAGATTACGAATGCCAGCCGTTGCTTCTCCCGGCTCTAAGTAGCTCGGCTGCTCAGCGGCAACTTCTTCCGCTCCTTCCACTTTTCCATCTGCGCCCCAAATTTCGATTTCATCAATGAAGGTCCAAGCTCTCGTATGCATCGAGAAGGTTACTTTCACATAACGGGCATAAGCCATCTCCGCATCAGAATTCCCGCTTTTGATGCCATCTCTGCTTCCATTCCAGTCATATACCTCTTCTCTTGGCGGACCATCCCCCCAGAGCAGTTTGGTTGAATTGTGTGAAAGTGTTCCCCAATTTTCTTTGTCGTCGGATACGTACATTGAGACCGTCAACGGCACAAGCATAGTGTTGTCAGGCCAATCCTGCAAAAATCGCGCTTTAATGCTCGAGATAGATTTCTTCTCCCCTAAATCAAACACAACCTCGCGTGTCATCTTCTTCACATGTCCTACCCAAGCCGGGTCCGACATATCCAACTTGCCATAAATGCCATCCGTCAGCTTATTATGATCATCCGGGTACTTGGCCTCCGGTGCTTCGGACCATTCATATCCAAGCCCCGCAGCAAGATTACGGAACTCTGGCTGTCCCTGATCTTGTCCCTCTTCCGCTTGTACTGCCGGAACCAGTGTCAATAACAGGGCACTTATCAATGCGATAGCTATCCAGCTTTTACTTCTTTTCATTAATGACAGCTCCCTTTCTATTCTCAAATAAAAAAACTACTAAACATGTAATACAATAGGTTTCATTTCAAGCCTGCTTTAAGTCTTTTGCAGCACTCAATCCCCCTTCCTAAGATTCCATCGCAACCGATGTAGAAGCTTGCAACCATGTTCTTACTGTTACTTTAAGAAACTTGACCCGACTTTCAAAGAGATAACTTATGACTTTGATATACATTTGTTTACTTGTCTCATTTCACCGCTCAGTTTGCTCTTGTCATGGACAAATAAATGGGCCTATCTCAAAATAAATAGACCCAAATAGGGAATGGCGTCACAGAAATAAATTTCTGTGACGCCATTTTTTTCATCAGCTGCATGATTATTAATGAAATCGAGCTATCTCTCCAGTGAGTTTATCTCTTTTGAGACACACCCTATTTCATCGTGCCTTGTATGGAAGCGATAGGTTTAATTTTGCAACGCAATCTACTTTCGCATTTATGCGTATTCACACAATCCGCCTCAACTGTTGACGCTCAAAATGCTCTGTTGCTAGCGGTCATCGTTAAAGCATATATCGCTAACGAACCTAGCAGCTGTTATTTATGCAATTTCTAATGAATGCAATTTCTAACGAACTCCAGAATCGTTATATCGAGAAAAATGAGGCATAACATCTTATAAAGCATGAAATAACGACAATAAGGTTCGTTAAAACTTAAAAAAGGCAATTTTCTGTACAATAAGCTTAATACAGTTCGTTAGGGGAGTGCTCTTAGCATGTTGTGCGCCGCTGACGGCGGCACAATGATTAAACACAAAAGGGTACTTATTGCTCCAGCGAGCTGACCACTATTGAGACACCTTATCTCAACCTGTCTGTTTACCTTATGCAGGCAGCTCTTGCTTCTCAAGCATATCCGACATTTTGATCGCAAGCCCCTCATGCAGCCTCGAATGCTCCGACGCAAATGCTATCAGATGGCTTTGCAGCGACGCCGTTGCAGAGGTCAAGCCATGTGAAGGATTGCTGTCAAATTGGCAAACGTTTCTCAGGAACGAGCTGACCATCCGATCATCTCCGCCTCCGTGGCCATCCCCTTGGACACTGCAGCGAATTTCAAGCTGTTCTCCCGTTGCATAACGATACAGCGTAAAAGAACCTTTCTCCATATCGCCAATAATTTCACCCTTTGTGCCCATCATTTGAACACGGCGTGTACCGCTTTGCGTCAATCCTGACATAATGAACGATGCATTCGCTCCATTCTCGAATTGCATATTCACAACCTGATGGTCAACGACATTGTTATCGCAGCGGTATACACAACGTCCAAACGGTCCTTCCTTCAGTGCTTTCAAAATACCCTCTTGTGACAAATCATTCGTCATATATCTCGCCCAAGCATGATCCGGCGCCTGCATATACATCTTTATCGCTGAGAAAGCACATTCCTTCTCGACGGCGCAGCCATCAATGCAGCGTTCCGCTGAACCATCCGGAGCATTCTCCGATCTGAAATGCAGTAAAGAGCCGTACGAGCTAACGCTTATACAAGGCTGATCCATAAGCCAGGAGATAATATCCAGATCGTGGCACGATTTGGCCAAAATCATTGGACTAGTCTCCTCTGAATTCCGCCAATTGCCGCGCACATAACTATGCGTCATATGCTGATAACCAACATTCTCCGTTAATTGAATCGTACCCACCGTGCCAAGCTCGCCGTCCTCGATACATTTTTTAATCCCAGACCAAAATGGTGAATACCGAAGCACATGCGTAACAACAAGCAGCCTTTTATGCCGCAGTGATGCCTGCTCAAGCTGAATGCATTCCGTAAGTGAAGGCGACATCGGCTTCTCAAGCAGAACGTGATAACCGAGCTCCATGGCCTTCATCGCCGGAATATAATGCATCCGATCGAGTGTACAGATGATCATGACATCTGCTATACGCCCTTGCTCAAATACTTTTTCCCAGCTGTCATACACATGCTCTTGGTCGATTTGATGGATTTCTGCAAACCGATTTCTGCGTTCTTCATTTGGTTCAGCTACAGCAACCATTTTTAATTCATTCGGAAATTTCTCCGCATACGGCCCGTAAATATATCTCCCTCTGCTGCCTGCGCCTAGTAATACGGCTGTTAATGTTCTCAAATTTTCTCCTCCTCTTGTGCGCTTTCTATACCTCAATTGTAAGGGGAGCGTTCAGGAGGAGACAGAGATCGTTGTTTACAATCCATATACTATTGTTGACCTTGCATTTGCGAATGGCACCTTGCCATGCGGAAATCCTGCGGCGTCGTCTCGTTCTGCTTCTTGAAAAACCGAATAAAGGCAAGCGCGGAATTGTACCCGAGCGCAGCCGCAATTTCATTAACTTTCATGGATGTGTTCAGAAGCATGTCTTTGGCAACCAAATTCCGATAGTCGTTTACGTATTTCGATAAGCCTATGCCCGTTATTTGCTTATAAAGCCTGGACAAATAAGAAGGATTTAAGCTTACGTAATCCGCTAAAGCGGTTAAGGAAATATCGGTAGACAAATTCTCTTCGATATAGCGATGTACTTTATTTACAACCTCAGTCGGTAATTGCGATCCGCGCAGCGTATTCCATTCAAAAAAACAGTCCGCCATTTGCCTATAATACTGAATCAATTCCGTCCATGAGGTAGAGTCCCCGTAGCGGTATAACTTCTCCAAGTCGAGCTGCGTATTCATGTAATCCCGAATGTCCCGGTTTTTGTGTATATAGTAAAGAAACACTGCCGAGAGGGAATGATACATTTCTATTTTGCGCTCATTAGGCGTTCCTGGGACATTCCAAATTGCAGTAAGCTCCATATACAATTTATTGAACTGCTCCCGATTGTTATTTTCTAGACAGCTCATCAGCAATTGCACCCGAGCATGGTAAAAGCTATCATGAATGCTGCCAGCTTTATCGTCTGTCTCTTGATTCTGAATGTCCTTATCGGTCATAATGACCTCATTAAACAATCCATGCCCTTGCACCAAACCATATTTGTTCGCATGAAAACGATCCGATAGATCATTCCATTCCGTCACTTCGCTGCCAAGGAGAAAAGAAACGGTCGTTCCGAGCAGCCTCTTGCATGTGCCTTGAATCGTTTCCAATATGCCGCTCGTATAGCGATAGGCTCTAACAAAATCCATATTGCTGGAACTGGTATCAGCAGATAACTCATCAGAGTTTTTCGGTTGAATCAGCCAGACGATCTTTGACAGCTCAAATACAACGGAATAGCTTCTTACCTGTGCAGACAAATATTCGTCGCCAATATTTTGCAGCGCATAAGTTAACAAAGCTTTATCCGGCGCAGTGAACATTTCCTTCCATACATCGATTCTGGCAATGAGTACATAAACCGGCAGGGCAGCATCGAGCGGAATATTTAGTTCATTGAAGGCCTGCTTTAACTGATTCTCCGCTGCATGCTTGCCCTGCAAAAGCCCCCATATATACTCTTTTTGCAATGAGGGCAATGCCAGTCTCATACTGGTTTGCGCTCTCGTAATCATTTGTACTTGATCTTGCTCCTCTTCTATTTTCTCGATGGCTCGTTCGACAGACTGGATGATTTTCTCGTCGCTTTCTATTTTCAGAATATAATCAAAACCACCGTAAGTAATGGCGTTTCTTGCATATTGAAAATCGTTATATCCCGTTAGAAAAATAACTTTGCAGGCAGGCCACTGTGCCTTTATTTCCTGCAACAGCTCGATTCCTTCAATTCCCGGCATTTTAATGTCGGATACGACGATATCCATGCGATGCTGGGATAATACCTCCAATGCTTCTTCCCCTGAATAAGCTTTCATCACTTCGAGCTGCAAATGCTCTGTCTGCTCGAACAGCTCTACTAATCCATCAACAATAATGGGCAGGTCATCTACAATGAGCAGTCTGTACATGGTGTTTCCTCCTCTAGCTCGCACTCAGTTTGATTGTGACCATCAATCCGCCTAAATCAGATCGTGACAGCGCAATGCCGTAATCCTCTCCGTAACGCAGTTGAATTCTACGATGCACATTAATAATTCCTGTTGTTTCCTCGATATGATTTGTTGAATGCCGCAGCTTCTTCTGAAGCTGTTCAATCTCTTTATCCGTAATGCTCTGGCCATTATCTTCCACATAAATCGTGAATTCATTTTCCGTTTGGTCACTGTGTACCTTCAATTCGCCGCGCTGTACCATATTGCCTAAAGCATGCTTATAGGCATTCTCAATAATAGGCTGCAAAATCAGCCTTGGTACGTGAATAGCTGGGACATCTCCTGCAAAAGAAACCTGTATCCGTTCTCCGTAACAGATCGATTGCATGTCAACATAAGTACGCGAATGCTCTACCTCAAGCTCGAGAGGGATCTCATCCTCATCATCGCGAGTAATAAACTGAAAGTATTGCCCAATGTATAAACAAAATTGATAGGCCTTATCCTTCTGACTGTCCAATTTAATTAATCGGCACAGAACAAAAAAACAGTTATATAAAAAATGAGGATTAATTTGCGATTGCAGTCGTTTCAGCTCCGAGCGCTGATTCCGAATTTGCTGCTCGTAATTTTCCTTAATTAACGTATTGAGCGATCGTACCGTGTCATTAAAGGCTTTGTACAAATATCCAAATTCATCTCCTCCACGGTCAATCACAATCGGCTCCAGCCTATTCTGCTGAACACGGCGAAAGGCTTGCACCAGCTTCATAAGAGGCCGGTAAATAAAGCGCAATAGGAAATAGGTGAAAAATAAGACGATACCTACCGAAAGAGCACAAGCCCATAAAAATAATGTTCTGTACATTTGCAATGATCCAAGAACCTTCTCTTCGGGAATACAGGTAATCGAATAGGAATTCCAAAGCGTAGAATATTTATATACAGTAAGAAAGCGCTTACCATTGTAGATAACCGTTTCGTAACCTTCATTGGACTTTGATTCTTGTTTTTTAACAGCCAAAGCTTTCATTTGTCCCAGTAAAGCCGGGTCTACCCCGCTTTCAATTTCCCAGCCGCGTTCCAAATTAAGCAGCACGCTGTGTCCGTCTCGCGTTCCGCCAATTTGCGATAACGTGTCCTTTATTTTGCTCGTTGAGAGCTCAACCCCTACAATATACAACGGATTTTTAACTGAAATAATAGGATATTGCATCGTTATAAACAATCGGTTCTCCCAATAAATGAACGGCTCTTCATACAATTTCACATTAGCCTGCATGGCGGTATACTCCGATTCATTCAAAGAGGTCTCAAAATCATTGCTCAGAATCGTGCGCTTGATTAAAGGAATATACGCCTTAGCTTCTTTAATAAACGGACTTGAATTTTTCATAAGCTCAAGCCTTCGCTGGATATCCAATATTTTGCGCGAACGCTCATATGAGCTCATGTCATTGCCCGTTGTAGCAATTTCCATCAAATCTTTGTCCATTACATAGTTCGGCAAGTAACGGCTAATTCGATCCGCTTCCTTGTCGAGAGAGTCCATATAAAACCTAGTCGTATTCAGTATCGATTCTGAGATCTCGCTGCGAATATTTTCCGAGCCCTTCTCTACTATCATCCAAGTAATGGCCATCAGCGGCAGCAAGGCCGCCAAGAAGGCAGCCATAATTTTTTTGAATATGGAGGAATCATGCAAAAAGAATAGGTTTTTCATCGTTTTTACTCCTGCTAGTAGTAGTAGACCATTCCGGCACTATTCTTTTACGCTCCCCATTACGATTCCTTTTATGAAAAACCTCTGTAAAAAAGGATACACAATCAGAATCGGAAATGCTGCGACAAAAATTTGTGCCGCTCGGCTTGTGCGATCAGACAGCTTAAGCATCAATTCGGCATTCTCCGCTTTAATAAAGCGGAAATCCATCTTGATAATGACCGTCTGCAGAAACGTCTGAAGCGGATAATTCTCAGTATGATTCATATACAGCATGCCGTCAAACCAACTATTCCAATGCCCCACCATCGTAAGAAGTCCCGTCGTTGCCAAAGCTGGTAACGATAGCGGTACATATATTTTCCATAATGTAGTGAAATGGCCTGCACCATCTATTCGCGAGGATTCCTCTAGTTCTTTAGGCAAATTACGATAGAAGTTAAGCAATAAAATAACATTAAACACCGGAATAGCCGTTGGCAGGACGAGCGCCCACATCGTATCGATTAAACCTAGCGATTTTACAGTCAAATAAGAAGGAATCAGACCGCCGCTGAACAAAATCGTAAACACGAATAACCAAGCATATAAGGTTCTAAGCCGAAATTGACGGGGATCTTTGGATAATGGATAAGCGGTTATAATCATCAAAACCATACTAATGGAGGTTCCTAGAACAACGCGCTGAATCGATACCCAGAACGCACGCAAATATTCTGGTTTTCCAAATACATTATCATAAGCCGCAGTGGTGAATTCAACCGGCCATAAAATAACCTTCCCAGCAGCCGCGGCAGCTCCAGAGCTGAATGAGATCGCCAAAATATGAATAATAGGCATGAGGCATAAGAAGGATGTAAGCATGAGAAAAGTAAAGTTGCACGCTACAAATAGCCGTCTGCTAAATGATCGGTTTGTAATCACGTAATGTCTCCCTTCTGAATTACGAACGCATCGTTAGAAAATGCGGTAATTCGCTACACGATAAGCTAACAGATAAGATAGAGAAATGAATATAAAAGAGACGATAGATTTCAATAAGCCTACTGCCGTGGCGAAACCAAATTGCGCTTGCTGCACACCCATTCGATAGACAAAGGTGTCAATAATATCTGCGCTTTCATAGACAGGCGGACTATACAAATTAAAGATTTGTTCGAAGCCTGCGTTCAGTACATTCCCGATATTAAGCGTAAACATAAGTACGATAATCGGCATCATTCCAGGCAGTGTGACATGAAAGGTCTGTTTGATACGCCCTGCACCGTCGATTTCGGCTGCTTCATAAAGCGAAGGATTGATGCCCGTCAGCGCAGCCAAATAAACAATTGTACCAAATCCAAACTCCTTCCATACATCCGAGGCGACCATAACATATGGAAACCAATCATTGCTCCCTAAGAAAAAAATAGGCTTTATCCCAAACAAGCCTAATATTTGATTGAAAACGCCTGAGGATGGAGAAAAAACATCAACGATAATTCCGCTTAGCAGTACCCATGATAGAAAATGCGGCAAGTAAACAAGCGTCTGAAACGTCCGTTTTATCCATTCTCTCCGCAGCTCATTAAGCAATATCGCAATCGTGATCGGTACAATGAGACCTACTATGATTTTCATCACGGCGATATAGACCGTATTAAAGAAAATACGCCCGATATCAGGGTAATCAATCAATAGCTGAAAGTTTTTCAGTCCAATGAAGGGGGACCCGAATAATCCTTTGTTTGGTACATATTTCTGAAAAGCCATAATGATGCCGACCATCGGGACATAGCTAAAAATCAAAACCAAAACGATTCCCGGAAGCAGCATCAGATGAAGAGGCCATTCCCTCTTCCACATCCGTGTTAGTACATTCAAGCCATTCACCTCGTTGTTTAAGGTTAATAAAAAGAGGGATTGCTTTAACCAATCCCTCTACTCATTCGTTTTGCAATTATTTCAGAGCAGCGTAAAACTCGTTTACTTCTTTTGTAATTTCATCGCCGCCAAGCTTTTTCCATTCCACGACGAATTTATCGAATTCATCCACCGATACTTGATTCATGATAATTTTGAAGAAAACTTCATCGCGCTTCTTGAGCAAAATTTCTTGTCGGTCTACCATAGTTGGAGTTGGCGCGCCGTAAAATTTATTTTGCAAATATTGCTTATTCTTCTGGATTTCCGGTACATGAGAGAACGCGCCGCCTGGGCCTGAGATCAAATACTCCCACCACATGCTCGTATCACCGTCAACATACTTCATTGCCCGCTCATACCGCGTTTTATGATCCTTCGTCACCAAAATGCTAGTGTCTTTATTGGCAATCGCTTTTGGCAGTATTTCGCCGTTGTTATCCAGTTGTTTACCTACGCGCAGTGGACTAAGCAGCCAGTAGTTGTTGCCCTTCTCTTTCAAGTCTTTACCGAATTCGTATACCTTTTGCTCATCGGTTGGATGATTGTCGACGGCAATCCACTGGTTCAGCAGCCTAATAACGCCTTCTGGATGCTTCGCCTTCTTTGAGATGACATAATATTCATCAACACCCAGCCCGATTTGGGATAATGCAGGGCTGCTGTCTACCGTTGGAATCGGGAATGCTCCCCACTCCTGAACCACTTTTCCATCCTTCACAGCACCTTTCACAAGCTGAGCTGGTGTCCAAGATGCGCCATAAACCATACCAATGCTATTGTTGTAAACGAGTTCTGCCGCTTTCTCCACATCTTTTACAGCGAACTCAGGATCAATCAGCCCTTTTTTGAACATATCCTGCAGTGCAGCAAGCGCATCCTTTACTTGCGGCTGAATGTCGCTGTTAACCAAGCCGCCTTTGCCATCTTCGATCCAAATATTTTCATAGGCATGATAGCCATTGAGGAATGCACGTAGTCCCGTTACTCCTGTATCCATACTGAATGGATTTTTACTTACGGCAAGCCCGTATGATGTGCCTGTGCCGCCTGGATCTTTGGCTTTGAAAGCTTCAGCAATCGCCATGAAATCTGCCATCGTCTTCGGCTCAGGCAAATTCAGCTCCTTCAGCCAGTCTGTACGCACATACAAAAACTGATATTGGTACGGATTGTATGAGCTCGGAATACCCATCAGCTTGTTGTCGAACATCGCTGTTTTCATCTGCATGCCGCCATCCATCGTCAAAAACTTTTTCGTTTCCTCTGTGGCATTCTCGTCATACACTTTGGTCAAATCCATAATCATATCCGCTTCAGTCAGCTCTTTCAATTGCGTTGCGTTAACTAGGAGGAAATCGGGAAGATCATCGGATGCGATCGTAATCTTTACCTTTTCCTTGAATTGGCTCGTATCGGCTACCCACTTGTTCGTAATCTTGACGCCAATGTCTTTCTCATAAGCATCGTATACGGAATTTTTCTCGAAACTCTCGCCCTCATCAAACTTCAAATATTGATCGCTTGGCGAAACCGTCGATACTTCAATCACTTCATTTCCTTTTTCAACGGGCGTGTTAGTCGATTTTTCCGGTTCATTCGTGTTTTTGCCACACCCAGCAACGGCCAAGCTAAGAACCAATGCGATACTCAAGAGCGCCTTCCTTTTCTTCTTCATACTACCCCTCCACATGGTCTTCATAATAATAATGCGGCTGCTTTTATGCAGCTTTCCTTCTTAGTTCTAGTATAGAAAGGTGAGCAATGTTGATCCATATACTAGTCTTTACTTTCGTATACACCTCTTGACTCGGGCGAGCTCCTGCCTGTACCAAGCGATGAATTGCTGAAGAGCCAAAGGACAATAAAAAGAGTTGCGCTCCAAATAAAACCGTGATACTATACTAATCATACAATTCCACTAGGAATAATATGGAAAACGACCGGACAGCCGGAGAAATCGCTTTATGCGATAGCTCCGGCTGTTTTTATATTCTCATGCAATTTCAACATCCGCCAATTTAAAATTTATTTCACGAAGGAGGGCGTACACGATGACGATTAGATGGAGCGATTCAGCTGAAGGCAGCTCGTTCCCTGGCAGAACCTATGCTGAAGCGGTACTTGCGCCAGCCTATGACCAAGCCAAGAAGGAGCTTCTGCTTCCAATGATCTCCGTGCATAAAGCGCATCTCATCATGCTGCTTGAGCAAGGGCTGCTCAGCAAAGAAGAAGGCCATAAAATCGCCAAATCATTATTTTCACTTGATTTGGAGCAGTTAAACAGCGGTACCTATACCGGCCAATTTGAGGATTTGTTTTTTGAAGTGGAACACCAGCTGCTTACATTATCGGATGAAGCCTCCGGCAGCCTTCATCTGGCTCGAAGCCGCAATGACATGGGTATCGCCATATACCGAATCACTTTACGAGAGAAACTGCTTAGAACGATCTCGTCTGCCCTGCAGCTGCATACTGAACTGTTCGCTTTCGCCCAGAAACATACGGAAACGATCTTTATCGCTCATACGCATACCCAGCAAGCACAGCCGACGACAATCGCCCACTACATTGCAGCGGTAACAGACTCGCTCGCAAGGGATATACGCAGATTGCAGGCGGCCTACGCAAATTGTAATTTAAGCAGCATGGGAGCTGCCGCTCTGACAACGTCGGGCTTTGCCATTAGCCGGGAACGCGTTGCCGAGCTGCTTGCTTTTGACGGGTTAATTGAAAACTCTTATGACGCTGTAAGCGGAGCAGATTATGTAGGTGAAATCGCCGCTGGAATCTCGCTCGCAGCGATTAATCTTGGAAGATTCACGCAGGAGCTGCTGCTGTGGTGCACACAAGAATTTGGAGTCGTTCAAGTAGCCGCCCCATACGTCCAGATCAGCTCCATTATGCCGCAAAAAAGAAATCCAGTTTCCGTTGAGCATATCCGTTCACTCTTATCCAGCATTGCAGGCAATGCTCAGACCGTCCTTACGATGATTCACAATACGCCTTTTGGCGATATTGTGGATACCGAAGACGATATGCAGCCCTATGCTTGGCGCAGCCTAGAGACGCTTGAAGTTGTGTATCGATTGTTGTCCAAGGTCATCTCCACCTTGCAGCTAAACGAGGATGTTCTGAGGCAGCGCACTGCTGCAAGCTTCGCTACTGTGACTGAGCTTGCTGATACGATCGTCAGAGATGAAGGATTATCTTTTCATAACGCACATTCAATCGTAAGCAAGCTCGTCACGCATGCCGTTCAGCATGGTAACAAGATAACTGACTTGAACCTTCAAGCATTAAACGAAGCTGCGATCCAAACCATTGGCTTCCCGCTTGGGCTAACTGAGGAGCAATTAAAGCAAGCGTTGGAGCCTGTGCATTTTGTAAATATACGCAGTCTGCGGGGCGGTCCTAGCCCTGCCGAGATAAACCGGGCGCTTACCGTTCAGCAAGATAGATTATCTGAGCTTGCGCTATGGCTGGAGGAACGAGAATCCCGATTGGAAGCTGCTGCTGCTGATATTGATTTAATTTTAACTGATTGGATCATCAAGGAATTATGAATGGAGTGAAGCTATGTTTCGCAGCCAATTTAAAGTATTTGATGTACATGGACATCTTCCTTACCGATTAGCGCTAGGAAATAACAAACGACATGAATCCGTTGCTCGCTATGGTGCAGAGAGAAGCGAGCGAATGCGGCTCACTTGGGATTTTCCAGATGCAACGATTGCAGACAACGATAGTGAAAATGAAAACACGCCGTTAATTGACCGATGGGTGAAGGAGCTTGATAAGTACGGGATCGGAGGACTCAACTTCCTCACCGCGCTTGATAATGACAATTTGGCCGATCATCTGGCCAGTCATCCTGATCGTTTTACCGGCTTTGCCCATCACGCCATCGAGGATGCTGGCGCAGAGGAAGAACTTCGAAGGGCAGTTAATGAGTTAGGGCTTAAAGGTTATAAGCTGTTCGGCCCGCTGACTTCCATCCCTTTTGATGATCCGTCCCTCACGCCCGTATGGACCTTTCTCGCAGAGAAGAAGCTTCCTGTGTTGATCCACTTCGGTTTACTCGGCCATGCGGGAGGAATTGCACATCATCCGAATATAAGTCCTCTAGCAATTTTTAACACAGCAAGAGAATTTCCGGACATTCCGTTCATCATTCCTCACTTTGGCGCAGGTTATTTCCAAGAGCTGCTTCATCTGTGCTGGAGCTGCCCGAATGTATATGTCGATACTTCCGGCTCCAATCAATGGATGCGCTGGATGCCTTATGAGCTCACCTTGGAATTCGCCCTTCGCAAAACCTATGAGCTGATCGGGCCTGAACGTATTATTTTTGGAACGGATGCTAGCGGGTTTCCTCGAGGTTACCCTTATCGTTATCTGCAAGATCAAGTTCGTGCCTGCCGCGAGCTGCGATTCGGAGAGGACGATATCGAGAATATATTCGGCAATAACGCTAGGCGCCTGCTCGGTCTTGAGCTGCCGCCAAACACGATTACCAAGAAATCCGACATCGCAAGCCAAGCATAAGCACCGTTTTTTATAAAAAAAGGAGTGGATACCATTGAAGAAAAAAAGCTCAGTTTCTATCGTTACAGGATCACTTATCATCGCACTTGCTCTAGCAGGCTGCGGCAGCAACAATCAAGCAAACAGCACAGAACAAAATAAAGCAACGGAAAAACCAACCGATAAGGCAACAGACAAAGAAACAGATAAAAAAGTGACGATTGAATATTGGCAATATGAATTTCCAGCCAAGGTTGAACTGATCAACGAACTCATAAAAGAATTCCAAACCTTACATCCGAACATTACCGTAAAACAAACCAACTTCCCTTATGATCAATACAATCAGAAGGTTGCTACGCTGGTGCCAGCCGGCAAAGGCCCAGATGTTATTAACCTCTACTATGGCTGGCTGCCGAAATACGTCTCATCCGGTTACTTGCAGCCGCTGCCTGAGGATCATTTTCCAACTGCGGAAATTGAAAGCAATTTTTACCCATTAGTCAGCGCCGCAAAAATTAATGGCTCTTATTACGCTATTCCTACTGCCGTACGCACACTCGCCTTGTTCTACAATAAGGATCTATTGTCCAAAGCCAATATTACTGAGCTTCCTACGACATGGGAGCAGCTGGTAGACGTATCCAAGAAACTGACAGAAACAGATGCCAAAGGGCAGTTTGTCACTGAAGGTTTCGCATGGGAGCCCGGTGCGCAGCTGCATCACTGGTATCGAGATGGTCTGCTGCATCAAGCAGGCGGTCAAGACTTAAGCGATGATCGACGCAAAATATTATGGGCAGAAACACCTGCAGGTTTGGAGGCATTTCAATATTTAATCGATTTTGCCGTGAAGCATAAGGTTGGGATTAACGGATTTTATGAGAATGACAGCAATGCCTTTATGACCGGTCATGCAGCTATTAATATCGACGGTTCCTTCCGACTTGGCTCCATTAAGAAGGACTTTCCAGATTTAAACTATGGCGTTGCACCTCTTCCATCCTACAAAACCAAATCAGCTCCGTCCTCCTTCTGGGCGAACGCCATTCCCAAAAATGTTGAAGGCGACAAGCTGAAGGCTGCTTCTGAATTTTTGGAATTTCTAACGAGCAAAGAGGTTCAGGAGAAATGGGTAGAGCAAATCGGAGAGCTTCCAGCACAAAAAGCGGTTGCGACGCAGGATAAATACGTAAACGACGAGAAGCTAGGGCCATTTATTTCCCAATTGGACGATAGCCGCGCGCATTTCTTCATCGACGAAACCCAAGAAAAAACATTGTTTGTTGATGCGACAAATGAAGTGCTCCTCAATAAAGTTCCGGTCGAGAAAGCCTTTCAAGACCTTGTAGCCAAAACGCAAAAGCTCTATGACGACTATTGGGCTGCTGCAGACAAAAAGTAATAATAAGGGCGCTCGGCCTAGAGCGAGCGCCTTTCTTTTGATGAAATGGAGGTGAGTTCCATTATGATTGCACATGCCTTAAAGCTAACCGTACGCAAAAGCCGAGAACTGTTCCTCACACGTTTATCCTACCGCACGCAGCGTTATTTGTTTATTTATATTACGCTTGGAATTCCTCTGCTTTATTTCCTCAGCACGCGGTTGCTCCCCATCCTGTATGCCTTCAATGTGAGCGTTCGTGAATGGGATTTATTGTCCCCGAGCAAACCTTATGTTGGACTGGCGAATTTCAAGGCGCTGTTCACAGATGAAATCTTCCTCAAGTCGATCGCCAATACGTTCAAATTTGTTGTTATTGGTGTTCCCGGACAGCTGATCGTTGGGCTATTTGTCGCACTGCTGCTTCACAATATCAAGCGGCTGCGCGGCTTGTTCCGTACCGTGTACTTCATCCCTTACGTCACAAGCATCGTCGCAGTAAGCTGGGTATTCCGGTGGATTCTCATGCGCAACGGCTGGTTAAACGAGATGTTATTAAATCTCGGTCTCGAACCGCAATTGTTTCTGCAATCGCCGCGTCAAGCGCTTATTCTCATTACATTAACGATGATATGGCAAAGCACCGGCTTTCAAATGCTTATCTTTATGACAGGGCTTGAAGCGATTCCACGCATGTATTATGAAGCGGCAGCTATCGATGGCGCAAGCGCATGGCGGAAATTCCGTCATATTACGCTTCCGCTGCTTAATCCCGTCATCGTTTTTTCGGCTGTCATTGGCGTTATTTCTTATTTACAATCATTCGGACAGGTGCTGAGTATGACAAATGGAGGACCGCTGAACGCGACAACGACGATGGTGCTCCATATTTACAATTTAGCGTTTCAGCAGTTTAAGATGGGCAGCGCCGCAGCTGCTACTGTTATTTTGTTCGTCGTCATTTTGGTGCTTACGCTGCTTCAATTAAAAGTGTTGAACAAAAAAGTAGAATATTGATGGGAGGACGAATCAGTGAGCACACAAAGCGTTTACAAAACACAGAAAAACGCAAAGTCCCCCGCAGAGAGGCTGCGCACGCTTGTCATTTATTTGCTGCTAACGCTCGGCGTCGGCATCATGTTGTTTCCGTTTTTATGGATGGTCGCTACCTCCTTCAAGCTTCCTCAGGACGTTTACAATCTACGCTTAATTCCTGAGACGATAACCTTTGACAACTACGCTGCCATATTCAAAAAGGCTCCTTTTGCACAATGGATCAAAAATACGCTCATCATCTCTCTAATTGCAACCTCTACTGTTCTAATCTTCGATACAGCGGCAGGGTACGTGCTTGCCAAATTTTCATTCGTCGGCAAACAGCTCATTTTTCTGCTCATAATCAGCACCTTAATGGTTCCAACAGAGATGCTCATCATCCCTTGGTATTTAATTGCGAATGAATTAGGCTGGTCCGATACTTATTGGGGCGTGCTGTTTCCCGGTATTATTACGGCCTTCGGCATCTTTCTTATGAGGCAGTTTATGGACTCCATTCCTTCTGATTTGCTGGATGCGGCTCGCATTGATGGACTTAATGAATGGCGTATTCTGCTGCATATCGCGATCCCACTAGTCAAGCCAGCTATTATCACTTTGATTATTCTTACCTTTATCGGGAACTGGAACCAGTTCATCTGGCCGCTCATCGTGCTGCAAACGGAGGAGAAATTCACACTGCCCGTCGGGATTGTTTATTTTTCCAGCGAGCTGAAGGATACGAGCAATTGGATCTTAATTATGGCAGGAACAACGATTTCAATCGCTCCGCTTATTGTTATTTTTCTTATTTTCCAGAAGCAAATCATTCGTGGAATTACGCTTAGCGGCATGAAATAAACAGGAGGTGATCCAGATGAGCGAGCCTAATCGCAGAATGATTTTAAATTTGTTTCTACACAATGCGGGCGCTCACAAAGGAGCTTGGCGTCATGCAAGCACGAAGCTGGATGAAATTCATGACGTCAGTCATTTCCTGCGGATCGCCAAAAAAGCGGAAGCCGCCCGGATAGACTCCCTATTTATCGCGGATGGTCTGTCTATTGAAGCAAAAGCAGTCCAGCATGGTCCGATCTTCGGCTTCGAACCACTAACATTATTATCTGCAATTGCGACCGTAACGGAGCGAATCGGCCTAATTGCTACCGTTTCTACAAGCTTCACCGAGCCCTATAACACAGCTAGAATATTCGCCTCGCTTGATCATATAAGCGGCGGGCGAGCTGGTTGGAACATTGTAACTACTGGCGTAGAACGTACAGCCTTCAACTTTGGGCTGGAGCAATTGCCAGCTCATGCAGAACGTTACGAGCGAGCGCGGGAATTCACAGAGGTCGTGCTCAAATTGTGGAGCAGCTGGGAAGCCGATGCGCTCGTTCAAGACAAAACATCCGGTGTGTATGCCGACGTGAACAAGGTTCATGATATACAGCATCAGGGGGATTATTATTCCGTACGCGGTGCGCTTAATATGATGCGTCCTCCACAGGGAAGGCCTCTGCTTATCCAAGCCGGAGCCTCAGAGGATGGCAGAAATTTAGCTGCTCAATATGCCGAGCTTATATTCACCGTCCAAAACTCATTTGAAGACGCGCAGCTGTTTTATCAAGACATCAAAGAAAGAACAGTCAAAGCCGGACGTTCCCCGCATGATATTAAAGTATTGCCGGGCATTCATGTTATTGTTGGTGAAACGGAGGCTGAAGCTCGTGACATTGCGAGAGAGCTGCAGCAGCTCGGTTCAATAGAACGTTCCGTCATGTCTCTTTCCAATTTGCTTGGCATCGATTTTTCGGGATATGCACTGGATGATCCTTTTCCGAAGCTGCCTGATATGGGCCAAGTTAATGCGTATCAAACCTTCTATCAGATGGTCAAAAAGATTGTTGATAATGAACAGCTGACACTCCGGGAGCTGCTCGAGAAATATTGGGTAGGCAACGGTCAGCTAAGCATTGCTGGAACACCTAACCAAGTAGCTGATATTATGGAGCATTGGTTCGTAAATGGTGCTGCTGATGGCTTTAGCGTTATGCCTCAGCTGGCATTTGGCGGTATTGATGCCTTTCTCGAACTAGTCGTTCCTGAGCTGCAAAGGCGAGGATTATTTCCTAGCGAGTATGCTGGACAAAATTTGCGTGAAAACCTCGGCTTCAGTCCGTTGTAACTTATTAAGATGTGGAGGGTGCTCACATAACGAATACGAGCGATTTACATTACCCCAATGAACATCTTCTGGCAGACGCCCATTGGCTTAAAAACCATTACCAAGAGCCGAACGTCATTTTATTAGATGTCAGAGCCAGCGGATATGAATCAGGCCACATTCCAGGGGCGTACTGGCTGGACGCTAAAGCATTAAAGGATAGCTCACGCTGCACTTTTGCTGCCGCGGATGCTCTTGCTTATTTGCTTGAAAATGTTGGCGTCAGCAATGATTCAACTATCATCGTCTATGATGATGGAGGCGGAGTGTTAGCGGCACGCGTCTTTTATGTGCTGGAGTATTATGGTCTGAAGGACCAAGTGAAGCTATTGAATGGCGGCTTCGCAGCGTGGGCAGCGGCGAGCTATGAAACAACAATAGATTTGCCGCTACCCTCTAAAGGAGCACTGACGTTATCTGCTCATTCAGAGCTGGTTGCCACGAAAGCATCTATCCAAGCTGGGCTCGATAATTGCCTTCTTGTCGATACACGTTCCGCTTTAGAATACACCGGAGCTGATCAACGCTCGAATCGTAAGGGCGGGCATATTTCTGGCGCAGTTCATCGAGAGTGGAACGATTCCCTTGAAGGGGCAGATCAAGATGGCGTCGTGCGTTTCAAAGCTTATCGAGATTTAAAGCAGCAATTTGATGCTCTTGGCATTGACCCTGCAAAAACAATCGTGCCTTATTGCCAGACAAATCAACGCGGAGCGCATACTTATTTTACTTTACGACTAATGGGCTATCCTCATCTTCGCCCCTATGAAGGCTCTTGGGATGAATGGGGCAACGACGAGTTTACCGAAGTGAGCCAATCGAACGCCTCATTCTCTAGCTTATCTAACTTGTAGGCTTGCAAGAAAAAGAGCTGTGCAGCGGTCATTGCAGACCATGCACAGCTCTTTTTGCCACCCAATATTTTACTCGGCTTTTTCTTTCTCCTCAGGAGGCAGCAGGATAATCTTGCCTTCTCCAAGCTCTACGCGCAGCTTATTCGAGTTTTTCACACCGATGGATTCCAAATAGTTGGAAGGCACCTGCAATCGGCCCGCTTTATCAAGCACCGCATATTCTACATGCGTGCCTTCCTCATCCTCCTGCTCAAGCTCCGCCATCTCTTCCGCGTATGAACGTTTGCGCAGCATTTCGGATGAAATCTTGCCGTCTCGGATGGCCGCTACACGATCTACCTTCTTCGCAAGCTCTGGATCATGCGTAACGATAACAACGGTAATGCCAATCGTACGATTCAGTTCACGGAATAAGTCCAAAATCTGATTAGCCATTCGCGAGTCTACCGACCCAGTAGGCTCATCCGCAAGCAGCAGCTTAGGATGATTGGCGAGCGCAATGGCGATTGCCACCCGCTGCTGTTCTCCCCCTGATAATTCATATAGCTTATTTGAAGCACGGTGGCTTAGGCCAACGGCGTCAAGCAGCTCCTTTGCTCTCCAGCGCTTGCGACTGCCTGTTAGCAAAATAGGCAGCTCTACATTTTCAAGCGCGGTTAAATAAGGAATCAAATTTCTCGCATTATTTTGCCAGACGAAACCTACGCTCTCTCGCTTGTACCGAACGAAGTCGCGCTCCTTAAACTTCAGCATATCTCTTCCGTCAACGGTCAGCTTCCCCGCCGTCGGACGGTCAAGCCCGCCAAGCATATTCAGCAGCGTTGATTTGCCGCTGCCGCTGTTGCCAATAATGGCCATCAGCTCGCCGCTTTCAATTTGAAGATCGAGGCCTTGCAGGGCGAATACCTCTAGGTCGGCTGTTTTGTATATTTTGACAAGCCCTTCGCAATGAATCATCCGTCAATCCTCCCCTAGCTTGATCGCTTGATGAATACGCAGCTTCGATAGCATATAAGCTAATATGCCTAGTCCAATGACCAACATAAAGCCGACAAGCACATAGATCCGTATTAAATCCGTTGCATCGAACATGACCTTGAATGGCGGTACAAGGCTGCTTGGATTGAACGCAATTTGGAAGTTAGGCACATATAATCGACTCGCGATATTTCCGACACCTATTCCAATAAGAACGGCAACGCCCGATGTTAACAGCTGCTCAACCCCAAGCATGCCGATAAGCTGTCTCAGCGATAGGCCAATCGCGCGCAAAATACCATTTTGCAAGGTCCGGCCTCGGAGTGATAATACCCAATATAATAGAAACCCGATAAAGCTAACCAGAATCGACAAGACGAAACCTAATGTCAAAATACCGTTTAGTGCCATGAGGAACGGATCGTTTTTGGCAGTTACCAGCTTCTCTCTTGTATTGACAATATTCGTAATCGGAAGCTTCGATTCCTTAAGCCCCTCATAAAACTCGGAAGTGCTCACCTCCGGCTTTAATTTAAGCCAGACGTCGTAAGGCTCAAGTGCAAGCTGAACTTGAATACGCGGCAAATGGCCAACGATCAGCATCGGAGCACGGCCACCCGATGTATCTTTATCTTCACTAACATTTACGCTGCCTACAGCAGGATTCGGATTAAAGGTTGGGAAATAATTAATGATGCCATACACCTTGAACGGTTGCTGCGGTACATCGCTCCAGCCTACCCAAATCGTGTCGCCAGGCTTCACTTTGTTCTGATCGGCTAACGTCTGCGATATGAGAACAGCCTGCGGATCTGCTGCAAGCAGGTTCAAATAATCATTAAGCGGATAGTCAAGCAAGCTGTCACGGAACCACGTTGTTTCACCAAACTCATCGGAATCAATACCAATTAACGTTGCAGGGCCATTGCTTTCATTTACGCTAAAGGCGACCTCTTTCTTAAATACTTTAGCTGCATGCTCTACGCCTTTGAGTGCTTTAAAGGGCTCAAATGCCGGCTCCAAGTAATGGACTGGCGCGAGCATAGCTAAATCCTGCGCTGGCGTTGACGGTGCTCCCGGAGGTGGAGGCGGCGGTGCATCGTTCATCCATTGTGTAGTCAATACGACCTCTGCGCCATTGCCATACCTGATTCGATCCTCTGTGTTATTGTTGATCGTTCTTGCTGCTGAAGCGCTAAATACCCCGGTAGCAATCGTCATAATAAGAAAAATCATTAAAAACTGATATTGCGAACTGGAGCGTCCAACCTGAATTAGTGTTGCATATACGGAAGGCGGCCACCATTTCTTGCCGATCCAATAGATGAGTCTAAGAACCCACGGGTACAAACGAAGCAAGAGCAAACCTGCACCCATAATAAACAAAGCAGGAACAACAAATTGCAGCGGATCGATGTTCAGATCATCTGCATTTAAACCTAAGCTTTGCAAATCAGCAAGCCTTTTCCGGAATGTGTATAAGCCATAAATAGCTAACGCTAATGCAATCACATCAAGGAACATTTTGTGCCATAACGGTGATTTCAAAAGTCTAGCCAGCTGCTGCTTATGACCAACAATAGAAACGCGAGTAGCCATAATGATAGGAATCATCATAATGACAAAACAAACGCCGGAGGCAATCGCTCCATAACGGAAAGACTCGTCCGTAAGTTTGACAGGCAGTCGAACGCGCTGTACAAATTCAAGGAAACCATTGGATGCACCAAGCATCTCGGTTAGGATGACGCCAAGCAAAGGACCCACACCAAAGGCGATGCCGCATAAAATAATGCCTTCCACTGCATAAGAGCTAATAACCTGCCAACGTGCAGCTCCTCTGCTTCGCAGAACAGCAATCTCATTTTTTTGCCGATCCGCAATTAGATTGGATACCATGAACATGTAGAACCCGAGCATAATCAAAACAGGAACATTAAGCGACCACATGAGCGTCTTCAGCTGTTCTGCCCGCACCATGTATTTCGAAATCGTATCCAGAGCCGGTGTTTCCGAGACTGCTTGATACATCGTTACATTATTAAGCATAACGTTGCGAATTTTATTCGTTGTTTGTATGAAGCCATCTACCAAGCTTAGCTCAAGCTTAGAATAATCCAATACAAAAAACCAACCAACGGACGCTACCGGAATCCGGCTTTCCTGCATGAGCTGCTGCTTAGCGAGTTTATCACTAATGACAAAGCTTGAGCTTAGCTCACTTAGATCCGTATCTCTAAAATAGGGGTCGTCATCCTGCTTTTTCTTAAATACCCCTACCGGCTTAAATGCTATTTCCCCGGCAATTTTATCGTCGTTCACATAAAACTTTGAATCCAGTACTGTTTTGAACTGAACTAGGCTTCGTTCTGTAACAAGTACCTCATAAACGCCATCAACTGGCTGCTGCTCAGCCGGCATTCTGCCGTCCGTCAGCGTAATATGCTCTTCAAGATCACTGAAGGAGCGCAGCGACATCGTCTTGAGATTTTTTTTCGTATCTGGCTCTGGATCATTCTCCGGCCTGATCTTCATTGATCTGGATTGAAAATCAACGATAAGCTCCTGCACCGGTATGCCAAAGTTGGATTGTGCTTGCTCACGTATGTAGCGATCTACTTTTGTATAAATCTTATTTACTTGCTCCGGTGTTTCTTTCGTGTAAAAAAGTTTATTGTATTGATTGCCGGGATATATCCCCCGCTCGCTCTGCATAGTCTCTAAATCCTTGACCAGCATCCTCGATAAAATGGCTTCCGAATAAATCGGCATACTGCTTACCAAGGCTACGGACATGACTAAGCCTATAAACAAGCTCCCGACCAACCACTTATTTTGCACCATTTTACGAATAATCATAATAAACAAAGCCACTTCAAAACCTCCCAAGCGTAAACGGCTCATAACCTTCCTATGAAGCTAGTTGATGGTTATCAATCGTTCTATACAGACTCATTATTGAAGTACAACAATCGCGCCTTCTTCCAAGCCCTTCGTAATTTCAATTTCCGTCGAGCCTTTTATGCCCGTTTCGACATCAATCTCACGAATTTTATTGCCATCCTCAAGCGTTCTTACGAAGGTTCTGCCAAGGAAGCTGCGCACGCCGCTGCGTGGAATTTTGAGTACATCATCACGCTGCTGCAAAATAATTTTGACATCAGCAAACGCTCCGATTGTGGCGTTTCCAGGCACTTTCGGCACTTCAATAAATAATGTTTTGGAGTAACGATCTTGAAGCTGCTGGTTCAGCGTTGAAGGAGCCGATGATGGTGTCTGTACAACTTTCCCTTTCACTTCTTCAGACCCGAAGGTAACCATTGCTGGGAAACCAACATCAACGCTGCTAATTTCCGCACCTGATTCAACTCGCAGTGCCAGGCGCAGCTGAGATGGATCGGATATGACAACAAGCGTTTGATAAGCCTCAACAAAATCGCCTTCCTTCAGATCCTCTACGAAAGTTACTTGGCCGTTCATTTCGGCAACAAGCTGCTTGCTGTTAAAGGTCGCCGTCAAACGATCCAGCTTTAACTGTTCAATATCCATTTGCAGCTTAGCGATATCGATCGCATCATTGTCACCGCCTAATTTGGCCTGTTTAAATGAAAGCTTAGCTTTGGCATGGGCGAGCTGCTGTTCCTTTAATTGAATGTCCAGTCCATCTACATTAAGCTGAACCAAGACATCTCCTTTCTTCACCTGCGCTCCCGAGGTAACCATCATCTTCGCAATACGGCCGCCTTGTCCTTTAAACTGTGCAATCTCCGATTGCGTTGACTCCAGGCTTCCGCTTCCTTTAATTTCTTGTGTGATTGTCCCCTTCTCGACCGTTACCGTGCGGTAATTCTCTTGCGCCGGCTTAACAAGAGGAGGTTTCAAGGCAGCCTCCTCGGCAGGAAGCAAGGAGCACCCTGTTAGTGAAGCGCTAAGAAGCAGCGCGAATGACCAGCCGAGTATCGGCTTAAGCTTTTGCGACAATTTGTCCATCCTCCAATTCATAAACATGGTCAACAATTTCCATTATTGCAGGATCATGTGTCGTCATGATGATTGTCATTCCTGCCATTTCTACCAAATCACGAAACACTTTCATAATTTGCAAGCCTGTGCGGCTATCCAGTTCAGCTGTAGGCTCGTCTGCCAAAAGAAGCTTCGGCTTATGGGCAATTGCCCGTGCTATTGCTGTTCGCTGCTGTTCGCCGCCCGATAGCTCGAATGGCCGATGATGCATGCGGCTTTTTAAGCCAACTTGCTCTAAAGCGTTAATCGCTGCTTCCTTCCGGCCGTTTGCCGCCATACCTGAAACTCTTAATATAAACTCCACGTTCTCATAGGCGGACATTAGAGGAATGAGTGCAAAGGATTGAAAAATAAGCCCCATTTCCTTGCGGCGTACCATATCTCTCTCATGATTCGACATCGCCGTCAAATCGCGTCCAGCAAACGTAATATTTCCTTCGGTCGGACGATCCAGTGCGCTTAACAAATTAATAAGCGTCGTTTTTCCAGAACCTGATCTTCCTTTAAACGCAATAAGCTTGCCGGATGGTATCGACAAATCAACACCTTTTAATACGGTAACTGCACCGCTTCCACGTCCAAATGTTCTTTTTAAAGCGCTTGCATGAATAATATCATGCGTGATAGGCAGCATCTAGTAATAGACCTCCATTTCCAATAAATCGATTACCCTTGTATCTTTTTCCATTTTAACCTTGTCCATCTTGTTGCACAAGAAATAAAAAACCTAACAAACTCAAAATTAAGAGGTTGATAGGTTCACTAATTTCTAGATATCAAGATTTAAGAAAAAAATGACTGCAGTAACGGTGATTATACTTAAAATGGTAGAGACAAAAACAGATTGCGAGGCAAACTCTGGCTCGTTGTCGAACTCTACAGCGAGCAGCACACTGCTGAGTGAAGTGGGGACAGCTGATGAAACGATGAGGGCAGCTGCCGTCAGCTTGTCGAGTCCCATCAGCCAGACGATCAGCCATGCGAGTAAAGGACCGGCAATCAGTCTGAGTATGCCCGATATGCTGACATCAATGAGAAGTGACCGCTTTATTTTCCACTCCATATTGCCCAGCTGCACGCCCAGCGTAATAAGCGCTGTACCGATAAACGCTGCTGATAAATAACCGATCGGTGTAGCTATAGGCTGCGGGATGGGAACGTCGAACCCTCTGAGCAGGAAGGCAAGTGGAATGACATATATAATCGGCATTGAGATAATTGTCCGCCAAATCGCCCGCATATCGGCTTTGTGCGCGTTGACGTTATATATGCCATACGTGTTCGGTATAAGAGATTGCATCATCATAATTAATATCTGAATAGCGAGTGTTTTCTCGTTGCCTGCAAAAGCCAGCTGATTGAGCGGTATGCCGTAATTTGCGCTGTTGTAGAACAATACGCTGTTGCGCATCGCGCTTTTCATGCTTGGCTGATACCCTCTTATTCTAACAACCAGCTCAACGATAATATATTGCGTAACCATAAACAGCACAAAAAACAATAAGATTCTCCCTACCACTTGGGCAGAAATGTCCGTTTTATATAGGAGGTCGAACATAATAGCTGGTGAAAATAAATAAAAATTAAGCTTCGATAACGTTTTAATATCCAGCTTGAACGCTCTTTGAATAATAATGCCAAGCCCAATCATGATGACCATCGGAAGCACGTTTGTCATTAAAATGTGAAAGAAAATATTCATCGCTGCATCTGCTTCTTTCTATTATATAGTGTGAAAAATGATAGTGTCGGAAATGGCCATGACTGCGACTAAGATCGCTTCCTCATTTTAATAGGTTCATGCTTGATAAGGCAAGCATTCATGTGGGGCTCGCTGTTATGACTAAGCGGTTGATCTTCAGTGAGTTGCTGTGAGTTGCTGTGAGTTGCTGTGGTTTGTGTGATTTGCAGTGATTGGCTGTGATTTGCAGTGATTTGTAGTGACTAGCTGTGATTTGTGTGAATCTGCGATTTATGTGACTTGCTGTAATGTCCGATGCTGCAAATCAATTCACATGCTCATCCATTCGGTGAATCAGCCCATATCCCCTCTAAGCCGCGAATCGGCTGAAATAGATCTAGAAACTAGTTCTATTTCCATCAAATTAGCTGGTTTCGTGCGAATAAGTCAAGAAACTAGTCTTATCCGTAAATAAATCGCCCCATATCCTCGCCAAAGTACCAAATCAGCAAAAATAGAACTAAAAAATAGACCTATTTCCATCAAATTAGCTTGTTTCGTGCAGATAAGACTAGAAACTAGTCTTATACATAAATAAATCGACCCAAAATACCCGTCCAAGCAACAAATCAACAAAAATAGAACTAAAAAATATACCTATTTCCATCATATCAGCTTGTTTCGTGCGAATAAGACTAGAAACTAGTCTTATTCATAAATAAATCGATCCAATATACCCGCCAAAGTACTAAATCAGCAAAAATAAAACTAAAAACTAGATCTATTTCCATCATATCAGCTTGTTTCGTGCATATAAGACTAAAAGCTAGTCTTATCCTAATGTAAATCGCCCCAATCTCCTCATCTAATCGGCAAATCAGAAAAAAAAATTAGAAACTAGATCTATTCCCACCAATCCAGCTTGATACGTGCAAATTAGTCTAGAAGCTAGACTTCCCCCCATATGCGCTCATTCAACAAAGCAAACAATCGCTTAGTCAATTAACCAGTCACGTTAACCTAACCCCTCACTCCAAAACGGTCTAAGCCTGTTACTGCCTTACTCTCCCATCATACGCAGCAAATAAAAGACAGCCTATGGCTATATCGCCTCGGGCTGTCCGTCCTTCTACTATTACCAAAGCTTAAAGCTGCTGTTCCTGTTGATACAACACCGTTGACAAGTAGCGCTCGCCGTTGCTTGGGATTACAGCAACTACCCGCTTGCCGGTGCCCAGCTTCTGCGCCAATTGAATAGCGGCATATATAGCTGCTCCTGAAGAAATGCCGCCTAAGATTCCTTCCTCCTTGGCCACTCTTCTAGCTGTCTCGAATGCATCATCATTGCTCACTTGAATGATCTCGTTATAAATATCGGCATCCAATATCGAAGGTACAAAACCCGCGCCAATGCCTTGAATTTTGTGCAGGCCAGGCGCTCCTCCCGATAAAACCGGCGATGAGGACGGCTCAACAGCTACAATATGGATATCGGGGAAACGATCGCGCAGTACTTCGCCAGCGCCCGTAATCGTGCCTCCTGTGCCCACACCTGCTACAAAACCGTCCAGCTTGCCATCAAGCGATTCCACCGCTCTTACGATTTCAGGACCCGTCGTTTCCCGGTGAATTTTCACATTTGCCGGATTATCGAATTGCAGCGCTGGAAAATAATCGGGATGTTTCTCTTGCAGCTCCTTCGCGGTGCGAATCGCTCCTTTCATCCCTTCGGCTCCAGGCGTAAGCACTAGTTCCGCACCGTATGCTCGAAGCAGATTGCGGCGCTCCAAGCTCATCGTCTCCGGCATAACAAGCACCGCTTTATAGCCCCTAGCTGCGGCTACCAATGCAATGCCAATACCCGTATTGCCGCTCGTCGCCTCAATAATTGTATCGCCCGGTTTCAGCTTCCCTTCCCGCTCCGCCTCTTCAATAATGCTGATGGCAATTCGATCCTTTACGCTGCTGCCTGGATTAAAAAACTCCAGCTTCAAATAAATTTCTGCACTTCCGTCCGGCACGACCCTGTTCAAACGAACCAAAGGCGTGTTTCCTATCAAATCCGTAATATGATTGACAACATGACTCATCTAATCTGCCTCCTATATGATGAATGGCCTAGCGGCTCGTGCCGAAAAAAGTAAATATGGCGCAAAAAGAGTTTTATACAGCAATATTGCCTTGCGAATGCTCATATAGCTCCTTGTAATGTCCATCATGCTCCAGCAGCTCCTGATGATTGCCTTGCTCCACGATTTCACCGTGGCTCATCACAATAATCCGATCCGCCTGCATGATCGTCGACAAGCGATGCGCAATTACAATGGTTGTTCGATCCTGCGATACGACCTGAAGCGCATTTTGAATCAATTGTTCCGTATGAGAATCCAAGTTAGCGCTCGCTTCATCCAAAATAAGCACCTTAGGCTTGAACACAATAATTCTCGCAAAAGAAATCAGCTGCCGCTCACCAGCGGATAAACCGCTGCCGCGCTCTGACAGCATCGTATCATAGCCATCCCTAAGCTTATGGATAATCGTATCCGCGCCTACAAATTCACAGGCACGAATAACCTCCTCGCGAGAAATGGATTCGTCGAACATTCTTATATTCTCGATAATGCTGCCCGAATACAGATAAGGCTCCTGCTGAACCAAGCCGACTAGTCGATGCAAGGTTGCTTGCGGGATATCCCTTACATCGATCTCATCTATTCTTATGCTGCCTTCCTTCACATCATAGAATCTGCACAATAAGCTGATCAGCGAGCTTTTGCCCGCTCCTGTCGTACCTACGACGCCAATCAGCTCACCCGAATGGATATGCAAATCCAAATCTTTTATGATCGGAATCCCTTCTTCATAGGAGAAGGAGATCCGATTAAAATCAATTTGGCCCTTCACCTGCTCCAAGCTCAAAGTGGATATAGACGCTTGACGTTCATCCGCCTCTTCTTCGCTATCCGTCTTATGCAGCTCAATCGAATCAAGCTCGCGGTCTGTAATGTCCGGCTTATTCGCGAACACGCCCCAAATTCTTGTAATGGCAACGGTAGCAGACTGCAACGTATTCCATTGCTGCGTGATCGTATTAATCGGCTGAAAAAACTGGCGGATATACGTAATAAACGCATACAATACGCCGAATTCCAGCTGGTGGCCAAGAACAGCATTCCCGCCGAGCCATGTCACAAAGGCAATCGATAAATTGCTCAAAATATCAAAGGTTCGGCCAAACACAACATTCGTCCGAATTTCCCGAAGATTTGCTTTAAAATATAAGCTGTTTCTCTCATTGAATTGCTTCTCTTGCTCCTTCTGCTGATGAAACACCTGTACAAGGTTCATCCCCGACAGGTTCTCGGCAACAAACGCTACAAGCCGAGATAGCCTCGTTCTAGCAAGCTGATAGGTCGTGCGCATAAACGAGCGGAAGGCAATTGCAATCGCCCATATGATCGGCAATAAAATCAAGCAATAAAGCGCCAGCTCCGTGTCTAATTGAAACATCATCACCATGATAAAAATGAGTGTAAGTCCATCCCTAAACAGGCTCAGCAGCACCTGATTAAAAAACTGGTTCAGCGCCTCCGTATCGCTTGAGACATGCGTAATTAAGCTGCCGCTCGACATCCGATCGAAATACCGCATAGACTGCTTCAAAATATGACCAAACAGCTGCTTGCGAATGCGCGACACGATGCTTTGCCCAATATTTTGAAGCAGATTGTTTTGCAAATAGCTAAAAAGCAAACTAGACATGGATAAGCCCAGATATATGAAACAAATGGTTAACAATCCTTTGTAGTCATTTTTGCCGGATAATAAATTGTCATCGATCGCTATTTTCATTAAAAAAGGCTGGAACAAATCAGATAAAATCGCGATTAACGTACAACAAAACACACCAATAAAAGCCCATAGATGAGGTCTCGCATACCCGAACAATGTGCGGAAGGCCGAGACATATTCCGGTTTCTGCTCCGGTTGATTCGGATCAGCCTTCTGATCTGCCTGCCAATTATGAATGGCTTGTGCCGGTCGCATGTTGACTTCCCTCCTCCTGTATCGCATGAAGCGTCGCATAGAGTCCTTGCTGCGAGAGCAGCTCTATATGAGTGCCCCGCTGCACAATCAAGCCGTCATCCATCACAATGATTTCATCCGCATGCTTGATTGCACTAATTCGGTGCGCAATAATGATCGTCGTTTTGCTGTCTCTTTCCGTTTGAATCGCTTCTATAATATCCTTCTCTGTCATCGCATCTACGGCACTGACACTATCGTCCAAAATCATAATCGGAGCATTCTTAATCATTCCGCGGGCTAAGCTTGTGCGCTGACGCTGACCGCCGGATAAAGTTAATCCGCGCTCGCCGAGCCTCGTTTCAAACTGATCAGACAGCTCAGCAATATTATTATAAATTTGAGCTTGCTTCGCAGCTTGCTCAACCGCTTCAAGCTCAAGCTCTCGGTTAGAGAAAGCAATATTTTCTCTAATTGTGGTACTGAACAAAAAGCCGTCCTGCGGTACGTAGGCAACTTGAGTTCGCAAGCTTTCAAGCGACATTCCTCTTATATCTGTTTCTCCATACCATACCGTCTCTGGAGGCGGGTCATAGGTGCGAAGCAGCAGCTTCATCAATGTTGTCTTGCCGCTCCCTGTTCGCCCGATAATACCAAGTGTTGAGCCTGATTTAACGTTAAGGTTAATATTTTTCAGTACTGGACTAGACAATGGATCGTATGAAAAGGATAGATTACGAATCGTAATGCCCGCG
Source organism: Paenibacillus sp. FSL K6-3182 (assembly GCF_037976325.1). Classification (NCBI taxonomy): domain Bacteria; kingdom Bacillati; phylum Bacillota; class Bacilli; order Caryophanales; family Paenibacillaceae; genus Paenibacillus; species Paenibacillus sp. FSL K6-3182. The sequence goes on from NZ_CP150265.1 coordinate 6,102,519, forward strand.
TCTGTCAAATTCACTTCTTTCGCATTAGGAAGCTCCATAATTTCGGTTTGCTGCGACAATAAGCCGTTTAGACGCTCAAGTGAAGCGCGAGAACGTTGAATGGAATTAATGACATTGCCGATCTGCTGGAGTGGATTCATCAGCATTCTAATATAAAGCGTCAATGCAACAAAGTTGCCCAGCGTAATTTGCTTCGTGATCGTCATGTATCCGCCAAAAGCAAGCGCGACGATTAAAGAAATTGCTCCTAGAAACGGAATCAACGCTTGGAAAAAAGAAGAAACGCGCACTAGCCGCAATTGCTTCAGCCTGATCTGGTCGACCGTTTTGCCGAAGCGTTCATTCATAATGTCTTCTACCGCAAATTTTTTCGTTACACGAATGCCGCCGAATTGCTCCTCTGCCGTCTCTGTCATGAGGCCTAGAGATTCCTGCACCTCAAGCGACCGTTTTCTAATAATAGGTCCGAGATATACGACGATAAAAGGGATAAGCAGCAGCGGAAATATCGAAGCCAAAATCAAATAATAAGGAATATGGCTGACAAGCATCATCGTTATGGAAGCCACGAGCAGCATCGACGCATTCGCTGTTGAATTGACCCCCATTGAGATCGATTCCCTTACAGCTGTAACATCGTTCATAAAGTAGCTGAGCAGCTTGCCTACACCATTTTTTGAATAAAACCGTTCGCCCATTTGTGTAAAATGCTTGAATAGCCCTCTTCGAACAACAAATTCAAATTTTCTTCCTACATACATAACCAAATACATCGCGATGCCGTTAAACAGTACCTGCCCAACGCCAATAAGCAGCAGCAATAAGCTGTAATCCACAATAAGCTTGCTTGTTAACCCCCCGATTTGCAGCTTATCCGTGAATTGTCCCAGTACCTTTGGAAAAAAAACGTTGATCAGGTTAGAAATCAAATGAAAAAAGAGAGAGAACAGGTAAATATGCCACGTACTCCGAAAAAAATCGGCCAACAGCCTTTTTGATTTCAAGAAGCGACCACTTCCTATTTTTCAAAATTATTGTTCCGAAACATCCTTTTGCGGGAATTGCAGCTCATAGAGCTGACTGTACCGGCCTTGATGATTGAGCAGTTCATCATGCGTTCCATGCTCGACGATTTCACCTTGCTCCAGCACGTAAATTCGATCTGCCTTCTGAATCGTAGACAGACGATGCGCGATGACGAGACAAGTCCGGCCTTGCAATAATTGTGCGAGCGCGTCTTGAATATGCTGCTCTGATTCAGTATCAAGTGAAGCTGTAGCTTCATCCAAAATAATAATCCGCGGATTTTTTAGAATCGCCCGCGCAATAGAAAGCCGCTGCTTCTGCCCGCCAGACAGCTTCACGCCTCGCTCGCCAATTTGCGTCTCATAGCCCTGCGGGAACGATTCTATAAAGCCGGCAGCATTTGCCGCTTTTGCCGCTGCCAACACTTCCTGATCTGTCGCTTGCAGATTGCCGTACCGAATATTCTCTTCAATAGAGCCATTGAACAGCACGATATCCTGTGATACGATGCCGATTTGCTCCCTAAGAGACGCGATCGTTATATCCTTTAAGGAATAACCATCAATCGTGATGTCGCCAGACTGTGGTTCATAAAATCTAGCGATGAGATGTGCAATGGTTGTTTTGCCAGAGCCCGAAGATCCAACAATCGCTGTCACCTTGCCTGCCGCAAGCTCCAATTGAAAATCGTTTAACACAGCCGAATCCTTTGAATAAGCAAAATCAATATGATCAAAAACAATATGCCCGCTCACTGGCGGAAGCTTCACAGCTCCTTTCTTTTCAATAATTTCAGCCTTCGTGTTCATAACCTCCATAATGCGTTCATAAGCGGCGGCCGATTGCTGAATCGTATTAATAATGCGGCTGAAGTGACGAATCGGGTTTTGCAGCAGTCTGAGATAAGCTATAAAAGCAACGATTGTACCCACTGTCATTTGTTCTTTCATCGCAAGCCATGCGCCAAAAACAAGGACGATTGCAAGGCCAAGAAAATTAAGAAAATCAATAATAGGTTCATAAGCAGCTCGCAGGCGAGTCACCTGAATATTCGCATCCATATTTTTCTGTGTTCGTTCGGAGAATCGTTCAGACTCGTAATTCTCGGCAGTAAACGCTTTAATAAGGCGGATGCCGGTTAACGTATTTTGCAGATGATCGCTTACATCAGCCACCGATTCCTGTACCGTTCGGAACGAGGAGCGCATTCTTTTGCTGAAAAATCTAGTTGTCAAAATCATAAAAGGGAAGGTCGCAAGCAGCATTAGCGTCAGCTTCCAATCGATCCACAGCATATAAACCGCAATGGCCGTAAAGGTGAAAAAATCGGTAAACAACTGCATCATGCTGGAGGAAATCATTTGCTGTAGGATGCTAACGTCATTCGTAACCCGAGACATTAAATCACCGGTACGATTGCGATCGAAGAAAGAAATATCAAGGCTTTGCATATGGCGGTACAAGTCGTTTCGCAAATTGTAAAGCACCCTTTGACCGATAGACGCCATAAGGGAAGTGCTAATATAGCGCAAAGCACCGAGCGCAACAGCTGCTCCCATGACGCCGCCACCGATAAGCAGAAGTTTATTAAAAAGCTTATTCGGAATGATGTGGTCAATCGTCAGTCTCGTTAGCTGCGGAACGATGAATTCAAGCAGCGATATGGCGATAACGCAAGCAACTGCTGCAATTAATGCGGGCAATTGTGTCCGCGCATGCGCATATATTCGTATAAACATGCTGTAAATGCTGGCAGGCTTTACTTTCTCGCCTGTTCCGAATTTTCTCATGCCGCCCATTCCTGCCCCGCCTCGAAACGCCGGCGCTGAATTGTGCTGCTCTCTCATATCGCGCCGCCTTCTCTGCAGTCACATTCGGATTGTGTTGTGATTTGGCGAAGCGATACTCGAAGGTCATCCAGGATGACGCGCAGCTGCGCAGCTTTGCTCGGATCAGTGACAGCCGCTCGTTCTGCAGCCTTCAGTAAATGCAGCAGCTCCTTGCCAGCAGGCGTTAATCGACGGTTCGGCTTTCTTCTCTCAAAGGGAGCGCCTTCGTCTTCGGATTCACTCTGCTCAGGGCGTTCCATTCCCGTTGCAGCATTATCGTTCTCCTCCAGCAAATAAGCTCTGCCTTCCTCAGTAATCTCAAACACCTTTTTGCCGTCTTGCTTGGAGGACTCTACAAATCCTTGATCCCGCAGCATTTGCAGCGTGGGATAAATGGAGCCAGCACTTGGTTTATAGGTGCCTCCTGATTGCTCCTCAAGCGCCTTCATCATTTGGTAGCCGTGCATGCCCTCCTGTTCAAGCAGTGCCAGCAAAGCATATTTGACTCCGCCGCGGCTGAAAAAACGTCTGCCCGAGCCGTGTCCCTCCCTTTCATTCGCATGATGTAAAAACAACTGTTCCTCTGGCTGCCATTCTTTCGTCATAGTGTAATCTCCTTCGTTAACGATATATCGTATTAATTTACATACTATACGATATATCGTTAACTGGCAATTACTTCTTGCGATTTCATGACAAAGTCCAGTAACGAGATGCTCTTTACTGGACTTTGCTCATTTTCGGCCAGAGATGATTAGAATGAACCTCGTGTAGATACAGGGCCGTTATCGATAACCGCTGCAATACGTTCTAGTGTCTCATGATCAAGTTCAATACCTGATGCCTTCACGTTTTCTTCGACCTGATCGGGACGGCTTGCACCAATCAAAGCGCTGGATACGTTCGGCTGGCGCAAAATCCATGCTAATGACAGTTGGCCTACCGTTAGCTCCAGTTCAGATGCGATTTCCTTCAGCAGCTCAACCTTCGCCAGCTTTTCCTCCGTTATGCGGTTTTTAAAATTTTCTTGCTTGGCGGCTCGCGACTCTTCTGGCACTTGTTGATTGGAAGAGTACTTCCCTGTGAGCAGCCCCTGCGCAAGCGGCGAGAACACGACCTGCCCGAAGCCTTTTCTAATGCCTAGCGGTATAATCTCCTTCTCGATGTAGCGCTCGAACAGATTATAGATAGGCTGATTCACGACAATACGATCTAGTAAATATTTGTCTGCTATGGCGAACGCTTCAGTTATTTGAGCAGCCGTCCATTCGCTGACGCCGACATAATGCACCTTGCCTTGACGGACCAAATCCTCAAAGGCGCGCAGTGTTTCTTCAAGCGGCGTCTCATGATCAAAGCGATGGCTGTAGTATACATCTACGTATTCAAGCCCAAGCCTCTTCAAGCTTGCATTTGCCGATTCGATCACATGTTTGCGAGAGAGCCCGCGATCATTCGGTCCATCGCCAATTTTTCCATAGACCTTGGTCGCCAGCACATAGGATTCACGAGGATAAGCACGCAGCGTTTCTCCGACTACTTTCTCGGCTTCGCCCTTCGCATACACATTAGCTGTATCAAAAAAATTAATGCCAAGATCATACGCCGTTTGAATCGACTTCACTGCATTTTCACGCTCGACATAACCGCCATACGTCAGCCAGCTCCCGAGACTAATCTCACTAACCTTTAATCCGCTTGCGCCTAAATTTCGATATTGAATCGCCATATGAAAAACCTCCTCAAATGTATACAAACGTTAGTTTGCTGCTGCAGCAGCGGAATGAGAGCTGCTGCCTCGTTATGGAAATCAGCCGTTTATCTTTTCTGCTTCTCTGCTTAAAGCCCATATCGCTTTATGTTTGTTTTCTGGCTTTTCCAGCCCTAAATTCTCGCGCAGCGTTTTGCCCTCATAGGCCGTTCGGAAGAGTCCGCGATTTTGCAGCTCAGGAATGACCTTATCAACAAATGTCTCCAACCCGCTGTAATAAATATGCGGCAAAATATTAAAGCCGTCCGCGCCGTTATTTCTAATCCAGCTTTCAATGAAATCAGCCGTTTGCAATACAGAACCCGTAAACGATACATGACCATGGCCGGCTGCGCTTCGAGCAAGAAACTGCCGAATCGTCATCTTGTCTCGTACCGCGGCATCCACCACTACCTCCTGCCGGCTTGTAATGCCTGTCGTTATCGTTCCGTACGGCTTTGCTTTATCGACTGGAACAAGACTATCAAGCGGATATTCTGACAAATCGACTGTAAAATAGTTTGAAAGCCGCTTTAACGCTTGCTTCGTATTCAGCAGTCCGTTAAACTCATCCTCGATATCGCGGGCTTCTGCTTCCGTATCGGCCACAATCGGACTAAGCCCTGGCATAATGATCAGCTGCTCCGGCGTCCTTCCATGCTTCTGCAATCTCCCCTTCACATCCGCATAAAACGCCTGAGCAGCGCCTAATGTTTGCTGTGCTGTAAAAATAACATCCGCTGTTTTGGCTGCCAGCTCCTTGCCGTTTTCCGAGGAGCCCGCTTGCACTAGAACCGGATATCCCTGTGGTGGCCGAGGGATGTTGAGCGGTCCTTTTACCGTGTGATATTTGCCCTTAAAGTTAATTTCATACACTTTGCTTTTGTCCAATGAGACATCTGCGGCTCTGTCATAGATCAGCGCATCCTCTTCCCAGCTATCCCAAAGCTGCTTCGTCACCTCAACAAATTCATCGCCGATTTCGTAGCGCTTTTGCACGTCTGGGTGCTCCGTCTTATTAAAGTTCTCAGCATCATCTTGCGAATGCCCCGTTACGATATTCCAAGCAGCCCGCCCTTTGCTGATATGATCCAGCGAAGCGAATTTGCGCGCTACATGGTAAGGATCGTTATAGGTTGTACTAACAGTTGCGATAAGTCCAACATGCTTAGTCAGCGCAGCAAGCCCAGAGAGAAGCGTAAATGGCTCCAATCTCCTGCCAAGTCCGGAATAGTTGTCGGCTGTAAACAATGAATCAAACAGCCCTCTTTCCGCAATCTTTGCAATGTTCGCATAATACTCCAAATCCAAATCCTCCTTTGGATTCGAATCCGGGTGTTTCCACGCGGCAGAATGATGACCCGCTCCACGCAAAAACACGTTAAAATGCGCCTTCTTGTCCCGCTTAATCTCGCTCATTTGCCATCCCTCATTTTCGGTTCATTATAAAAACACTTTAAGTTCAATGTTGATTCTCAGGCTTCGTTTCTTTAACACACTTTTCGGTGCCACTTGAGTAATTAACAGGAATTTCTCCTGTTCATTCAGCGGAATTCGAAGAGAAAATGGATTTAACAGGAATTTCTCCTGTTATTTTAGGCATTTTCTGATAAAACCGCTTATTTCCGCCCAATTAACAGGAACTTTTCCTGTTAATTGAGTCCTTTTTGAATAATTCGCAAAATTAGCTGGAGTTTTTCCCGTTAGTTTAAAAAACAAGATAAGATTCCAAATAAAATGAGCCTAACTAATAAAAAAAGAGACTTAGCTTATCGTCAGCTAAATCTCCGGTGGTCCGGTCGTATTATATTTTATTAAACGGGCTCATTTCAGCTTGAACCCTTGACCTACAAGGAAGTCATGCAAATGATCACGCAGCCGATCCGAGTTAAACCTTCTTAACATTTCACGAGACCACCTTGTTTCCTGCTCTCCGCCTTTGCCTCCACCTTTGCGCGTAGCATAATACTCCCGAGTGATCGAATCGTAAGCAATAATTTCATCCTCCAACCCGCTCTGCTTATACGTTTCTTGATGATAGACAGCTGCGAGCGGCAATCTTGGACGAAGATCGGGCTCTTGATCAGGAACGCCAACGCACATGCCAAACACCGGATAGACAAGCTCAGGCAGTTCAAGCAATTCAGTTATTTCTTTAGGATTATTGCGTATTCCACCGATATAAACGATCCCATAACCAAGCGACTCCGCAGCGATTGCCGCATTTTGAGCAGCCAGAGTCGCGTCAATCGTTCCGAGCAGAAACAGCTCCACGTTCTGACGAAGCTCTACATCCTCATGCAGCCTTGCTGCCAATCTGACTTTATTTAGATCGGCACACCAGATGAGAAACACCGGACTTTCAACTATTTGCTGCTGATTGCCGGCAAGCTTCGCAAGCTTTCGTTTCCGCTCAGAGTCCTTTACAGCAATTACGCTGTAAGCTTGGATATTGGATGAGGTGGAGGCTGCTTGCCCTGCCAATATGATTTGTTCCAAATGCTGCTCAGGAATGGGCGAGTCTTTATATTTGCGGATGGAGCGATGGTTTTTTAATAAAGCAATAACTTCGTTCATTGCTATACCTCCTCTACATGAATAAGTGCTCTTGAAACAAAAAAACCGAAGACACAGATCAACTGTTGTCTCCGGTTTTCCGGTAGAACTATAATTCCGATTATTCAAACTGTTTTAGTGCGAAAAATGTACTGAAAATTTATCACGTAATAAATCTTTTGTCAATCATCATTGTTGTTCGCAATACGATCTATCGTACCTTTTAGAAAAAAGTGTATTGCAAAACATATTATTCTTAGTATAATACTCGGCATAAAATCAAAACAACTCAAATGGAGGTGATATCTGTGGTTGATCTCATCATTATTGGCGCCGGCCCCTACGGAATTTCACTTGCCGCTCATGCAGCCGCAAGCAAAATGTCCTATGTCCTTCTGGGCAAACCTATGTTTTTCTGGAAGGAGCAAATGCCGCAAAATATGTTCATTCGCACCCATCCCCGCTACATCAGTCTCTCCGATAAGAATGATGAATTCACCATTGAACGATTTAGCTGCGAAACCGGCATAGAACTGCAGCCCCCCTTTCCTCGTCCTCATTTTGTTGATTATGCCTTATGGTTTGCCAAACAAACCGATATCTCCTTCACTTCGGAGCACGTATCAGAGCTTCATTATTCATCCTCAGGCTTCAGCGTGATCACTCACGAATGTAAGCAATATCAAGCCAAACATGTGGTCATAGCTACAGGTTTGCAGCATTATAGCTACATCCCTCCAGTACTAAGCACATTGCCGCCTCAGCTTATTTCTCACACCTTCGCTCATCGTGATTTTAAGCCCTACGCAAACAAGAAGATAGCTGTTATCGGCAGCGGCCAAAGCGCTTGGGAAGCTGCCGCACTGCTTCATATGGCTGGAAGCGAGGTTGAGCTTTTGTTCCGGCGTGACGCCGTTCAGTATGCAAGCGAGGATAATGTCGAATCTGGCCAGAAGCTTATTGACTCCGCTGAACAGTTCTATCTACAGTCCGACCAGCTCAAGGCGGAGCGGCGAAATACACCGCGTCAAAGCAGTGTTGCTCCTTTCTTAAAGCCCTACGTAGAAGGGAAAGTGACGATGACTTGCGGCGCAGCCATTGCACATGCAGAAGCTACGATTGATGGCAAGGTGCTGCTTCAGCTTGGAAACAATGAAACTCGCCTCGTCGATCATGTTATTGCCGCTACCGGCTATCAGATCAATCTTGACCAAGTTCCTTTTCTGCCGCCCCATGTATTGCAGCATATCGAGCGAGAGCCTAATTCTAATGCAAAATTCCCTCTGCTAAACGCTCAATTTGAAAGCAGCATACCTGGACTTTACTTTGCCGGCCCACTAGCGACCTTTACTCATGGTCCCGCTTTCGGCTTCGTTGCAGGCTTGCGCCAAGCATGCCGATCCATTATTCCTCATATCCAGCAGCATACGTAATAAAGCCGGAGCAAATGAATGCAACATTCACTTGCTCCTTCGCTTTCCTTCCTTAACCCATTCCAATCCGCTTAAATGAACAGCACAAAACAAAGGGGCCGCATTTTACGCTGCACCTTTGCTCTGGCTCTCTAATCTACTTTTCTCCTATTGTCGTTCGGAGCGTTTCAACATCTTTATTGATGGCCTCCGTTGCTTTGCGAATTGCAGAGTTCACATCCAACCCGTTGATGGCTAAATCCTCTGCCGCCTCTGTCAATCTTGTCGTTATTTCCAGTTCGTAGGGATGAACGTAATGCTCCTGCAGCGGCTCGCCAATAAACACATTTTGCACCGTTTTACCCTGCAGCACTGGAATGTCCAGCCCATATTCCTTCTCCAGCTCTGGATTAATAACAGCCGGAACCCGGCCATTTCTAGATAATATCCGCTGGCCCTCATCCGATAAAATTTCAGCAATGACTTGGAAAGCTTCATCCTTATGCTTGCTCTGGCTGTTCACCGAAAGCGAATGAATTTGTGCTTCCCTTGTTTTGCCCAGCTGGTCGCTAAAGTTTGGTGCCGGAGCGAAATCCCAATTAAACTCAACACCCTGCTGACGCAGCTCCTCCAGCGGACCGATCATATTTGCCAGCCAAGTCACCCGCATGCCGATAATTTGATCCTTCATAAATTGATCGCGTCCCCAGTTCCATGTATGGTCTGGCGTTACGTAACCAGGAATTTCAAAGATGCGCTTGTTAAGCTCAAACACGCGCAGCCAGTCGGGCGTATCGAGTGCAGCATTTCCGGTATCATGATCGACATACGGCAGTCCCAGCCCTTTGGCTAGCCCCGTTAGGTTATCAACCGATAGACCGATATACTGCACGCCATTCTCCGTACGAGTCAGCTTTGCAGCAATATCCAGCACCTCATCCCAGGTCAGCTGTTTTTCTGTAGGATACGGAACACCAAACTTATCAAAAATATCTTTATTATAGTAGAGGATATGCTGATTGGAGTTAAACGGAATCGCATAGATTTCGCCTCCCTTGTCTTTCGTTATATCTTTGATGTAGTCATACAAAATCGGTTTGATCCGGCTCTCATCAAAATGATGGCGTTTAATCAGCTCTCTCAAATCCTCATAGGCGCCCGTTCGAATAATGCGCTGATGGGACGAAGAGGAGGAATAAATAATGTCTGGAACATGTGTGGAAAGCACTTCTTCATTTGTAGTTGTTGCCGCAGGCGTTATTCTTTCGATTGTTACATTTGGATATTTTTTCTTAATCGGGTCCGCGATAAGCGTATTAAATTCCACGTCTGGAAAAGTACCGCTCGTGCTGAAAAGGGTTAACGTGAGCGGCTCGTCGCCAAGCTTTTTGAAGTCCGCTTCTTCCGCTACGGCTGCGTTCGTTTCTTGCTGCTTATTTGCATTGCTCCCAGCCTTATTGGCCGGTGTATTATCCTTACTGGCACAAGCCCCCAATAAAGCTAACAACATTAAAATAACTACGCCTATTGTAAGTTTTTTCATGATTATACTCTCTCTCCTCTATCATGAGGTACAGCTGTGTCGTTTAATAGCCAACAAGCTCTCACCTAGTCTTTTAAAGTACAGCTTTGCTCTCATAACGAATATTCGCCGGCCGCTTCAATCCAAGTTGCTCTCGCAAGCTCGTTCCCGAATATTCCGTCCGAAACAATCCGCGATTTTGCAGCTCTGGAATCACCTTATCTACAAATTGCGTAAGGCCGCTCGGAAAAATCTGTGGCATAACATTGAACCCATCAGCAGCCCCGTTAACAAACCAATTTTCAATCACATCTGCAAGCTGAAGAGGTGTACCTGTAAACGTAAAATGCCCTCTGGCTCCTGCTAGGCGATTAATCAATTGCTTCAGCGTTAACTGCTCATGGCGGACGAGATCCAGTATGAGCTGATGCCTGCTTTTGTTGCCATTAACCTCATCCGTTTCACGCACACCCTCCAATGAAAGCGGCTCATCAAGCGGATACTCGGATAAATCAATGCCTAATCGCTCCGATAGCTGTTTAATTGCACCATCTTTATTTACATAATTGAATAATTCGCTCTCGATTTCTCTCGCTTCCTCCACCGTGTCTGCCAATATCGGGCTAATACCCGGCAAAATCTTCAGCTGGTCGGCCTCTCTTCCATACTTCGGCAGTCTTGATTTTACATCCTTATAAAACTGCTGAGCACTTTCAATGCTTTGATGCGCGGTAAAAATAACTTCCGCTACCTTTGCCGCAAATTCCTTGCCGCTCTCCGAGGAACCCGCCTGCACCAGCACAGGATAACCCTGCGGCGGCCTTGCGATATTTAGAGGTCCCTTCACCGAATAGTATTTTCCTTTAAAATCAATCGTATGGACTTTGTCCTTATGGACGCGAGTTCCTAACGTTTTATCATTAATGACCGCCTCATCCTCCCAGCTGTCCCACAGCTGCTTGGCGATTTCTACGAATTCATCTGCTTCCTCGTAACGCAGCGCATGATCGGGATGATCCTCCCTCCCGAAATTATGTGCGGCTGATCCAGCCCCCGTAACGATATTCCAGCCCGCTCTCCCTTTGCTTATGTGGTCTAGGGAGGCAAACTTTCGCGCCACATGAAAAGGTTCATTATACGTAGTGCCAACCGTAGCAATTAAACCGATATGCTTCGTCCTGCTTGCCAGCGCAGCCAGCTCCGTGAATGGCTCGAGCTTATTGGAGCGTCCGATATATCCATCAGCCAGAAATACGGAATCCATTAGTCCTCTTTCAGCCGTCTGAACAATTTGCAGCACATGCTCGAAATCAAGGTTGCGGCTCGGCTCCGCCTCCGGCAGCCGCCATGAAGCTTCATGATGGCCGGTCCCGAACAAAAAGGCGTTGAGGTTTAATTTGCGCTCCGATTCTCCCATATTTAATCCCCTCTCCATCGTCTGCTTATTGACCGATCGTCGTTTTTAAAGTCTCTACATCTTTATTAATCGCGTCCGTAGCTTTGCGTATAGCCGAGTTAACATCTAGACCATGGATAGCAAGATCCTCTGCTGCTTCGGTAAGCCGTATCGTAATGCTCGACTCATAAGGATGAATGAAATGCTCTTGAATGGGCTTCCCAATAAAAACATTCTGAACGGTTTTGCCTTGTAGAACCGGTATTTCTAAGCCGTAGTCCTTCTCCAGTTCCGGATTGATAATAGCTGGAACACGTCCGTTCTTAGCAATAATCCGCTGCCCCTCATCTGATAAAATTTCCGCGATCACTTGAAACGCCTCATCTTGATGCGGGCTTTGGCTGTTGATCGCAATAGAGTGGATTTGCGCTTCTCTTGTATTGCCAAGCTGATCGCTGAAGTTTGGCGCTGGCGCGATATCCCAGTTGAACTCCACACCTTGTTGGCGCAGCTCCTCAAGCGGACCAACCATATTGGCAAGCCAAGATACCCGAATGGCTATGTTTTGATCCTTCATGAAATGGTCACGAGTCCAGTTCCATGTGCCGTCTTGAGCTACATAACCCGGTATTTCAAAAATCTTCTTCTGCAGCTCGAATACACGAAGCCATTCCGGCGTATCGAGCGCAGCCTGCCCCGTCTCGCGGTTCAAGTAAGGAATGCCCAGCGATTTACCCAAACCAGTTAAATTGTCTACAACAAGCCCGATATATTGAATGCCGTTTTCTGTTCTGGTCAGCTTCGTGCCAAGCTCGACCGCTTCGTCCCATGTCAACTGCTTCTCGGTTGGATAAGGAACGCCGAATTTATCAAAAATATCTTTGTTATAATACAAAACATGCTGATTGATATTGAAAGGAAGCGCGAGAACTGCATCTCCTTTGCCCTTCGTTATGTCCTTGATATAGTCGTAGCCAATCGGTTTAAGACGGCTCTCGTCAAAATGATGTTTTTTGATTAATTCTCTTAAATCCTGATATACACCCGTCCGAATAACTCGCTGCTGCACACTGCCAAATATAATGTCCGGCACATGTGTGGACAGCACTTCCTCCGGAGTAGTCGTCGCGGCCGGCGTAATTCGTTCAATGGTTACGTTCGGATACTTCGCATGAATGGGACCTGCAATCATCGCTTCGAATTCCACGTCCGTAAAGGTAGCGCCAGTGGAATAAAACGATAATTTCAGCGGCTCATCCCCAAGCTTCTTGAAATCAGCCGTTTCGGTCGCACTGTTCGTTGCATCCTTCTTGCCCGATGCATCATTCTGCTTTGCAGGTGCGTTATTGTCTCCCCCGCATGCAGAGATCGATGCAGCAAGTACAAATATGACAATAATAACCCCTAGTTTCTTCATCCTATACCCTCTCATTTCTATTATTTATTTATATTTGCTGAAGATGGCGCGTATTGGCGGGACGCTGTAGCCCTAAGCTGTCACGAAGCGTTTGGCCTTCATATTCGGTACGGAAAAGTCCACGGTTTTGCAGCTCTGGAATGACCTTGTCTACAAAGGTCTCAAGTCCCGTTGGGAAAAGCTGCGGCAGCACATTGAAGCCATCAGCCGCATGGTTTTTAAACCATTTTTCAATAAAATCTGCGGTTTGAAGCACAGACCCAGTAAACGTGATATGTCCATGTCCTCCATTGCTGCGATAAAGAAGCTGGCGAATCGTAAAGCTTTCTCTGCGCGCCGCATCGATAATAACCTCCTGCCTGCTGCGAATGCCGTTGAACTCCTCAGCAGGTTTTGCTTTATCAAGCGGTACCGGCGCATCCAGCGGATAATCATTCAAATTCACCGTGAACCGCTCCGATAAGCTATCAAGCGCACGCCTTGTATCTACAAAAGCATGCAGCTCCTCCTCGATCTCTCGCGCTTCCGCTTCCGTATCAGCCACAATCGGAGCGAGCCCTGGCAAAATAACGAGCTCATCAACGGTTCTCCCATACTTCGCTAAGCGTGATTTCACATCGTAGTAGAAGGCACGGCCTGCATCGAACGTTTGCTGCGCCGTAAAAATAACCTCCGCCGTTTTTGCTGCCAGCTCCTTGCCTTGCTCGGAGGAGCCTGCTTGCACGAGCACCGGATACCCTTGCGGCGGACGCGGAATATTGAGCGGTCCCTTCACCGAATAGGTATGGCCTTTGAAATTGATCTCGTGCACCTTGTTTGCATCCAGCAATTTACCCGCTTTTTTATCGAAAATAAGGGCGTCGTCCTCCCAGCTGTCCCATAGCTGCTTCACCACTTCCACGAACTCCTCGCCCGTCTCGTAGCGCTGCGCATGCTCTGGATGTTCGTCTCTGCTGAAGTTATGGGCAGCTGATCCCGCACCCGTCACGATATTCCAGCCAGCTCTGCCGCCGCTTATATGATCCAGCGAGGCGAATTGCCTTGCGACATGGAACGGATCGTTATATACGGTCCCGACTGTCGCAATCAAGCCGATATGTTCCGTTACAGAAGCAAGTGCTGCGAGCAGCGTAAACGGCTCCAGCTTGCTGCCGCCGCCTGCATATCCATCTGCTAAAAATACGGAATCCAGCTTGCCACGCTCAGCGATTCGAGCAAGCTGCCCTAAGTAATCAATGTCCAGCTCCAAATCCGGACGCGCATCTGGATGCCGCCAAGCTCCCGCATGATGGCCTGTCGCTCTCAAAAAAACGTTCAAATGAACCTTTCGACTCGCTTCACTCATTAGGAATGCACCTCTTCTTCCGTTTTTTTGGCCTGCCAGCTATTTGCAGGTCTCGCTAAACCTAGATTTCCGCGCAGCGTTTGCTCTTCATAGGAGGTACGGAACAATCCGCGATTTTGCAGCTCAGGGACAACTTTATCGACAAAGCGCTCCAGCCCGCTCGGATACACCTGCGGCATCACATTAAAGCCGTCGGCCGCCCCATTCTTGAACCACTTTTCAATGACATCGGCCAGCTGCAGCGGTGTACCCGTAAAAGTAAAATGCCCTCTTGCCCCTGCTAAGCGATTGATCAATTGTCGAAGTGTCGGCTGTTCGCGTTCTACTAAATCCAAAATAAGCTGGTGGCGACTCTTCATGCCGCTTACCTGATCTGTCGTTTGTGCACCATCCAGATTGACAAGGTCATCAAGTGAATGATTAGACAAATCAACGCCTAAGCGACCCGATAACCGCTTAATCGCTCCTTCATGATCGATAAGCTCAAACAGCTCATTTTCCAGATCCTGCGCCTCTGCTTCTGTATCCGCCAATATCGGACTAAGTCCAGGCAATATTTTCAGCTGATCCGTCGTCCTGCCATACTTCGCCAAACGTAACTTCACGTCTTTATAAAAAGCTGCTGCCTCCTCGAAGGTTAGTTGAGCAGTAAAAATGACCTCCGCCAGCTTAGCGGCAAATTCCTTGCCCGTCTCAGATGAGCCCGCTTGAACGAGTACAGGATAACCTTGCGGCGGCCGCGCGATATTTAGCGGTCCCTTTACTTTGAAATACTTCCCAGCATAATCAATCGTATGAACCTTGGCTTCATCGATCAGGATGCCGCTTATCTTGTCATTTGGCAGCGCATCATCCTCCCAGCTGTCCCATAGCTGCTTGACGATCTCTACAAATTCCTCCGCTGATTCATAACGATCATGATGCTCCGGATGCTGTTCCCTGCTGAACTGTTCTGCAGCAGGTCCCGCTCCCGTCACGATATTCCAGCCTGCACGACCCTTGCTAATATGGTCTAAGGATGCAAACTTCCTTGCGATATGAAACGGTTGATTATAGGTCGTTTCGACCGTTGCAATTAAGCCGATATGCTTGGTTGCTGCTGCTAATGCTGACAGCATGGTGAACGGTTCAAGCGATCCCGATCCCGCCCAGTAGCCATCCGCCAGAAATACAGAATCGAGCAAGCCGCGTTCGGCAATTTGAGTCAATTTCAAGTAGTGCTTAATATCAACGCCTCGCTCCGGCTGCGTATCCGCATGCCGCCACGATGCTTCATGATGGCCTGATGCGGCCAGAAACGCATTAAGATTTAGTTTTCTCTCCGATCCACTCATCGCACGACTCCCCTTAAGTCATTTTCGAATTACATACCGTTGCTCAATTCCCCAAAAAAAATAGCCAGAGCTGCCCTAAGGCAATCTCCGGCTATCCGGTCGATTATTTCCAATTAAATCAATTGGTTTTATAAGGATTGTAGTAAGTGCTAAGAATTTATCATCTCAACTTCGTAATGTCAACGTTTTTTTTGATTTATTATTCTACCAATCCTGTCCGTTCTACCCCTTCAATGAACCACCGCTGAGCGAACAAATACACAACAAGAAGGGGCATAATAATTAGGAAAGAGGCCGCCATCTTGATCGCTTCGGCATAAACCGTAATCTCCCCTGCCCCTTCAGCCAGCTTCATCTCGCCAGCCATTCTTGCCAGCGTAATGGAGAGAGGTACGTTCTCCGCAGTAAACATAAAGAGTGACGGAAAGTAAAAATCATTCCAGTTCCAGACGAAGGAAAATAGTACGACCACAACGGTAGCCGACCTCGACAGCGGAAACATGACGCGAAAGAACAGGCGGAAAGGGCCTGCTCCGTCCATACGCGCAGCCTCGTCCAACTCTTTGGGCAGCGTGGAATAGAAGGATCGATAGATGATTACGAACATCGCTCCTTTCAAGCCATGGCCAAATAAAGCGGGGACAACCATCGGCAAAAACGTGTTCAGCCAGCCGAATTCTTTAAAGAGCATGATCGATGGCAGAATCGTAATTTGCGGCGGCATAATAAACGTAAACAACAGCAAAGCTCCCCATACTTTTTTGAAGGGGAACTCCAGCCTTGCGAACGCATAACCGGCAATTGCACAGGAGAATACCTGCAGCACCGCTACGGAAGAGGCCAGCGAGACGCTGATGAGGAAACTCTTCGTGTAATTCAGCATTTCACTCGCCTGCTGCAGATGCCCCAAAAATATGGACCGCGGCACCCAAATAACGGTTGGGTCAAGAATGTTTCTCGCATCCTTCACCATCGTCGTCACCATGTATAGAATGGGCTTCATATAGATGAAGGCGACATTGATCAGAATAATATAAACAAACAGCTTGAAGAGAATGCCCTTATCTATTTCTGCTCCAAGAAGCCGATACCTGAGACCAATCAAGCTTCTTCGCAGCTTTTCATCGCTATATAGATTAGCCGCAATCTCATTTCCTTTTTTCACAATTTTCATGAACGCTCACCTCTCTTTCCCACTTATCGTTTTCCTGAAAGCGACTTATCCACTCGGCTGTATAGCAATAAGGTCAAGAGTACGAAGGTTAGGATGATCAAAAAATAGATCCATGCCAAAGCGCTGGAGCTGCCATAATTGCTCGTATTCACTCGGCTGACAATCGGATTGGATGGGAAGGTGAATAAATCGACTACCGTGTACATTAAGTTCAAGAAGATATAAGGCACAAGTCCGGGCAGCGTTATTTTCCAAAACGTATTCCAAGGTCCCGAGCCATCAATACGGGAAGCCTCGTACACAGATGCCGGCAGCGTCTGGCGTCCAGCAAGGAAAATAAGGATTTGCACGCCTGAATACCAAAGGACGAGCACAAATGAGCTCATGACCTTTTGAATCGGAGCCGCCCATGATCCCGGAACATATTCACGCAAATAATAGTCGATACGCAGCGTCTCCATAATGCTGAGGGAGCCTTCTCCCTGCGCAATAAACTCCTGCACGATCTGGCCGGAGGAGAAAATAACAGGCAAAAAGAAAATAACCCGAAACAGCGTTCTGCCTGGAAAACGCAAATTAAGCAAGATGGCGACAAACAGGGAAAAGACAAGAATGATCGGAATCATCATGGCTGACTCCCTTAGAAACGGGAACAGCTCCTCATAGAGCAAGCTTCCGTTCGCGATCAATATTTCCCGGTAATGGCTAAGTCCAATAAACGTATAGTTGACGCTGCTCACCGTAATTTTCACCTGATGAAAGCTCATGTACAGCGAATAGCCGAGCGGGAACGCCACAAAAACGAGGAAGCCAAACACCCAAGGCGCGATAAAAAGGGAGCCTTCGAGCTTCCTAACTGTCGTATTTTCCAGCTTGCGACTCCATCTCATGGCTTCGTTCCTCCTTTTATGACGACAAAGTCTTTTGCTGGAACGATAATGCCATCCTTGCTGTAATCGGTCTGATTATAATTGACGATGATACGATAATCGCTGCCATACTCTGTTTCCTTCACATTTGGAGCAAGCGTACGATGTCCCGTAATAAACTGCTCCTGCACAGCTGCAAGCGCCTCATTTGTTTTGGCATATTCAGCTCGTAAATGATCGATCCAATCCTTATAGTTCAAGCTGTAATACCAGTAGGAATAGGAATTTTTCAAATCAGCTGCCTTGTCGCCGCTAAGCACATACGCAGGGTAAGCCCCATATTCAATGCTGCGGAGCAGCTCATCATCGAACTCATCGCGCAAATTAGACCATTCCAGCGAATACGTGCGCAAGCCGTGAAGAACGATTTGGGCAAAAGGAATCGCTTCACTGATGAAGACATCATACGAATAATCAGCGGTTAGGCGATGGACATGGTCGATTTGGGCTAGCGCATAGAAATTCACATTATTCGCCGCAAGCGAACCGAGAACTTCCTTGCTTTTGTTCAAAATGCTGCGCTGTACATCGACAACCTCTGCCCTGCTCGCCGAGTATCGGCTGTTGAAATCCGTATTGACCTGCTTGCCGATGCCATCCTCGAAATAGATGCCGTCTGCTCCCAAGCTCTTATAGCTGTTCAAATCGGCCGAGACCACCTTCTCATAAAACCTCGGGCTTACAAACTTCGCTGCGTCCTGGTCCTCATTTCCCCTTTCCTCCAGCACCGTTCCTGCCAAATTGCGCAAGCCGTCGCGTCTCCACCAGAACCGATCATCGCCATTCGTATTGAGCGTATAATTCGCCGTCAAATAAACAGGAATATCCAAGGTATGAGCGAAGGAGATAAAGCTTTTCATCCCTTTGTTTCCACCTAAGCGCTTATCTACAGGAAAGTAGCCGCCATGCGTGCTGTAACCGTCCTGCTGCCACCCTGAGAATTGAATTTGAAGATGCTGAATGCCGCTGTCATATATCGAACGAACAAGCTCGGTCGCCTCTTCTGTCGTGGTCGCTTTTAAATATGAATCTGCAAAAAGCCCCTTCTCAATGTCTGCGCCTACGATATCCACAAACAGTGGAATGTCCTTTTTATTTGTTTCCAGCGGTTTTACACCCTGCTCTTGAATCAAATAATTGCGATAAACCTCTGCCATGCCAGCATAATCACTTTTATTAGGGAGCAATGGATAATAACGCGTTGCGCGAGCATTCGTTATAAACTTATCGCCGCTGTATGTATAGAAGCCTTCACCCGTGCTCTTGCTTACACTTTGGAAAAACTTCTTCCGATACTGCCATTCGGTCGTCACCCAGTTCGAGCGGCCCACAGCACCTGACGGCGCTGCATAAACATTCGCGAACGACTCCCCTTCGGAGATGATCGCAACAAACGCCTGATCCCCTGACTTTAAGCCGAATACAGGCATCGTAATCCCCTGTCTGCCTGTATTTTCGTTGTAATAGGATAGATCCTGCCCATAAACACTCTCATTGTAGGTCAACTGCTGCATCAAGCGATCTGCCTCAAAATGGATCAACGAGCCGGAGCCGTCCGGCAGCAAAAGGTAACCCTCCTGGCCAGCAGACGGCTGTGCCCCAAACAAAGGGTATAGCTTAATATTCAATAAGCTTAAAGCGCCTTCGACGATTCCCTCATCCAAAATTCTCGCCTCTACATAGTCCTTGTGCAGACGCACCTCAATCGGAATTTTCAACTGCACCTTCGGCAGCGCGAAGGTCACTGTGAATCCATTTTCCTTAACCTGAAGGTTTTCCAAGTAACCTTGGTTCTCGATTAATCCGGCAGTTACAGAGGAGGATTTGTAGTTTTTAGCATTTACGTATTCAATAATGACGGGAGAAGTTAAATTATTTTTCCACGTATTCGGTACCGTTTCTTCCTCCCAATACTTCGGCTCTGGATAAGAACGCCATATCTTCCCTGTTGCTTTATTGATGACTTGGAAGTGAGCTGATGCCTTATCTACAAGCAACAGTAATTGGTCTGATTCTGCGATTTGCTCGAAATTTGCTTCAACTGGCAATCCCGCCTTATAGGGAACGGTGCCTTTCGTATCAAATGGATTTGCAGCAACTACGGCCACGGCAGCGGGTTTACCCCATAACCCGACCGCCACAAGAGCAAACCATCCTATACCGGTCAGCAAAACAGCAAAGAGCAGCAGCTTCATAACGAGCTTTATGTTTATTTTGCGTACAGTCATCGGATGATCACCTCCTGATATAAAGAATTAATAAAGTTGACCAATTCTATGCTTAGGCTAATTAAAATGAAAATAAGAATGACAATTATCGCAAGCGCAAGCAGCGACAAGAGGATAATAAAAATAGCTTCAATAAAGGTATAGTTGTGTATGCCCTGCACCATCCATATGAACAGGAAGACTACCCATAAAACGATAAACAGCTTCAAAAATTTAAAGATCGCCAGCTCGTTTAAGGTCAGCACATTGGATAGCAGAGTTACAGGTATACCGATGAGAATAATCGGAAATAACGCGTAGCAGCTGCCATAAAATACGTCTCGGAACCGTCCCTCACCTCTAAGAAGCGAGCTGATTAAATAGTTGGAGACGACAAA
Organism: Paenibacillus sp. FSL K6-3182; assembly: GCF_037976325.1. Taxonomy (NCBI): domain Bacteria; kingdom Bacillati; phylum Bacillota; class Bacilli; order Caryophanales; family Paenibacillaceae; genus Paenibacillus; species Paenibacillus sp. FSL K6-3182. Next base: position 6,122,814 of record NZ_CP150265.1, read on the forward strand.
ACCCAGCCATATTCCAATAAATTGAATTGTAATGGGAAACAGATCAACACCGACATGCACAGCAGGGTTAAAGACAAAGCTTGTGCCCGCCTGTATATATCCGTACGATGCTAATGCAAATACAAGTATCAGTATGCTGCTTAACCATCCTGCTTTGTTTTCGTACCGAATAGCATAGAAGCCGTCTACAGGATGCTTTATTAAATAGAACATATGCTGCAGCTGTTCAAGTATCGGATGCCTAGCACTGCGTTTAGCTGACGATTTGCCTTTTAAGCGAAGCTTTTTGGATAAAGCATTCCATAGAAGATACACAACGCCAAGCACGAGCGCCACATTCATGAGGACGCCAAAGTGCTTCTGGAACCACGTCAACCGATTTTGCCAAAAGGATTCTGAATAACCGCCTACTACGCCTGCCTGATAAAACAGCTGCTCCGACCTTGCGTACTCTTCTTTTTTGTAAGCGGCCTTCGCCAAACCGATCAGTGCCGGTATATATTGCGCATTTAAACGATGAACCTCGCTCCAGAGCGGCTCGCTTTGCTCGTATCTGCCTTCCTGCGTTAATTGATTCGCTTCGTGGACGAGATGGCCGAACTCAGACAGCCGCAGCACTTGAATGAAATTATTGACGCTGTCCAGCACGAGCAGCTCACCCTTGGAATTGCTCGCAATAGCTGCTGGCGCTTTGACGATTCCTGTCTTGGACGTAGCGGTAATGACATCCCCGCCCCAGAAAAACAACAGATTGCCATTCGAATCATATTGGCTAATCATATTGCTTACAGAGTCGATCACAGTAAAGTTGCCGGCAGCATCCACCGTAATATCATTGAGCTGAGGACTTACACTTTGCCTAGTTCTGTGAAATACCTCTCCGTAAGAACGCACCGGCTGCAGGGCAGCGAATTCACCTTTGCCTACCAGCTGGTCGAGACCCGCGATGTTAAGCTTCTTCACCTGATCCGCGCTAATTTCCTTCGTCACCGTATAAATAAATCCGTTTTTGTCTATCGTTGAGTTGGCGATAGCTCCAGGCAGCTTCTTCAGCTCCCTTTGATACATTTCCCGCGTATATACAAATCGCTTAAATGCGTCAAACAAAGAGAAGCTTACGCGATTCGGCCCAAAAAAACTAATGAAATTGCCCTCTGGATCCAGCTGCACCAAGCCTTGAAAAGCGCCAAGCGTCGTTACATAAATAAAACCGCGCTTATCTACAATGAGGTTAACCGGGTCATACTTGAAAGCCGGCGGCAAATAGCTGGACTCCGGACGGCCAAATTCTTTTAGCAGCTTGCCTTCTTGATCGAGCCTTACGACCCGGTTGTTGCCCGTATCTGCAACGTAAATCTCTCCAGCTTCATCGACATAAATGCCGCTTGGCTTCTTGAGCGGGCTTTCTGTTACTTTGATTTCACGAATATATTGGCCGTGCTCATCCAAGTGTACGATTCGATTATTGCCCGTGTCTGCGATGTAGATATGGTCCTTATCATCCACAAATAGATCCTTGGGCTGATTAAGCTGCAGCTTTGTTTTCCCTTCGGCTCCCGCAGCTTGGTTTGCTTCCGTAATCTCAACATCCGTACCAATAATGCCAGCAGGAATGTAAGCCGCTTGCGTCTTCACCAGCTGTCCGAATCCATCCTTATAGTAGGTTTCGTACGGTAACTGCGAGGCTGTGGCCGGTGAGATGGGCCAAGCTATGTAAATCGCCGTAATCAGGATTATAATGATCGGACGAATCCGCAGCCTCCTGTTCTTCAAACGATTTCCCCCTTATTTAATACCGGAATGCGCCATTGTCGAAATGACCTTGCTTTGCAAAATAACAAAGAAAATTAAATTCGGAACGAGCATAATAAGCGCTGCTACAGCAGCGGCACCTTGACGTGCCACATTGTTCGCCAAGTTATTGGTCAATGTTGATAGGAAAAACGGAAAGTTTTTCATTTCATCGTCCTGCATAAACAGCATCGATGTCTCCACATTGCCCCAAGAGTTCTGAAAGGCGAGGATCGCAACGGTCGCGATGGCCGGCATACACATCGGAATGACGATTCGAGCAAATACGATAAATTCGTTTGCCCCGTCTATTCGTGCAGCCTCCAGCAGCGAATCAGGTATCTGATCCACGAATTGCTTGAGCAGGAAAACGCCTACCGGCAAAGCAAGTACGGGCAGCAAATGCCCCCAGTACGTATTCATAATGCCAAGGTGGCTGACGACCAAATACCTCGGAATTTGAATAACCTCCGGCGTAAACATCAGCATCAGAATAATCGTAGCAAAGAGGAATGCGCGGCCCGGAAAAGGATGTTTTGACAGCGGATAAGCGCAAAGCGCACTCACAGTCGTCACGCCAACAACACTCGCCGCCGAAATGAACAAGCTATTGAACAAATAGCGCGATACCGGAACGATCGAATTGGACGTTACCCAAAAGAGCTCAACAAAGTTCTGAATGTTCGGCTCCTTCACAAAGAAGGTCGGCGGATAGACGAACAATTCATGATATGGCTTGAAGGCATGATTAAAAATATAAATGATCGGCAGGATCATGATGACAGATATGATAAGCATGAACAGATTAAAGCTTATTTTTATACCTAGGCCTGATTGTTTCAGCTGTTACTCCTCCTTCGTACCGAACAATCCCCAGCTGAGCTTGTTCGCGAAATACATAAATATAAGAAGAAACACCGAAACCGTCGCCGCATAACCCATTTCAAAACGGATGAGACCATAATCGTTAATATGGTTCACGATCAAATGCCCGGCATATTCGGGCGTCGGGTTTTGACCGGATAGCTCAACACCAATTGATCCGGTCTTAAAGGTCGTAACGATCGCCATTACGGCGCCAAACAGCATTTGCGGCTTCATGGACGGAATCGTAATATACCATAGCTCCTGTATGTTGTTTCTGATGCCATCGATTCTTCCTGCCTCATAAAGTACCGTATCCACGTTAAGAATTCCTGCCAGCATCGCTAGAAAGCCTACACCCATGCTCGACCACAATGTGACGACGATCATCGAGTTCATAAGAAACTCTGGACTTGTCACCCATAACTTTGGCACGTCGATAAGGCCTGCTTTTAATAGAAAGCTGTTCAAATAGCCAATGCGATCGCCCGACAACAAGGGAAGCCAGATAATCGTCATCGCTATGCCAACGGTAAGCGATGGCGTATACATCGCAAGCGCCACCCACTTGCGAACGCCGCCGCGCAGCCGTGAAATAAGCCATGCGAGCAGGAAGGCGGCAGCATAACCGCCGGGACCAACAATGACAGCAAACTTAAATGTATTGGGCAGCGCATATTTTAGGAACAGCAGATCCTGCGCAATCAAATACTGAAAGTTGCTCCAGCCAATAAAGCGAGGAGGCTCAATCCCGTTGTAATAGGTAAAGCTTAAGCCTACAGCTGCAAGAATCGGAATAACGATAAACAGAGCGAAGCATATCAGAAACGGCGCGATAAACAAATACGAAATACGATACGACCATAATCTACTCCACATAACGATCAATCCCTTCCCAAGGCTGATCGACAATAGGAATGTCCAGCTTATTCACCTGTTCGCCTCGCTCATTGATGTAGCCAAATTCCTGCTGCTTCCTTAGAAGCTCGCGGTTAATGTCCCGAACGGCTTGCTCCAAGGAGGACATATAATTCGCTGTTCCAACAACGGATCGATTCCATGCATTATGAATCTCGCGTTCCAAGAAATATCCGCCGGGCACATTCGGAATATCCTTATACCATTTCCACTGGTTCAAAATAATTTCAGCATCCTCCTTTTTCCACGGCAGATGCGTGAAGGCTTCCACGTTGGACGTATTCCAGCGGAAAGCGACGCCATTGACCGCTTCCAAGTCAGAGCCGTATTGCTCCTGCACCTCAGCTGACAGCCACCACTTCAGGAATTGCCATGCCTCTGCTTTTTTATTGGACTTGTCAAAAATGACACCCGTACGTTGCCCCCCGCCAGCCCAGCGGCTTATCGATCCGTCCGCTTGCTTCGTACCGGGAATAAGCGCGATGCCCCAGCGGCCATTCAGCTCAGGCGCAGCAGCCGAAAGCTGCACATACATGTTGTAATCCGATATGCCGATTGGCATCGTTCCGCTGCGGAAATGCTGATAGAAGCTCGGCACCTCCCGCTCCACAGCGTATGTATTAAATAGATCCGTCCACTGCTTGAAGGCACGATAAGCTTCTGGACCATCGAGACCTGATTTCACACCGCCGGGTTCATAAAACTCCACGCCGTTTTGATAGAAAAAATGCGTAAACTCCTTCGGATTTACGTAGAAGTTCATAAAGTTTTGCTGCAGCGTTGGCAATAGCTGATATACGTCCTCCCATGTCTCGGGAATTTCAGCTCCAATACGCTTCAAAATATCCTTGCGATAATAGAGAACTTGAAACGACTGCGTTTCCGGCACGCCATAATAACCGCCATCGTAGTGCAGCGGCAGCCATGAACCCGGACTAAACTTCGGATACAGCTGATCAAAATCTTCAAAATCGCTTAAATCCTGCAGCGTACCGCGAATGGCATAATCGACTGGCAAATCCTGCGTCAAGCCAAGGGCAATATCCGGCTGCACGCCAGCTGCATTAGACATAAGCAAAAGCTCAGCATTTGGAAGCAGGTTCACCTTTACCTCAATGCCTGTTTCTGGCGTGAACGACTCATCAGCAAGCTGCTGCAGCTGATCTACATAATCCCTGCCGCGCTGAACCCAAATGTTCAGCTTCTTGTCATCTAAATCGTTAAGGCTATCCCTCGCATCGAAAGAGTAAATAAAGTTTTGAGCGCTACCCCATATCCGGCCAAAAAAGCCAGCTTCCATTTTCGGAGCATCCGTCTTCTCGGGAATAATATAAACCTCATCCAGCTGCAGCGATTGCTTGAGCAGCGTATCGATAAAAGTGCCGAATTTCTCTCTCATCGAAGAAATCTCCTCGACCTGATAAGGAATTTCTTCAGGCTTCTTAAGCAATGCACGCAAATCCTTCGCTGATGTATCGAGTCCTTGACTGATTGAATCCTTGTTGCCGTTCGCTTTAACTACTCGCTTCGACAGTGACTCCATGACATCCGCTGCCAGCGCCATCTTATCAGTCATCCCTGGGAAGTCCTGCTCCATATTCCACGTACGATTGCGGTCAATGGTCTTCTTCGAGCTCGAACCTGTTATCGTACGCAAATCCCAGTCAATCGCATCCAAATGAGCGATCAGCTTCTCGACATCTACAACGGTAGACTTAATAGGCGATTGTGTGACGGCTAGCGACAACGTATGTTTGCCCTTCTCAAGCTTAAGCAAATACGGATTCTTTTTTTCATCCTGCAAAATCATTCCGTTCCAACCTGTAGAATAAGGAAAGCCATACGCTAAAAATTGCTTAAACGGTACCTCTCCATCCACTCGAACGACCCGGTAGGAGGTTTTCTGAGCTATCGTATTTTGCAGCGCGCGAAAGCCTATTTTGTACAAGCCGCTCTCCGGCACCTCAAATGACCATGAGATTTCCTGGTTTTGTTCAAGCCAGCGCGGACCGCCGACCGTATTGTAAATAATTCTTCCTGTATACCGCGGCAGCGTGTGTGAATTTTTATCCGAAAATAGCTTTATTGCCGTATCATTCTTGCTCGTAAAATCCTCCGCTTGAATCGTCAATACATCGCCCGCAAGAGAAGGCGTATCGGCATACGCAGCCTTAACCTCAGCATAATCAGGTATTTGCTTGCTCGGAACAAGCTTAATTTGCTCAAGCGCAACGGGGTCAAACCCTTGCAATCGAATGGTATGCGTTCCTTGTTCGAAATGCCATTGCAAAGGCTGCGCATATGCCCCTCCTGAATCCGTTAACGGCTTCTCGCTCCAGCCCGACACATCAATCGAACGAGGACGAATTTCATCGCCGTCTGAGTTTTTCAGAATAGGGCGCACATCCTCCCATGTCCGATATAAGGATATGGAAGAGGCTTCCCTAAACGGCCTTTGGCCATCTATCGTTACCTCCCACCCGATCGGTCCCTTTCTTCCATCCTTCAGAGGGTTATAAGAAACGTGGATTTCATACAGCGCACTCTCTGCAACGTCAACTTGATATTCAACCCATCCTGTGCTCCTTGTATTCCAAATCAGTATGTTTGATTTACCTTCGTAATCGCCTGCTTTGATCTCCTCTTCATTCGATACACGAGATGGCTTCGCTGCATCCAGCTGAATTGAAGTTGTTGCATTGCTCAGCCCCTTCTCCTGCCATGCTGCCAGCGCATCGCTAAAATAAGGATCAACCTCATAATTAAATGTAGTTACGAGCTTGTCATATTGGACCGTATCGGTTTTGTCTCCAGATTCTGAGTTTACTGCCGCTCCAGCATTAAGCAGCGATACTGCAATGACAATACTGGCACCATAGACAAGCCACTTCCGTTTCTTATTCATAAAGGTTAAGCCGCCTCCCTCCTTCGCAAATACCGATCATTCTGTAAATCTTTCACCCGTATCCTTATGAAAGAAATGAGCCTTCGATAGATCAAGCTCTACCTTCACCTTCTCATTTTCAGCAAAACGATTATCGGGATCGACGCGTGCAATGAGCAGCTTCTCCTGTCCGATGTCCAAATAAAGAAAACGATCAGCGCCCATAAGTTCATTGTCCTTATAGGTTCCGGTAATGATCGTCTCCGAAAACAAGCCTTCCAGCTTCACATTTTCCGGCCTTATACCTAATATTACCGATTTGTTTAGTTGGTTATTTCTGCGTAAAATATCCTCCATCACTTCATTTAACTTCAATTGAAAACGATTCGTATGAAACTCTAATCGCCCCTGCGGATTCTCCTGCACGCGTCCATGAATGAAATTGATTTGAGGAGAACCTATGAAGCTCGCAACAAACGTATTTGAAGGTTTGGAGTAGATCAGCTCCGGCGTATCACATTGTTGAATGACGCCGCCCTTCATCACGACAATACGGTCCGCCATCGTCATCGCTTCCACCTGGTCATGCGTAACGAATATAAAGGTTGTGCCTAATTTTTTGTGCAGCTTCGTTATTTCCATTCGCATCGTAACTCTAAGCTTGGCATCTAAGTTAGACAACGGCTCATCCATCAAAAACAGCTTTGGGTCGCGCACGATAGCTCTGCCAAGCGCCACCCGCTGGCGCTGACCGCCCGACAGCTCCTTTGGCTTGCGATTTAAATACGGCTCAATCTCCAGAATTCGGCTAGCATTTTTTACCGCCAAATCGATCTCATGCTTCGGAAGCTTGCGCATCCTCAGTCCAAACGCAATATTCTCGTATACACTTAGATTGGGGTAGAGGGCATAGTTCTGGAAAACCATCGAAATATCACGGTCCTTCGGAGGTAGCTTATTGACGAGCTGCTCTCCAATATAAATCTCGCCTTCGGAGATCTCTTCAAGCCCCGCAATCATTCTTAATGTCGTCGATTTGCCGCAGCCGGAAGGACCGACGAATACGATAAATTCCTTATCTTTAATTTCCAACTGAAAATCCTGCACAACCGCGTGCTTGTCTTTCCCATATCTTTTGTATAGATGATTAATCGTTACTCCCGCCATGCTTACCGCCTCCCATCCGAACTTGATAAAAAAATGAGGATATCACACACTGCTCTGATATCCTCCATTGATACGGTAGAATGTATTTAATTATAGAATTAGCTCGGAATGGCTTCTTTTGCCGGCTCCAAATTGGAGGTTGCTTCATCAGCCTTCGCCAGTTCCTCAGCGCTTAGTTTAACATCCCAGCTTTTTGCAGCTTCCGTAATATGCTCAAGCTTCGAAGCGCCTAGAATCGCCGAAGTAATGCCAGGACGACTCAGTACCCAAGACAATGCGTATTGCGCTTGAGTAAGACCCTTTTCTTCCGCCAAAGGTCTAATCGCCTCAGCAACTGGAATTGCATTTTTCTTCAAAAGCTCCTCCAGCCTTTGCTCGCCTGCCGCAAGCCGTGATCCTTCAGGCGGCGCTTCTCCAGCCCGGTACTTGCCAGAGAGTATTCCTCTGCCAAGCGGACTATAAACGATGACGCCTACTTGCTCCGATTGCACAAAAGGTATAATTTCCTTCTCAATTTCACGCGAGATGATGCTGTATTCCGGTTGGAGACTTTCGAAGCGATGCAGGGTATGCAGCGCGCTTATACCGTGAGCCTTCGCAAGCTGCCATGCAGCAAAATTAGAAGCGCCTATGTATCTTACTTTCCCTTGACGCACCAGATCATCTAAAGCTCGAAGCGTTTCTTCAAGGGGGGTATTAGGATCAAATCGATGTACCTGATACAGATCCAAATAATCGGTTTTCAACCGTTTCAAGCTGTCTTCAACAGCCTTGTAAATATGATAGCGGCTTTGCCCCGAATCATTTACCCCTTCGCCTACGCGGCCATGAACCTTGGTTGCCAGCACGATTTGATGACGCCTTTCTTTTAACAAATTGCCCAGTATACGTTCCGACTCGCCTTCCCCGTATACATTAGCAGTGTCAACGAGGTTAATGCCATGATCCAGAGCGGCATCCAAAATCGCAGCAGATGCCTCCTCATCAATCCATCTTCCAAACGCCATTGTACCTAAGCTCACCTCAGATACTTTTAGTCCTGTTCTTCCCAATTTACGATATTCCATGTTCGTTATCCTCCTCAAATTTTGTACAAAAAAAACCGGAGACAGGTTTTGCATTTGCAAAATGTCTCCGGTTTTCCGGTCGAATATATTCATTATTAATATGCGGCCAACGCTCTTATTACTGGAACTTCGTGTTCAGCAGCAAATTGGCTAAGCTGAGCGACCAAATTTCCTTTGCCAAAAGATAAATACTTATGGCCTTCTTCCGCCTGCAGCTTGATCATGTGATCTAGAAACTGAATAATCATCTTCCGCCGGCCTTTAATTCCAGCATAACCGTTGTCATACAGCCATTGATCAATGGTATTGTAGACACCACGGTTCAGCCTATACATTTGCAAGCAGTAATGATGAAAGGCAAGATCTGGCCATTCATATAAACTGGAGCTCCTATCGTTCTTCATACGCATCCTCTCCACTTATAAACGGTTATCTTTGCTTGCGAGCAGCAGATGGCAGCTTCTCCACCTCGTAACGGCTGCGCTCCGTCCGATCAATTTGTACAATTTGACCATTATGAATCGTAATTTGAACGATGCCATATTGAACGCCTGCCAATTGATCCTGTATTCGCTTTAACCATTCATCAGCAACCTCAACCGTTCTGGACATATTCAACATCCTCTCCAAATTTATGAGTGTTTTCAAACTAAATTTATAAGTGCCATCAAACCAAATGCATGGTCACACGGGTTTCCAGAAATGCGATTAGCCGTTTAATCTACCTTAATCTCCAATAGACTCTCAGCCAAGGGACGACGCCCATTCGGAATTTCTTTATCGCGAAACTTTTCATCGAGCGTATCAAGTCCTCCACGATGACCGAGTGCAATGACGGCATGCAGTGCAATATGTTCGGGTACTTCTAAAATCTTGCGAGCTTCCGCTCGGTCGAATCCTCCAACAGCACGAGTCGATAGACCAAGCAGCCTCGCTTGCAGCGCCAAAGTTGCCCAAGCAGCTCCTGTATCGAAAGCATGCGACACATTCGGATTGCCATCTTGCTTAACCGCTTCAGAAGCTAGAAGCAGCAGCACAGGTGCGTGGTCTGTCCACAAGCGGTTGCCAGGCACGATGAACTTGCGGAACTGCTCATGCTCGGCTTCTTCCCTTGCCACATAAAATCTCCAAGGCTGCAGATTGCTCGACGATGGCGCCCATCTTGCAGCTTCCAAAACCGTATAAAGCTCTTCATCGCTCACAAGCTGCTCCGAGTAGGATCGTGGCGACCATCGATTCAGAATAAGCGGGTGTACAGGATAATCAGGGCTTCTTGCATCGGCAACCTCTTTACTGTATTGCTGCTCAAGTGACTGAGCATTAGCTCCAAAACCAACATGACTCACTATCCCCATCTCCTCTTCCTTAGAATAAAAAGAAGGCACACGACAACCGATTCGGCATTCGGTTGGCATGCGCCTCCAGTTTTCTAGCGAGCGCGACTTGCAATCAAATACAGCGAAACCATTGCCATGAATGACGATGCAAGTGTCATTATTCATTTCCGACTAATTCAATAGGATAAATTAAATTTAACATGATGTTTTCCATCCGTCAACACTTATCCGTCTAATTTCCACGACTCTTTTTTTCAAATTGGCGCCACGCTTTCACTGCTGCCAAGGTCAAGCTTGCTTCGCCACCTGTTATTAATCTCCCTGCACCAACTGGAAATTTTCACACTGAACTCGCTCATATATTACCTAAATCCTTAATTAACTAGATTCTTCGTATGAATTTCCCCATGATACGAAACTCCCTATACTAACTCGATTCTTCACACGGGATTTCCTCTCAATTGGTACGAGAATCCCTGCGCTAACTCAATTTTTTACGCGGGATTGACGCAAATGTTACCCAAACCATTTACTAAATCGATTCTTCACACGTAATTCCCTTCAATTGATACGAGAATCCCTATGCTAACGGGAATTTCTCCTGTTAATTCATCAAAAAGAGTTTAATTTAACTAATTACATGGAAATTCTCCCGTTAATTTTCTTCATATTCCTGAATTAGAGCTAATTTCGCCAAATTAACAGGAGGTTTTCCTGTTAATTGAGCATTTGACGTATAAACTGAGAAATTAACAGGAGTTTTTCCTGTTAGAAGATACGATTACTCAAAACACGATTAACCTCACATATACTCACTATCAAGCAGCTTTGCTCAATCAAAAAAGCCTCCCCACCCACTTAGAACGTGGATTAGGAAGCTTCTTTATCGTGCAATGAACCACCTACAACACCCTAAAAAGATCGTTCGCCAATGCCTCTGTCGTTAATTCTCTGTTTTCTTCATTCATTACGTAAAGCTTGATGCCTGGCAGCTCCTTTATCTTGTCAATTTCGGGATGGCTATCCAAGCAAATCGTGCCTATGATGAGATGCTGCGAGCTTGAAACCATGTCATAGACCATCTTCCGAAAAGGTACCGATAACATTTGCATGTAGCCAATTTCATCAATAACCGTTACCTTCTTCGTCTTCAAGGAATGTCTAATTGAAGTTAGAGCTAAATTCTCAAAAGCTTCTAATTCAACGCCATATCTTCCTATTCTTATGGAACTTGTACTATCTACACTTGCTAATCTTTCGCTTACTCCATCCAATGTTACGCAGTTAAATCCAATACGATCCGTTTCGCTCCGTATTTCTTCCGTATAAAATCCTCCAACATGCTCAGCGCCTATTCGGTTAATAAGCTGTACAATGGCAGTCGATTTGCCTACTCGCGGCTTCCCAGTCAACAAAAAACATGTTTCCATATCATTCCCTCATTCGGCGGTGCAGCATATTTTCTGCTAGGGCATATAACAAACCCACAACCGCAAATATTATAATAGAGCTATTTCTATTCAACTCGTATCCCGAGACAAAATTATCATATAAATAATGAAACATATATACGCCCACCAATCCACCAAACAGGATATAGATTGAAGCCTTAATCATTAGTGATTTCACCAGCTTATGAACAACCAAAGAGATGGGCAGCAATGTAATCGGATAAAAAAGGAAGGCGTAAACAACCATCAGCAAAACGAACGTCAGCCCGATATTACGGAGACCATAATATTCGGTTGTCATAATTTTGCTCCCCTCGAATAATTCCAAGACCACCGCTGCCGCAACAAACAATATAATCATAAAAATCCAAAGAAAAAAATGTTTGACTATCTCCAATTAAACACCGCCTTGTTTGCTTAGATAAGTATTAAACGTTTATTTAATTTACAATGTTTCACAATTGCCTTATCTGTTTTATTATTTTGATGCTTCGCTCCATTCACAAAAAAGCCCGCGCAGCGCACGGACTTCACAACGATCAGCCTTTATGGGACTAATATCATATTTTCACCTTCACTCTCCATTATCCTTCCTCCCTAAAATTGCTGTTCTATCGATTTCCACAGGTTCGATAACTTGGAATAAAAACCGTGTATCGTTTAAATAATCTCTTATATACGCCTGAGCATACGGCTGTTCTGCAATTAAACTGGCTGTTTCTCTTGGGTCTGAGGCATGATGGCAGTAATTCTCTATCATGAACATAACGAAAAAACATTCAAGCCTCTTAACATAATCCGTTTCCAGCTTTCTTACACTCTCGTAGCCTTGAATAAACAGCCAGCGATGCTTCGGATAAAGCTCTAATAGCGAGCCTGCCATATCGTACAGAAAATAACCAAAACCGCATCTGCCAAAATCAATGGGATACGGCAGATCCTCGTTAAAAACGATGTTGCCGCTATGCAAATCCGCATGAATGAGACCATAGTTATCGCCGCTTCGTTCCATTACAGCCAGTTCCGATATGATTTTCTCAGCCGCTGCTTGATACGATCTCCATGCCTCACCCGATAAAAAACATCCATAATACTGTTCCAGCTTAGCCATTTGACGACTAAAGCTCTCTGCTCCCCAAACAGGACGAACAAAATCAGAAGGCGGGACAAAATTTACAGCCGCTTTGTGAAGCCTCCCCATCATGACACCCATAAGATGAACCGTATGATCTGAAAACTCCCCGCTAGCGTGCTCGCCATCTACCCATCGCATCAGAGTAACATACGGACGACGATATCCCGCTTCCGTATCGATCTGCAAAACATAAGCGCCGCTGCAGCTTGCCAGCGCTTCTGGCAAATGCAAATCCTCCGATTTATTTAAGGCCTGAAGCAAAGTAACCTCAGAACGAATTTCCTCTATGCTGAGTCGATCCGAATGAATTCGAAGCAAATATTTTCCCGCTGTACCTGTCTCAATTTTATAGGTGATCGTGTCGGATAGCTGAACAAATCGAATGCTCACCCATTCCAAGTCATACTCTTGCAGTGCCGATAACACAACTTTCCTCGCTCGAGCTAGCAGTGATATCCTATTCTCATCTGTATCAAAACGAAAAAAATCAATCATATATTATCTCCTTCAACGGCTATAACCACCATTTCATTGTTCTTGTAATTATAATGGCTATCATGCCGTGAACCTAAGTAATAAACGTTTAGAAATCATTTAGTACACAAAATCACTCCATTATCTGCTCACCGATAACAGAGGTTTGTGATTCCATATTTGTCCGTTAATTATTCATCCATATTCATATAAAACTAACAAAAAAACGCCATTTCAGGAGCCGCCAACCCCATTCGGGGTAAGCAGTACTCCTTCTATTGACGTTTTCAATAAAACAAATGATGTTATGATAAATCAGCTTAATGCTTCGCCGCCATTTGCTTAAGCTCTGAAAGCAATTGATCAAGCTGAGCATATTCTTCTACCATCGTATGAATCTTCATGTCCTGTGTTTCCATGCTGGCATGAACCTCTTCAACAGAAGCCATATTTTGTTCCGTTGTAGCTGCGATATTGAGCATTTCACTCGACATGCTCGCATAACGCTCATGCAGTTCATTGGCAGAGCTGCCAACCGAATCGGAATGCCTTTTTACAAGCTCCGTATTCTCGTTTATCTGATCAATAAGCTTCTCAACCTGCAAAGATACATCTCTGCTCGTCGTCACTGCTGCTTGGCCGCTTTCTACTTGTGCGTGAACAGCACTGATTTGTGAACGAATACCCGTCAAAATTTCAGATATTTCATTCGTCGCCGCTCTCGCATTATCTGCAAGCTTGCGCACCTCGCCTGATACGACAGCAAAACCTCTGCCGTGCTCGCCTGCGCGAGCTGCTTCAATCGCAGCATTAAGTGCAAGCAGATTCGTCTGCTCAGCAATCGTACTAATCGTTTCTACAATTGAGCTTACACGATCATTTTGCTCATTGAGTTCAATCATCATGTCCACGGTATGTGTAATGATAGAGCGAACACTTTCTACCTCGGACGATAACACTGCCATTTTCTCCCGATTGTTCTCCGTCAAATCTGCATTAACCGTAGAAAATTGCTTCAGCTGCTCCGTACCTTCCAAAAGCGTTTTAACCGAAGTATCAATGACCTGCGAGGATTCACTAATGTTCATAATAGTCCCTGTCTGTTTCTCGATAGCAGCCGACATTTCGGAGAATGTTGCCGTTACCTCTTTCGATATTTCTCCAGTGGAACGAACCGTCAGCTGCTGGCTGCTGCTGAACTCCGTTAATACAATAATAGAAGAGTTTAGTTTAGCGAGCAGCGCCTCTGCCATATCCTTAGAAGCTAAAGCTTCCCGCTGCTTGTCTGTTACCTGCCGCTGCAATTTGCCGCTGAAGCCCGCTGAGAATGCGAGCGCAACCGTTGCAAATAAGAGATACAAAAATAAATAAACAAGCGATTCGTTTGGGAATAGCTTAGGCTGCAGCACAGGATCAAAGAATAAATATGTGCTTACTGCGGCTCCCAAAACACCTGTCAAAATAATTGGTCTATAGTCTGCGTAAAGAGTAATGATTGCGAGGTTTACATAAACTAAAAAGTATGTGCTCACAATAGGATTCGGATCCGATACGATTAATAAAGTAACGATAATGGTCAATATAAAGGGTACAAAAAATTTAATAGATTGTGTAAAAATGCCACGGTATGTCATGAAAGTAGCTGCACCGCACAAAAATATACCGACTCCCGCAAGAAGAAGAACCATCTTTGCATCAAGCCCAATAGCAAGATCTGTAACGATCCCGAGAGCAAGCAAGCTCCACAGGATTTTTATTAACAATCGATTCCGTTTGTCTAGTTCTGTTAATTCTTTTTTCATGACATTTCCGCCTTTTCTGAGTTAACTCATGTTTTCATACGTTTAAACGGTACGTCCAGTTCCTCCTGCACCGTTTGCAGCCAAAACCGCTTCTTGCGGATAGACGAGCCATTCATAACTATTTTTGTTGCGATACATCTTTTCCATATCGAACAATACGGGAATGACGTCATCTCCCTTATAGAACACCTTCTCTCCTACTTTTTCTAATGGTACTTGATATGAAATGCGAAGTGCCCTCATAAATTTTGGCTCAAGCAAAGAGACAAAATATTTCAGCTGCAGCTTCTCTGCTATGTAGACTGCCGACGAGAGCAAATCTGAGATATGCCTTCCTCTATAGGATCGGAGCAGTGCAATTTTGTCAATTTCAGCTACAGCGTCGCCTGCTTCAATAATTTTCGGATGCGTTTGAAACGGACCTGCATCGTTAATGGAGCTTGAAGTCAAGCAATAGGGCTTAATTTCAGACGTCCCTACATAATGTCCTTCCTCTGTCACAATGACGAATCTCTCAAGAGCGTGTTCAGAAAATTCAAGTTCAAAACCTTTCTCCATCCAGACGGTTGTCCAAATGCCGTTAAACATAGCCAGCTCCAGCTCATTCTCCACTCGTTTAAACATGATTTCTCTCCTCTATCTCTCTATTTTTGTGAGTTTCTACATAGGTGAAATAGGCAGGCAATTTTTTTATCGGAATAATTAACTCAATAATTAACCAATTTAAGAGAATAAATATATTATTTTAAAAAACTTTTCTAAAGCTTCTTCCAATTTTTCATCTTAATAAATATAAACGCCCTCCTTCTCAATCTTTTTATATAAATTATTCCATGCAATCGATTTACTCAACCGTTCATATCACATAATTCCTAGCAAGTAAGTGAGAAATCGAAACAAATCGTAGCATCGTCTCCCTTTAATTGTCAATAGTTTCCTTATTGTTTTGTTTCAAAACGTTTGTTTTCGTTTATATATAACTAAGAAATTCAAACAACGTTGATCAACTTGATCGACAAATACAAATCGAGGAGAGATGACAAATGTCACGAGAAAACTCTAGTAACGGCGTATTGATTGGCGCAATCGTAGGAGGTGCTATCGGTGCTATTTCAGCTCTGCTGTTCGCACCAAAAACAGGTGCAAACCTGCGGGAGGATCTCTCCAACAAGTTCAAGACGATTAGCGAAAAGACAAAGGAAATTGCCACTACGGTGGGAAATAATACAAAGGATTTAGCAGCTGCCGTCGGACAAAACACGAAGGATATAGCCACTAATATCAAAGAGGAAGCTGGCGACTTGGTAGATCACGCCAAAAAATCAAATCAGCATATTATGGATTCCATTTCCTCTGCTAAAGATGATGTCAAGGATGGACTTGCAACAACTGGGAGGTAATGAAATGAAAGACGAGCTTGAATCAACTACAAATTCAATGGCACCTACAGAAGAAGAGATGATTAAGCTTGGCGAGGATATGGAGAACATGGAAACCAATGCACAAGTCATTGAGAATGGCATGGTACCCGATCCGGTTCAATAACAATAAGGCTTATAACAAAAACCCCCTTTCCATCAAGATGGAAAGGGGGTTTTAATATATTAAAAAATAATAAAAGTGCTTTACATTCCAAATTCAGCACTATGATCTGCGAGCAGTACCTTCAGCTTCTCAATCGCCCGCTTTTGTATGCGAGAAACGCTCATCTGCGATACGCCAAGCTGATCGGCTATATCACGCTGAGATTGACCATTATGATAAGCAAGAATGAGTACCTTCTTCTCCTCTGCTTTCAGTTGATCCATCGCCTCCTCCAAGTCTAGACGATTATCAACATTCTGATAATCGTCCTTGTCTGAGCCAATTAGATCGCCTATAGTAGCAGCGCTTTCCCCTTCGCTTGATAATGGAGTATCAAGCGATACATAATGATAGGATTCGCGGCAAGAGAGTATCTCTATCGTTTCTTCCACCGAAAGACCCAAATGAACCGCAATTTCTTCCATTTTGGGCGAGTGGCCGAGCTCGACGGTTAAGTGATCGATGGCTTGCTGAATCAGCAAGCCTTTTTCTTTAATCCGTCTCGGCACCTGGATATACCAAGACTTGTCTCGCAAATAGTTTTTCAAATGCCCGATAATGCTCTTCATTGCATATCCCTCAAACGGGATTTCACGCGAGCTGTCATACTGCCTAAATAAACGCAGCATAGACAACTGACCGACTTGGTATAAATCCTCATAAAGATCTGGTCTGCTTCGCGACATCTTTGCAGCTGCCATCTTCACAATGGGCTCAAAATGCTGCAGCAATACGGTTGCAACTTCATTACAATTCGATTGCTGATATAATTTTATTTTTTCAATCATATGTTCTGGATCCAGGAAGGATGAATTTGCGTTCATGCCATCTCCTCTTTCCTACCAAATAGCTTGGTCAAAATTACCTCGGTGCCTCTCTCAGAAAACACTTCCACTTTATCCATCAATGCATGCATCATAAACAGCCCAAGTCCGCCAGCCGTTACTTCACTTAATTCTTTATTGTGCAGAGACTCGGTTTTGCTTGCGGATGGCTCATATTTAAAGCTCGTACCCTCGTCCTTAATGCGAATAGAAAGCCCTTCTTCCTCAAGCTCAAAGCTAATATCCACTACACCAGGCTGGCTATTGCTGTACGCATGGAGTACAACATTCGTACAAGCCTCGGTTACAGCAACCTTCATATCTTCAATTTCCTCATAGGAGAAACCTGCTTTGTTCGCAACGCCAAATAATGTAAGTCTAACAATATCAACAAATTCTGCTCTCGCCGGAATCGATAAACGAATGAATGAGTTCATAGTCGCTTCTGTCCTCTCTTCTATGTTCCTATTATAGCTTATATTTTCTTAACTTTATTCCATATCCTTATTGTGGAAATCGCACCATCATATATCGTACTTATTAAGCTAGGTTCTGACGCTGGTTTCTTCTTGCCTTCACCTTTTATGGAAGCAACTACGCTTGCTGCCGATTCCTTAGCCGCTCCAGTAAATGAGTGCAAGGCGTGACCAAGATCATTGACGGATGCGAACAACACATCGAGCGAGCTTAGCTTCGTTCGTACATCAAGTGTCATTGCATTCGTATTATGAATAGCCTCCTTCACCTCAACACTAATTTGCGTCACTTCGGTTCGCAGCGAGCCAACGGTTTGCCTCATTTCATCAAGCGCACCTCGCAATACTTTCAACGTTTGAATTAGTGAATACAAGAGAACAAGAAAAGCAATCGCTATAACCGCAATACTGATTTGCATAAGTAGATCCATCGGTCATCACTTCCTTTTTTTCATTACATACCCGCTATTTCATTCTTTGAAACAAAATGTGGTTTTTCTCATATAAGAGGCAGGAATATTCTATACTCCCTTTCATGCTATAATAAAGAGAGACTGTTACTAGAATTCTTTCATATAAAGGAGTTTATTCTATTGGGTAATTTACGTTTCAAAATCCGCTCAAAGATTTTACTCGGCTATTTTCTGATCATACTCTGCTTGGGCGTTTCCATCCTTGTCGTCAGCGAGAGAATATCATCCTTGCAAACAGAAATCGAGTCAATTACAAGTCGAGACATCGAAGTGCATAATTTGATTACCAGTATTCGCTATAATGTCGTAAGCATGGAGACTAGCCAGCGTGGTTATGTGATTACGGGCAACGACCTTTATTTGGAGCCCTATATTCGTGGAAAAAGCGAATGGGAAGCCAACTATAACGCACTGTACCAGTATTTGTCCGATAATCCAACTACTCTCAAAAGTATGGAAGAAATAAAACTGACCATACAAAATTGGATCGAAATTGCCGGTGAGCCTACTTTAACCATGCGCAAAAATAACGATACGCAAGGTATTATTGATTTCTATAATGACGATATTGGAAAAGACCAAATTGATTCTCTTCGGATACAGTTAGAAACCTTGCGACAGAATGAAATCACTTCAACTAAAGAGCATATTGCTGAATTGGAAAATAGAAATGACATACTCATTATTAGCTTGTATCTCATGCTGCTTATTGTGTCAGTTATTGCTTTCATCATCGTTTCATTTGTTTCCGGCGCAATCGTCAAAACGATCCAACAGGTTGTGAAGACGATAAACGATATCGCATCCTCCGGAGGGGATTTATCCACTCGTATTAAAGTAAATACAAGAGATGAAATTAAAGATCTCGCTGAAGCTACCAATAGTTTGCTTGATAATATAAACGACCAAGATTGGATCAAAACAAAAGTTGCCGAGGTGGCAACGATGAATCAAGGCATTAATGATACCTCAACGCTAGCAGATTCGTTTCTCACGAAGCTTGCTCCAATTCTAGGTGCAGCCTATGGCTTATTTTATCTCCGCCAAGGTGCAGGCGAGCAGCAGAGACTTGTGAAAATGGCTTCCTATGCAGCCCATGGCGATCAGTCAGGACTAGAAAGCTTCCGATTGGGCGAAGGCCTTATCGGTCAAGCGGCAGTGGAGAAACGTACGTTTTTGTTGAACACGGCTCCAGAGCATCGAATTAATTTAACCTCGGGTCTTGGAACGCTTCAGCCTAAGAGCATCCTAATCGTGCCTTTCGAGTATGAAGGCAAAGTAGTAGCTGTCGTTGAATTTGCTTCCACCGAGTCGTTCACTTCTCAGCACTTAAAGCTGCTTGAGCAAATCGATACTCATTTTGGCGTTGCGATTAACAGCGTTGTTGGCCGAATGGAAATCGAGAGGCTGCTTAGCGAATCGCAAGTGATGACGGAGGAGCTTCAAACGCAAACCGAGGAGCTGCAGACACAGTCTGAAGAGCTTCAGATGCAGCAAGAGGAAATGCGCATGACTACCGAGCATTTAGAGGAACAGAATCTATTTGCCGAACAGAAAACAAAGGAATTGGAAAAAGCAAAAGAAGAGCTCGAGGCCTATTCGGAGCAGCTTAAACAAAGCTCGCAGTACAAATCCAATTTCTTGGCTAATATGTCGCATGAGCTTCGTACTCCATTAAACAGCATCTTAATTCTCTCTCAGCTCCTTGCGGAAAATGAGAACCATACGCTTAATTCGGATGAAGAAGGGTATGCTAAAGTCATTAATACATCCGGTAAAGATCTATTAACACTAATAGATGACATTCTTGATTTGTCTAAAGTCGAGGCCGGAAAACTCATCTTGACGATGGATGAAGTAAACGTAAGTGAAATTCCTGAACATATGAAGCTGCTATTCCAACCTGTCGCTGAGCAGAAAGAAATAGCTTTCCATATTAACGTCAATGCTAATGTCCCTCAATTGCTTTATACAGATGGTCAGCGGCTGCAGCAAATTTTGAAAAATCTACTGTCCAATGCTTTTAAATTTACGGAAAAAGGATCAGTTACTCTCGACATCCAAAAGGCTGGCTCGCATGAAGTACAAAAACTTGTACCAGCACATATAAATAAAGACGTTTTGGCCATATCTGTAACCGACACCGGAATAGGCATTCCACTGGATAAACAGCAGCTAATATTTGAAGCGTTCCAGCAGGTCGATGGCGAAACGAATCGTCAATATGGCGGAACAGGTTTAGGTTTATCCATTTGCAATGAATTTACTAAGCTTCTGGGCGGCAGTATCGTCCTTGAAAGCTCGCCAAAAAAAGGGAGTACTTTTACTCTCTACGTACCAAGTTTGCCTGATATGGAGAAAGAACAGCTTGTATCCCTTAATCAAGAGGTTGCAGCAGCTTCAGAAACTGTGGTCATCGATGCCTCACCTGATATTGCCGATGATCATAGCATTTCTGACTTATCAGAAGATGAATGCACTCTATTTAAAGGGAAAAAGGTACTGCTCGTCGAGGATGATTCCCGTAATGTATTCGCTCTCGTCAAAGCGCTTGAGAACAAAGCATTTAACGTAACCGTGGCAAGCAATGGTAGACAATGCTTGGACATTATAAAAGAACAATCCGACTTCGATATTGTGCTCATGGACATTATGATGCCAATTATGGATGGATTTGAAACGATGAAAATCATACGTCAGGATACCGAAATGAAGGATACGCCAATTATTGCGCTTACGGCGAAAGCGATGAAAAGCGATCGCGACAAATGTTTAGAAGCCGGTGCTTCCGATTATATTAGCAAACCTCTAAATATGGACCAGCTTTTCTCGCTCATGCGGGTATGGTTGACGAAGCAGGTGGGCAATTGACCAGTCAAGGAAATGAAGAAGCTGTAGATTATAATGAATTAACGCTCGATGATCTGGAACGAATCGAAATCGATTTGTTATTGGACGGCATTTACCGCGTCTATGGTTATGACTTCCGCAATTACTTGCGTTCATCGCTTCGCAGACGCATTACGCATCGAATGAATCTTGAAGGCTTGCCCACGATCACCTCTCTCCTTGAAAAGGTGCTCCATGAGCCTGGATTTATTCATATATTGCTTAATGATTTCTCCATACGGGTAACGGAAATGTTCCGTGATCCAAATTTCTTTGCTGCGTTCCGCAAGGATGTTATTCCTTTTCTTAGGAACCTTCCTGAAATTCGCATTTGGCATGCGGGCTGTGCGACTGGAGAAGAGGTTTATTCGATGGCTATCCTGCTCCAGGAGGAGGGCTTGCTGGATAAAGCGAAGATTTATGCGACGGATATGAATGAGCATGTTATCGAGAGTGCAAAACAAGGGAAGTTCCCGCTCAAACGAATGCAAGGATTCACCAAAAATTACTTGCAGGCTGGCGGTACAAAAGAATTTTCCTCTTATTATACGACTGATTATGAGCATGCCTTATTCCATCCATATATCAAAGAAAATATGATGTTTGCCCAGCATAACTTGGCAACGGATCGTTCTTTCAATGAGTTTCATGTTATTTTGTGCCGGAACGTTCTCATTTATTTTGACCCGGATCTGCAAAGCCGTGTTCATACTTTGTTTTTTGAAAGCCTCGCTCTACAAGGCTTCTTGGCACTAGGCAATATGGAATCACTAATCTCGGTTCATAAAATCAAATACGAGGATTTTAATCAGTCAGAACGAATTTTCCGCAAAATAAGTAATTAGCTAAAGCTGCTTCAGCTCACGAAACAAATAAGAGCCAAAATCCTTTCCTAAGGATTTTGGCTCTTTCCGTTTTAACGTATGGATGATTTCGTTTGTCTCCTAACGGTTAATCGAAACCGAACCTGCTGCTTTAATCGAGGCGCTAATCGTTAATTTTTTCGCTAGGTATTGCAGCTCCTCCGCCGTTCCCTCGAATGGCTTGAGAGCAAGGCATAATTGCAATAAAGCAGCTTTTGCTGCCTCTTCTGCGAGATATGCATCTTGCAAAATAAAGTGAGCAACCTGATAGGCGTATGGCTCAACTCCTTTTAATTGCTGGAGCTTGCAAGGTGTTAGAATGGCTCTGCTCATAACATTTCCTCATCAATTTATTTTTCCGACAATTTCCATATTGTTTAAATGTAAATTCTCCTTTAATTCTTCTGGTGTTTGCTTGCCATTGCCGGTTTCAACAACACGGCCAGTGTAGAGCAACTCCCCTGTTGCAAGATCGAGCACAGATGCTCCGGCAACATCTGCATGTTGAGTCATAACGTATACACGATTTGATTTAATCATCAGAAATTTGATCTCGTCTACGTTCAACTGCTCTACGGATAATTTGGCATAAGCTTGCTCGAATTTATTAGTTGATAAATGATACCGCGATAAGGTGATGTGTTCAGGTTCACTTTTTGCTACATAATACTCATCGCCTTGCAGGCTCGTCCACGCTTCCTTAATCTCTAAATTAGTCAATTCAGTCATTAAGCCCGTACGGTAGGAATAAGCAAAATATTTCTCGCTTAGCGTTTCTGGCACCTTGTTCGCTTCTCGATCTTCTTGGCTAATTTTCTCTTCCCTTACAATAAAGATTATTTTCTCGAAAGGAGAACTGTATTGGCCACTTGAATCCCCCATATGCCCAATTTGGATTTGAACATCTTTTTTATTACTTGTGGACTTGATGCCCAGTGACTCGATGTTCGTATTACGCAGCAGCTTCCCGCTTTTCATATCGATGACAAATATCTCGTACCTGCTGCTCTCGTTGTCGTAATCATATGTACTGACGAGCAAATGAATCTCTTCATCTACCTTTTGAACATCCACTAAATTCATATAATTATTGCTGAAATTGTTCACTCTTGTCGTTTTCACAGCTTTCGGCAGCTCATAAGTCACTTTAAGCTTCGATACTTTGTCTGTTGATTCTTCAAGCAGCTGCAGCTGAAATACCGCCATTGCGGCTTCTGAGCCCTTTTTTTCTGCTTTAACTTCTGCATAGACAACCCACTCCTCGTCTCTGTAAAAGCCTTGTGCATTAAGTTTACCCCGCATAAATGACTTATGATCTTTTATCATTTGCTTAATGTCAGGCTGCTTATAGAACCATGAGTCTCCGCTAAGCACATTTTTACGCATATTTTCGTTCGACCTGTAATATTCGCTTCCTTTGAAATTAATATTTAGAGCTTCGGAGCGTCTCTCTAAATATTGAGAGCCTGATAATTCGATAACAGCGCCTTCCTTGGCATCGCCTTGTATCGTTTCCAGCTTATAATCAGGCAAGAAATCTAATCTGCCATATGAATAATAAGTGGCTATTCCGCTTACACCGAGCACAACCATTAAGATCGATAACCAATAACGTCTCATGAACATTCTCCTTACACCGTAATCTTTTTGGCCATCAGCCGCATGCCGAGCCACACCGAAATGCCGAGCACAAGAATGCACAAGGTTAGCCCAAGCGCAAATATTTCATAGGGATATAAATAACTATAGTACTGATCCATATACAAAAATAAAAATGGAGCTGCCACAACGAACACACAACCGGCCAAATAAAGCACGCCATACAAAATGCCTAAACGGCGATAGCTTCGCTCCAGCAAAATGGCAGTAAACACAGCGACTACAACGATGGCTCCAAAGCCGTATAAATAAACAAACTGTTCAAACTGCTGCGGAATAAGCCATACAAGTGCTTGATTGCTGATGATCGCTTCAACGATATGGGAGTCTATTCGCTGATCAGCCGGAACGATGAGGTTGAATACGATATGCTGAATCGGGAGCAATAGTAATTGAAACGAAATAAACGCAAGAACGAACAGGAGAAATGCCGATATTTTGGCTAAATAAAGATTCCTTCTAGCCGTTGGCAGCATTAGCAATCGATATACAAAAGTAGAACGGCCAAACCAATCACGGTACCAGATAACAAAAACATATAAGGCAAGTACACCTATACAAAGGAACATCGGCAAAATATAACCCATCTGCGAGCTGAAAATGGCCCATTCAAACGATAAATATTGAGGAGAAAAACCACCCAGGAGACTTTTGTCTACAGTCTCTAACAACAGCTTTTCTCGAAATGACAATTCTTTGGTCGTCGCCCAAATGAGCGAAGCAAATTGGGTAATCGCAACAATGGCCATTAGAATAGCGAGCACCCAGCGGAAACGATGTACTTCCATATGAACAAGCTTCAAATAACGGTTCATCCTCGGTACACCTCCCTCATCACATCAATGACTGATTTCCCTTGCTCGCTGCGCATTTCTTCGCAGTAGAACTCTCGGTTAATTTTTCCGTTCTGCAATAAAATAGCTTTATCAATGAGCTGCTCCATCTCTCCGATTTCATGCGTTGTGAGCAAAACGCCACGCCCCTCAATCAATTCACTCGTAAACACGTCCACTATCGTTTCTCTGCTGAACAAGTCAATGCCGGAAAACGGTTCGTCCATTAAGATATAATCAGCATCTTGTCCTAATCCCAGCATGAGATTGAATTTAGCAGCAGTTCCTTTCGACAGGTTCCCGATTTTTTCCGAATACTCCAGCTTAAAAAACTGCATGAGCTCACTTGCGCGTTTTGGATTCCAGCTTTCATAAAAGTCAGCCATAAACCTGATCGCTTCGGATATTTTCATGCTGGTTGGCATCGTCAAATGATCGGGCACGAACGCTATTTTCTCATACAAGCTTGGACTTAAAAGTTGTTCATCAATAAGGATCGAGCCTGCCGGTATTGGAGTCAGTCCCATGATTGCCTTCAGAATCGTTGACTTACCGGCTCCATTCACGCCGATAAGGCAAGCGATTTCTCCCTTTTGCACGGTAAAAGAAACGCCACTCAGAACATCGCGGCGTCGATACCGCTTATGTATATCTTTTACCTCAATCATGCTCCGGCTCACCTTCCTCATATTTGTTTTTAACCAGCTGCAGCAGCTCTTCGATAGGTACATCAATTTTGCGCACCGACGCCACAAAAGCACCTACCGCCTCGCCAATAAGCTCCGATCTTATTTGATTCAGCAGTTCTTTATCATTCGTAATTCGGCTAGGTGAGTTTCCTTCCGTAATAATCAATTGCTGCTCCTCCATTTCCTTATACGCTTTCTGTACCGTATTGGGATTAATTTTCATAAGCGTGCCCAGCTCCCTTCTGGAGGGAGTTTCCTGGCCAGCGGCAAGCTTGCCCGTTGCGATTCGTTCTTTAAAATGACGGACCACCTGCAAATAAACAGGGTCCCGATTATTGAACGCAACTTCCGTCCAGCCTTCGATCGTGTTCATAGTCATACCTCACATTCATCGCAAATGTGTATTACGCGCGTAATACACTTCATAAGCGTATTATGCATGTAATACACTTGGAAGTCAATGGGAAATTATCCAGCAGTTCTAGATCAGAATCAAAAAAAAAAAGCGGTGCAGGAAATATTCCTGCACCGCTTTTTTTATGTTTTTGTAACCTTAATCACACTAATCCTCTGCTGCATCCAAATATTTGGTTAGGACAACTTCCGTTCCATTCTCCAATGGATGGACCTCTACCTCGTCCATCAGCGCCTGCATTAAATAAATGCCCAGGCCTCCAACCCGAAGCCCGCTAACGTCGGCGTCAGGGAGAGGCGCTGCTTTATCGAGTGCATCCGATAAAGGGAAAGCTGATCCACTGTTCTTTACTTTGATCGTTAATCCGGTTTCAGTTGGTTCAAAGGAAACGTCGATAACCTCTTGCTCGGAGTTCTGAACGCCATGAATAACTGCGTTGTTGCAGGCTTCAGAAACAGCCACCTTCATATCTTCCATTTCTTCATATGCATAACTCATCTTTGAGGCAATTCCGAATAGACAGATTCTGACCAGATCGATATAGTCCGCATGGGCCGGTATTTGTAAACGAATGGCATTCATGCTTGGGCCTCTGTCCCTTCTATTAAATATCTTGAAATGCCTGTGATGTCAAACAGACGCTTAACCGCGGAAGGAATATCCCGCACGAAAAACGGTGCTTTTAGCTCATCACGAAGTTTTAGCACCGAAACGATAATGCCGATTCCGGTACTGTCGATATATTTTAAATGTTTAAGATTTAGAATCAATGCTTTATCTTCGCGGTTCATAACCGGCTCCAGAGCTGCCCGCAGCTGCGGCACTACAGATAAGTCCAACTCTCCGCTTACATGAAGAATAATTTGATTTTGTGTCTCTTCTTGCTTGACTTGAAATTGCTCAGCTTTCATTCCATTCACTCCGCTCACTTTTGTTTAATAAATAGTATCAAGATCCTTCTCCTTGTACAAGCTGTACAAGCGATTTATTACATAGAGAAGCTGTGGAAGTAATGAATGGACGTCAGCTTCTGCGTATCCGCATCAATGAAAAGCTTTAATAAGGCTTCATCTCGCTCGAATACGATACCGTCCTCCGTCACATAATCGGGTTCCCCTAACGCATCCTTTACAGCATCTACTGTCGCTGCAACTTCACTTCCATCAATCAGCAGCGTTTTGGTATTCTCCGCCATTTCAACAGATTGTATGAACTCACTGCTAAAGATGACATTCATATTCGGGTATTCATAGGTGATCAGATCGGTTAAATCCGGGTCAGCCGTTTTGCTTTTTGGTTTACCCAGTTTCTGAATCACAAGGCTTGGATCATCATAAAGCGTGATGCCGTTAACCGTTTGAAGC
The DNA here is from genome assembly GCF_037976325.1 of Paenibacillus sp. FSL K6-3182. Taxonomy (NCBI): domain Bacteria; kingdom Bacillati; phylum Bacillota; class Bacilli; order Caryophanales; family Paenibacillaceae; genus Paenibacillus; species Paenibacillus sp. FSL K6-3182. The sequence goes on from NZ_CP150265.1 coordinate 6,149,773, forward strand.
GTAAATTTTGGTTTTTTTGCCTTCACAACCAGTGTTGATTCTGCTGCATAGGTAACTTCGGTTACAGTAGAGGGAGATGCAGAAGCGATTACAATTTCTTGAGTTGCTTCCTCAGCCTTTATCGCCTTCACTGGGCTTGAAGCAGTCACTGGCGAATACGTTGCGGTGACCTGTCCAATATCTCCCGTGTATGCGAATATACCTCCGATTAAACAACCAATAAGAATAAACGTCCTCATAATTATCTCCCTCCTATGCGGGATTGTCGAGCTTCCTTTTGCTTATACTTACATATAAACCGTTCGGATTGCTTTGAAACAGGTTAAACATTTATTTTTAAAATATAATGATATCTCCAAGCCGCAAATTTATTTGGTTTCAATCATGACTAAGCATATATCATCCTTCTGGCTGACACTCGCATGCTCCGATAAAAACGCACTGACCATTTCCGCATGCTCACTCGCATCTTTTTTTATTAGCTGTTCGACAAGCATATTAAGCTTATCCTCTTCTTTATCTCCAAGAGATTCACTTAATCCATCCGTATAAAGAACGATCTTCATATGATCCTCGTAAGAGATGCTGCCCTTTTGGATGTCGATATTTTCAAACAACCCAATCGCACAGCAGCCTGCAGTCAACAAGGTTGTCTCGTCGCCAATTAGCACTTTTCCCGGAGGATGCCCAGCATTTACATATTCAATGACCCGCTTATTCGTATCCAGCACTAAATAAATGGCGGTAAAATAATAATTTAGCAGTTCTTCCTTTTTATACAGCTGGTTCATATACCGATTCAGCTCGCGCATAACAAGACTTGGATCGGTAATATGCGTAATTGTATCCTTAAGAACCGAGGAGATATACATGCAAACCAGTGAAGAAGAAATGCCATGTCCCATCATATCCAGCAAAATAACGCCGTAACGATTCTCATCAATCGGGTACCATGCGTAAAAATCGCCCGCAAGCTCCGAAGAAGGCTGATATACAGCGCTTATCGCCACATGATCATCGTTGATCGGCTGGCTTAATACATTTCTTTGCACCTTCTTGGCTAACTCCAGCTTTGCTTTAATCTGCCTGTCTCTTTCTTTGTGCCAATCAATTTCTCGTTTGAGCCTTAAAGCAGATCGAATCCTAGCGAGCAGCTCCATCTTGTTGATCGGCTTCATCACGTAATCACTGGCACCGGCATCAAGCGCTTCCGCCATCTTGCTGGAATCGCCAAGCGCAGTAACAAAAATTATCGGAACATCCTTATAGCGCTCCACCTGCAATATTCGTTTGCAAGCTTCTAAGCCATCAATCTCCGGCATCATCATATCCATCAAAATCAAATCTACGTTTGATTCAGTCGATAGCGTACAATCAATGTCCAGCATCGTATAAAGCTCTTTTGCCGAGGACGCGATTTTCAAATTTTTATATCCTTCTTTATTTAAAATAGCTTTAATAATAATCTGGTTAGTAGCATTATCATCTACAATTATAATACTCATATGCAGGCTCCTTTAGCTCCAATAACTACTACTTATATTCTGAGCGTAAGCGGTAGTAGAGTCAAATTTTTATAAGTAAAATTACCAAGCTGCATATTAACTTATAAGCTTACTTATAAAATTGAAACTTAGCTTTCTAATAAAGGGCCTACCCTCGCGGATAGGCCCTGATTGAATTCTTGGTAGTTGTGGAGTCTGTTGTTAGCCCATGTATTGAGGGTAGTAGTATACAGCAGGGTCAAATTCTTCACCTGTATATTCTTTACCGCCCCATGCGATGACCAAGATTTTATCCTGATCCATCTCGCGCTCAAGACGCTGTGACTCTTGCTCCGAAATACCAAGTGATCTCATCTTCGCCCGCAGCTCATCTCCGGTCGAGCGGAAAATGTTTGCGATCGCCGATCCTAGACCTTCCTCGGAAATGCCGATTTTCTCAGCGTCCGTGTTGTCAGCAATACGATTTGTCCGGTCCTTGTCATGCGTCAGTACAAAAATTTTGTCCTTCGCATAACCTTCCGTTTGAAATTTATAAACCTGCTCTTGCACCTCGACAGCGTTGTTTACCGTGTGTACCTTCGTATTGGATAGTTGATTCATAATAAATTCCTCCTCCGTTTTTGTTTGGAATCGTTTTGTTTAGATTAGTGTTGTTCTACATTGTTAGATGAAGTTAACTGACTCGTCTTCTACCAACGATGAGAGAAACAATAAAGAGAATAACGAATACGACGAATAATATTTTTGCTATCCCGGCTAATGCGGAGGCAATGCCTAGAAATCCGAAAATGCCTGCGACAATGGCAAAAATGAAAAATAATAATGCCCATCCTAACATCGGAATCATCCTTCCTTTGAAGCTTTTTTTGTTAATTGGGTAATTTGTTAACTTGTCATGTTATTAACCAGCCTAGTGACCTTTGAAACAACCCATTCTCAGACTTCCGAATTGTAAATAGGGCTATTAATGAAGAAATAAATAATCCGTTTTTTCAAATGTTTCAGAAGCTCTGGAATAGGTTAAGAGACTACACCAAAACAAATCGATAATAGAAAAGGCTGGTGATGATCGATGGAAAAGCAGCGTATACACGTTAATGGCATCGATTTAGTCTATGAAGAATGTGGCAGTAGTAAAGGAGACGTCATTGTATTGCTCCACGGCTTTTGCGGCTCATCTCAATACTGGCAAAAAATCTGTCCTGTATTAGGTGATCAATATCGCGTCATCATCCCTGATCTCCGCGGTCACGGCGGTTCATCTGCTCCTGAGGGCCCATATACAATGGAGACTATGGCCGAGGATATTGCAGCACTTTTGGAAGCACTTGCAATTGAGAAGGTTGTTATGTTCGGTCATTCCTTGGGCGGTTATGTAACAGCCGCCTTTGCAGAGAAATATCCGGACAAGCTCGCAGGTTTTGCCCTTATCCATTCGACTGTGCTTCCCGACTCCGAGGTAACAAAGGAGAAACGTGATACAGATATTGAAGCGATTCACGAAAAAGGCATTTCAAAATACTTGTACAGCATCATTCCTAATCTATTTACCGATGATAAAGTCGGAGAAATGCGCGACGAGGTCAATCAGCTAATTGGAGTAGGTCAGGAGATGGAGGTACACGCTGCTATTGCTACATTAGAGGGGATGAAGATGCGTCCCGACCGCAGCCATGTGCTGGCTGAAGCCAAATACCCTATTTTGCTAGTAGCAGGCGCTGAGGATGGTGTCATTAAACCTAATGATACGTTCACGGTTACGAGTCTGGATCAACCAGAAACGACGTTCAAATACCCTCATATTCTGGAGACTACTTTTGAAAATGTCGGACATATGAGTCTTATGGAAGTATCCGATCAGCTAGCGAGAGTGATGTCGACGTATTTGAAAACGCTATTAGAGCGTGAGAAAACGAGAACTGAAGCAAAAACTGAAAATGCCGCAAGCAGCTAATCTATCTTTTTTCACTACAAAATGTTTCATATTATGCTAAGTGGGGTAAATAAGAATAAGCAGGTAACCCCCTATCTACCTGCTACAAAATAACTGGAGGTGCTAGTTACTATGAGTAGTACGAATACTTCTTATCGAACGGGAGAAATTGTTAAGCATGCTGGGAACTACATTTCAGAGTCAGGCAAGAAAGATAAGCTCCAAAAGGGAGAAAAATTCCCTGCTTGTCCTATTAGCGGTAATGAAACAACTTGAAGTAATGCCGATTAGCGCAAAATAAACGTATGGAACCATATTGAAGGGCTGTCTCAGAAGTAGATTATATACTTTTGGGGCAGCCCTTCTGGCATTTTAAATTTACGCTTACGCACTTGTATACTTGTATGGTAGTATGGTAGTGTGAAGATGAAAGGAATGAGCCGATGGATTACCATGTACGTCAACAGCCCCTATCCACTAGAGACTCCGTTTATATGCAGCTAAGAGAACAGATTTTGAAGCTGGAACTGCCGCCTGGAACAGCTCTTTCAGAGAATGAGACTTCCATTTTGTTCAATGTCAGCCGTACTCCCGTTAGGGAAAGCTTCCTTAGACTCGCACAAGAGGGTCTTGTTCAAGTGCTTCCACAGCGGGGAACACTCGTTTCATTAATCGACACTGCACTCGTAGAGGAAGCAAGATTTATGCGAGAGCATCTAGAGAGGGCTGTCATTCGGTTAGCGTGCAGCCATTTTCCTGCACTCTACCTTCTCAAGCTTCAGAACAACCTTCACCTTCAGCAGGAAAGCATTCACAACAAAGATAACCAAAGTATGTTTTCGCTTGACGAGGCTTTTCATCGCATCTTATTTGAAGGCTGCAGCAAGAGCAACACCTGGTCGAATATGCAGCAAATGAATGGGCATCTCAATCGAAGCCGTATGCTGCGTCTGGTGGATGATCTCCACTGGGAAAATCTTTATTCGCAGCATCGCATGATGGCAGAAGCTGTAGAGGCTCATGATGCGGATACTGCTGAACGGCTCATGACGGAGCATCTTACTCAGAACATATCCGATCAGGCCGTGCTTAAGGAAAAGTATCCTCATTACTACAAATAAAACGGGAGGATTGATACGCATGAAAATGACTTTTAGATGGTTCGGAGAAGGCAACGATACGGTTCCCCTTAGCTATATTAAACAAATTCCCGGTACAGACGGTATCGTCTGGTCGCTTCATGATGTTGCGGCAGGAGAGGAATGGCCGCTGGAGCGAATTTTGGAGGTAAAGCAGCAAGCAGAGCAATACGGTTTGCATATCGATGTCGTTGAAAGCGTTAACGTGCACGAGGACATTAAGCTTGGTTTGCCGTCGCGTGAATTATACATAGAAAATTATAAGAAAACAATTGAGAAGCTCGGCAGCGTTGGCGTTAAAGTTATTTGCTATAACTTCATGCCCATCTTCGATTGGCTGCGCACCGATTTGCACAAGCCGATGGGCAATGGTGCAACCGCTTTATTTTATGAGAATAGCCGAATAGCTGATGCCGATCCATTCCAATTTGTTGAAGAGATTAACGCAAACTCAGCGCTCACTATGCCGGGTTGGGAACCTGAGCGGCTTCAGCATTTGACCAAGCTGTTTGAGGCTTATCAAGGTGTGACCGAAGAGCATCTATGGGAAAATCTTCGTTACTTCTTAAATGAAATTATACCTGTAGCAGCACGCAACGGCATTCGAATGGCCATTCATCCGGATGATCCTCCATGGTCTGTGTTCGGATTGCCGCGTATTATGACAGGACAGGAAAACTTCAGAACTTTCCTTAAGCTTTATGATAGTCCGTTTAACGGAATTACGCTTTGCAGCGGCTCGCTCGGTGCAAATCCTAGCAATGATATTATTTCTATGATTCATGAGTTTGCAGATCGTATCCCATTTGCCCATATCCGCAACGTCCGCGTGTATGAGAACGGAGATTTTATCGAGACGTCTCACCGTACAGAAGATGGGACGGTTGATATCGCCGGCATTGTGAGAGCTTATCACGAGGTGGGCTACACAGGATATGCAAGGCCTGATCATGGGCGTCATATTTTTGATGAGCAGTGCAGACCGGGATATGGCCTATACGATCGTGCACTCGGCATTATGTATTTATGGGGGCTTTGGGACGCGTATCAGCTTGCAGCCGCTTCGACTGCAGGTTTGGAGGGCAAATCATGACACAGCTGCCTAAGCATGAGTCATTTGAAGGCAAGGTCGCTGTCATCACTGGCGGTGCTGGCGTACTTTGCCGAGTCATGGCGCTTGAGCTTGCTAGACAAGGTGCCAAAATCGCTATTCTCAATCGCACCGCTGAGAAAGGGATTGCCGTAGCTGAAGAGATACAGGCTGCCGGCGGGATCGCCATCGCTGTCGCATGTGACGTCACCAACGCTGAAAGCACGAATGCAGCAGCAGCCGCTGTGCTCGATAAGCTTGGTCCATGCGATATATTAATTAATGGTGCAGGCGGCAATCATCCTAGCGCGAATACGACGAACGAGACCTTTAAGCCAGAGCATCTTCACGTAGAAAATATAACGACGCTGTTTAATTTGAGCATTGAAGGATTCCGCAGCGTCATGGATCTCAACTTTATCGGCACACTTATTCCAACGCAAATCTTTACAGAACAAATGCTTGGCCGTCAGGGCGCAACGATCATAAATATTTCATCGATGAGCGCTCCATCGCCGATGACCAAAGTACCTGCCTATAGTGCAGCTAAAGCAGCTATCGTCAATTTCACACAGTGGCTGGCCGTTCATCTAGCTGAATCCGGCATTCGAGTTAACGCTATTGCTCCCGGGTTTTTCCTGACTGAGCAAAACAGAAAGCTGCTATTGGACGAGGATGGTCATTTAACCGAACGCTCGGGCAAAATTATTTCCCATACTCCAATGCGCCGTTTCGGCAAACCCGAAGATTTGCTGGGCACTCTATTATGGCTCGCTGACGAGACAACGGCAGGTTTTGTCACTGGTACAACGATTCCAGTGGATGGCGGTTTTTTAGCGTATTCAGGTGTTTAGTTTTTCATAAAAAAGAGCAGGCTGCCTAATAGACTTATCGTCTGGGGCAGCCTGCTAACCTTTTTCCATACATTTGCTTAAAAAATCCAGCTTAATCAAGGGTATATTCAAGCGCTGGCATAAGCAAGGTCAAAAGCTGCTGCTGCTGTAAAATCCAGCTCCGTAAGGCCGCCATCATGCCATGTCGTTATTCGGAGCGTTACCATTTTATAATCGATAGCTATGAATGGATGATGGTTCAGACGCTCGGATGCTTGCGCTACCTCGTTTACGAAAGCGATAGCACTTGGAAAAGATTTAAAGCGATATTTTTTGATCATCCATTTACCATCCTCCCGCTTCCAGCCTTCACATGCCGCCAAGCTTTTTTCGATTTCGGGCTCCGTTAGCTTCATACATTCCCCACCTTCGTTTCATTATGGCCTTACTCCTGTGTAAGGCCTATCTTATTTCATAATGTTATAGCAAGAAAAAGGATTGAACAAGTTTCGCCACAAGAAAAACGCCGCCCAGGGAGCTGGACAGCGTTATTTTTTTAAGGCTTATGCTGTTTATTGGATGAACGATACTTGTGCCCCTTAACACTACAGCTTCGGGCAGTTGGAGCAGTATTCTTTGTCGCTTGTGACCTCATAGTAGAAGCAGCAGGTTTTGCGAACCCGCATAGGTGTATTAGAAACAGATGAGCAGGTCGGTTCGATATAAAAGCGGCTTAGCGGATTTTGTTTTTCCCCAAATAAAGCACCAGGAGCCTGATGAATCAAATACTGAAAGTCTGCTCGGGCTCGGGATTGCTCTTGCTGTTCACCCGTTAATCCAATTCGTTTCTCGTAGAGCGAGAATATACGAACCGCAACATTTTCCCATAATATCGGTTTTGGCACGTTCGCTGCTCTAGACATGACCGCAACTAATTTTCCTAAGTTCTCAGCAAAAAGAGCTTGCATAACTGTATTGCGCCAAACATGCCGCTCGCTGGCTTCAGGCATTGCAGCATCACTATCGGCAAGACTGACATGCTCCAGCCAAGAGTGGCCCGGTGACGATCCAAGAATACAATTACGTGCAGATAAATTCAGTCCCTTGTTGTAAACTGTCATGGCGTACAGCAGCGGTGCTGTAGTTAAGAAGGCGTACCTTTTAAAAAACTGCGATGCTGTGACCATCCTCGATGGGGAGTGTAGAATGACGGTCAGCCTGTCCAAATAGTCGGAGCACATCTCCATGTCGAGCAAATCCAAAGCGCTCACCGATCCGACTGAGCGGGTTCCATCATATTCACACAAGCCAAAATGTTGGCTCAAATAATCCCTCTCATTCTGCGCGAGCTGCGACTGCTTGTTCATACACAATCCCCCTCTGGCATTTTCGTTCAAAAAGGTTTTAATTGAGCGCCTCCGCGATCTGATCAACAATCAAATTGATGGCAATCGGTCCATAATAACCAATCCACTGCGCTGTGTTTTCCTCATATACCCGATTTTCCTTAACCGCACTCATGCTTTTCCAGATCGATGTGTTTTGAAATTCAGTCGTTAGCTCCAAATTCGTTTCATCCTGAAGTAGAAATAAATGATCGGCAGCCAGCTCTGGGATAACTTCAAGAGAAATCATCATGCTTGAATCCTTGCTGTTAACTGCCATTTTAGGTGGAGTCAGACCTAGATCGTCGTACAAAATCTGTGAAGTTCGATGGGATGTCGTTTGGAGACGAATCATTTCATCTCTAGGCCTAATCAAAGCAACCGTTTGTCCCTTCATTTTATCTGCCAATGCTGCTTTTAGATCGCTTATCTTTTGCTTGTAACCATCAACCAGCGCCTGCGCCTCTTGCGGCTTATTCAAGATTTGCCCAAATTTCAAAAGTACGGTCCGCCAATCCTCATTGCGCTCTAGTGTAATCGTCGGTGCGATTTTAAGTAAATCTTCGTAAATATCATCATGGAATTCTGTTGCAATGATGAGATCCGGCTCAATCGCAATGATTCCTTCCAAATTCGGTTCTACATACGTCCCAAGTAACGGGATATTGCCCATCTTATCGCCCAGATAGGGAGGAAGTCCGTTGTCGGTTTCGGCTATTACGCTGCCCGCCGGCTGAAAGCCCAGCGCCAGCATTTGATCCGCGTACTGGACATCCAACACGACAATTTTCTTAGGTACGCTCTCGAGAGTTAATTCGCCCTTCAAATGTTTGATCGTGACTGGTGCTGCAAAGGCCGGTTCTGTTACGGAGCCGCCTTTTGCGGACTCTCCATTTTGGGCTTGAGGTTGATTCGTCGTACCTCCCCCAGCGTTGCTGCTGCCTTTGTTTGAACTGTCTGAGCATGCGCCCAGAATCATAACCAAACTTACTAACAGGCTAATGGTCCAAATCCATTTGATTTTTGAATACATATGTATAATCTCTCCCCTTTTTCTTGTTGAGAATGACAATCATCTTCACTTACAACACTATAACGACTCTCTCTGTTATCTTCAATGGATATTTGCGCCACTGCCCATGGATTGTGGCGACAAAAAAACACCGTTGCTCGAATACGTAGATTCGGATGCAACCGTGTTTATATAAGAAATGGAAATCGAAGCGCTAGTCATGCTTCGCTATTTCCGTTATATCAAATTATTTGGCGTTTAAGAAAACCTCCGCCACTTGATCGACCACCTGGTTCATCGCGATAGGGCCGTAATAGGCAATCCAAATGCTCGATTTAGCGTGGTAAACATGCTGCTGCTGCACGGCACGCAAATTTTTCCATGTCGCAGTGGTCTGAAGCTCTTCCGACCAAGCTTTATATTTGTTGTCGGTCAATACGAAATAATGGTCAGCATCCAGCTCCGGCAGCCCTTCCAAAGCTATTAAAGAGCTGGTCCTTTTGCGGTCAACCGCTAGCTTCGGCGGTTGAAGCCCCAGATCGCTGTATAGAATGGCTGCCGTACGATGAGCACTTGTGTGCAGCCTAATGATATTATCCCGCGGACGAATCATCATGACTGACTGTCCATGCAGCTTGTTTGCCAGTGCCGATTTTAGCCCGCTGATTTTGTGCCTATACTGCTGTAAGACCTGCTCTGCCTCAAGCTTTTTGCCCATAATTCGCCCGATGGTTCGCAAGGTTTCTCTCCAATCGCGATTTCGCTCTAGCATGATGGTCGGCGCAATATGGGTGAGGCTTCTATAAATGTTTTGGTGGAACTCCGTGCAGATGATCAAATCAGGCTCTAAAGCACGCAGAGCTTCCAGATCGGGTTCAGCCATCGTTCCCAAGGCCTTAACCGAACGCTGCTTGTCTATTAGATACTCTGGAACGCTGATATGATCTCCGGTTACGATGACGCTGCCCGCCGGCAGCTCACCTAGAGCCAGCATATGGTCCATAAACTGCGGGTCCAGCACAGCAATTTTCTGTGGCTGCCGCTGGAGCAGCAGCTCGCCTTTGAGATGAACAATCGTCCGCTGTGAGCGGCGTATAGCCGCATCCAGGGGATCTGATGCCGCCTTCTCTTCGCCGCTTTCCAATTCCAGCTTAGGTGCGAATAACTTATCATTCTCCGAATCATCAACTTTGAGATGATGCATCGTTTCTCGGTACATGCTTGGAGAAACACCCGTATAACGCTTAAATAAACGGCTGAAATAATAGCTGTCCTCATAACCGACTGCTTCAGCAATATTTTTAAGCCCTATATTCGTACGAGACAGCAGCTCCTTGGCCTTGTCTATACGGATTTGCATCAGGTAGTCAATCGGTCCAAGAGACAGCCGCTTATTGAACATCCGCTGCAACGTCCGAGAACTGCAATTTAATAATGCTGCAAGTGTGTCTGCTGTAATCGGTTCGGCATAGTGTGCATTCATATATCTAACAGCCTCAAGTACCGCATCCGGAGAAGCTTGCTCCATCCGCCTGTGCTGCAGTTGCCCCATCAGCTCGCAAATAAACTGATAAAATAATGATTTTACCTGCAGCTTCGCCATCGCTCCCGGCTGGTTCCACTCCTGCTCCATACGGGACAAGGACTGGAGCAGCGGAGCAGCAGGACTCGCCGCAAAACCATATTGGATTTCAAATGGTTCCGTGCTAGCCAGCAATTGAAGTAAATCTTGGCTGCATGGCAGCGGAAGAGTAGCTTTATACTGAATCATATAATATTCTAAATGGTCGGTGATATCACAAATTGTAACAACTGCGCCTTTGCCGGCGTGGCATACATACCCACTCTCCAATTGATGCCCAGCCCCGTCCAGAAGGAGCCGAGCACGGCCATTTATCGCGTATAATAGAGTACTCGACGTAAGCTGAGAGGAGTGTAAATTGTCGCCAATCGTAAGCTCGGCTCGCTGCACATCCAATATTTTCAGCGAAACAAGGTTCCACAGTATAAGGTGATTTTCCATATTCATAATATGATGTCAGCTCCTAAGTTTGTCGCCTCCGTACAATATGTGTGAATTATATCATGAACATCAGAATTTGAGATCAACCCAATCATTCAGACCATTCTTCATCCAGCAGTTATTATATAACGTAAATAGCCCGGCAGGTCGTAGAAGACCTACAGGGCTATTTTTCTTTGAATCATTATTCTACTTCGTTGGATGTCCGCAACTCATAGAGTTCGGGTACATCACATTTAATCGTTGCAGCTATCGATATCGCTATCTTGAGTGGCATGATTCGTTTGTTGTCGATATAGTCGCCGATCCTCTCGGGTCTCACCATCAGTGCATCTGCAAGCTGCGCCTGTGATAACCCGCGTTCGCTTAATCGCTGCTCCAACAGGCAATCGCCCAATTCGTATTTCATCGTATTGCACCTCCATTTAACGGAACGCACAATACAAGTCTACCCAAGCAACCCTCTCTATACCCCCTCAAGACTTGTCATTATCACAATATGAAAGGAAGGACTATTCATTTTAAAATTAATTAGCTGTTCACTTTCTCTTTGGTATAGCGATTCGCCGGAATCTGTAAGCCGAGATTGCCGCGCAGCGTATCCGATTCATAATCAGTGCGATAAATGCCGCGCTCTTGGAGAATAGGAACTACAAGCTCAACAAAATCATTCAAGCCGCTTGGAATCGAAGAATGAATAATGAAGCCGTCTGCTGCTCCCTCTTCATGCCACTCTTGAATCAAATCAGCAATTTTCTCAGGTGTACCGATGAATTGCGGACGCGGAGTCGCGGATTGAAGCGCAACCTGGCGCAGCGTAAGATTTTTCTCTTTCGCTACTTTTTTAATTTTGTCCGTGCCGCTGCGGAAGCTGTTTTGACCGAGGTCACCAAGCTCTGGGAACTGCTCATCAAGCGGATATTGAGAGAAGTCATGATGCTCGAAGAAACGCCCTAAATAGTTCAATGCATTCTCGATCGTCACTAACTCTGCCAGCTCTTGGTACTTGCGCTCAGCTTCCTCTTCCGTGCGTCCAATAATCGGACCAATGCCAGGAAGAATTACGATATCATCCACCGAACGGCCTTCAGCCACCGTACGATCCTTCACGTCTTTATAAAATGCTTTGGCATCTTCGATATTGTCATGGCCTGTGAATACCGCATCTGCTGCTTTGCCAGCCAGCTTCTTGCCGCTCTCAGAAGAGCCTGCTTGAAAAATAACCGGATGCCCTTGCTTCGAGCGAGCAATATTAAGCGGACCTTGAACGGAGAAATACTCGCCTTTATGATCTAGACGGTGCAGCTTAGACGGATCAAAAAACACACCTGACTCTTTGTCTCTGACGAAAGCATCGTCCTCCCAAGAATCCCACAAGCCGCGTGTCACTTCCAAATACTCTTCGGCAATTTTGTAGCGCTCATCATGTGTCGGATGATCCGTTTTGCTGAAATTGCTTGCCGAGCCCTCAAGCGGAGATGTAACGACATTCCATCCAGCACGACCGCCGCTAATATGATCTAAAGAGCCAAATTGTCTTGCAACCGTAAACGGCTCACTATATGAGCTCGATAACGTGCCAACCAATCCAATTTTAGACGTAACAGCTGCCAGCGCGGACAAAATCGTAATCGGCTCAAAGCGGTTTAAAAAATGTGGAATCGATTTTTCATTTATATATAGACCGTCAGCGATAAATACAAGATCAAACTTACCCGCTTCAGCAGTCTGTGCCTGCTCCGTATAAAATTTAAAGTTCACGCTCGCATCAGCCGGCACTTCCGGATGCCGCCATGCCGAGATATTGCCTCCCACACCATGAATCAATGCGCCAAACTTAAGTTGCTTGTGGTTCGCCATAATAAACAGCCTCCTAATAAACATAGTATGATTGATCTTCTGACAGCAAAAGCAGCCGTCCTGCTAAGTTACCTGCAATAACGATGCTTCCTTTAATTGAAGCCGATAGCTCTTAACGAGCGTTTCCCCGTTCATTAAATCCTTATCGAATGCGCGCTCGAAGCCGAGGCGCTCGTACAGCCTTACAGCTGAATCCATCATGTCTGAAGTATGAAGATGCAGCGTCTCCGCTCCCCATTCCTTTGCAAGCTTTGCACTGGCACGGATAAGCTCCGTCGCTACGCCGAAGCCGCGTGCTGCCTGTGATACAGCGAGCAGGCGAATAATCGGTGAATGAATTTGAAGCTCCGGCCGTCCATAGGCCGCTTCAGAGGAATCAAACAAGAACACACTTCCAACGATCTTCCCGCCCAGCACCGCGACTAAACGCGCCTTCGTTGCTGCTCCTTCAACAGATTCCAGTATGCTTTCTTTATATTGATTCCATGCCGCTTCAGGCAGCACTTGCTCATATTGGCCATAAGCATCAATAAGCACTTCCCGTGTAGCATCTAGATCCTCAAGCTCAGCATTACGAATAATGACAGCTGTATCAGACATGCTTCTTCACCTGCTCTCCCTTTATATGATCACAATGGCTATATCTTTTAAAATGGCATTAATCTAATTGCGAGAGTCCAGCTCTCCCTGCTTGATTCGACGAATTTGACCTAAGTGACCTTGCACGTGCTTCACAAATGCCGGTACGATCACAGCTATTGATACGGGCTCACCTTTAAAGTTAATGCCGGTCTTGCTCCATTCTTCCTCAGTCAAACGATTAAACAACAGGCTGTTATATTGAACAAGTGAACGTGCAGCAAGCAAAATATCTTTAACATCGCCTTCATTTGCCCTTTGGCCAGACACCCAAGCATCCTGTTTAAAGGAAGGCAGCCTTGTCTCGGAGCCAGACAAGATTTCACGAATGCGAAAGGATACGATAATGCTGTGATCAACGAGATGAGCGAGCACCTCGGTCACACTCCATGACTCAGGGGCCGCCTTCCATTTCAGCTGGTGATCCGACAGCCCTTCCAATTCCTGCTCAATTTGATCATATACGTTCACAAATGCATGAATATCGACAATGGGTTCGCTCATTTAAAATCCTCCTCGTGAATAACAAAAGTAAATTGCGTTATGCCTTGCTAAAACGATCAAGCTCAAATAATCTCAGATCATAGCCTGTATTCTTTTTTTGTATTTTGTCAGCCAAAATCTCGCCTACCACGCTCGCAAATTTAAAGCCATGACCGGAAAAACCGCCAGCAAGCAGCACATTATGATGCTCAGGATGAGCATCAATAATGAAATCCTCATCAGGCGTAAACTCGTATTTGCATACTGCACCCCGCAAAAGCTTGCCGGCCGCATCCGGAACAAAAGCGGCAAGCGCGCGGCGAAGATCCTCTTCATCTTCCGGATAAGCACCAAATGGAGCAATCGGCTCACCTGGCTGCCATTCCACGCCTGTATCGTGTCTGCCAATTTTAATTCCTGCGCCGCCAATGCTCGGAAAGCCGTAGTAGCCTCCCATCGCGCCTCCCCAAGTGAAACCGGGAAATACGCCTGCATCAAAAGCGGGTGAACGCGTTTCAAACCACCCAACTACCTTGCGAACTGCACGAATGGGAAGCTTAACATGATTCGCGAGCATGCCAAACCATGCGCCGGCGGTAATAATGATTTGCTGTGCGGTATAAGCAGCTTCTTTCGTATGAACGGCGACGCTTGAAGCACTCGCCTGAATATCTGTAACGAAGCTGTTTATCAGAAGCTCTGCTCCGGCTGCTAAAGCTTGCTGCTTATAAGCTGCAACACATTTTTCACTGTATAAGTAACCCGCATTCGGTTCGTACATCCCTTGGAAGGAGTCAGCTAATTGAACACCTGGAAAACGCCGATTAATTTCTTCCGCACGCAGCAGCTCCACTTGAACGCCATTGGCCATAGCATCGCCTAATCTGCCTTCATAATTATAAAAGCTCGTTTCTGCCATATTCAGTACGCCCGATCGCTCCAGCAGCTTTTCCCCCGTTGCTTTCTCGAGTGCCAGCCACCTCTCATCAGCACGAAGCGCCATCTTTACATAAGTATCGCCGCCATGATAGGCATGCCGGATTAGACGCGGCTCGCCGTGATGGCTTCCCATATTATGCGGCGGATAAAAAGCATCAATGAGCAGTGTCCTTGCTCCGCGGGCTGCAAGCTCATAACCTGCGCTCATCCCCATGGAGCCTGCCCCAACGATGATCACATCATATGATTTCGGAATGTTGTCGTCCTCCCGGCGCATTCTCGCCCGCCAGCTTGCGCAGAGCATCCACAGCAAGGGAAGCAAAAAAAGAAGCAGCAATCGGCAATGCTTTTTCATCTAAATCAAAGGCTGGATGATGCCATTCCTGTGAGCCGGCTGTGCCAAAAAACACAAACACCCCTTCGGACTCCTTCAAATAAAACGCAAAATCCTCGCCTGCCGGAGAAGGCGTCGGCTTCACCACTGCAAGGCCAAGAGCATTCGCTGTTATCGAAGCTTGATCGGCCCACTTCTGATCATTGACAACTGCCGGCGGCCCTTCCAGCCACTTCACTTTCGCACTCGTTGCAAACGCCGATGCTACACCATTTACGACCTGATCAAAGCGCTCGCGCACTGTCGTACGGACATGCTCTTCAAACGTACGCAGCGTACCGTCAAATACCGCTTTGTCCGAAATAATATTCCAAGCGGTTCCCGCATGAAGCCTTGTCACACTAACAACCGCACTGTCCAGCGCACTTACGCTGCGGCTTACGATCGATTGCAGCGCCGTAATCATATGCGCCGCGGTTACGATCGGATCAAGACCCGCTTCAGGTACTGCGGCATGACTGCCGCGGCCTTCCACTTCAACGACAAAACCATCAGCTGCCGCCATGATTGGCCCACCTGTAATTCCAATCGTTCCAACTGGGAGATCCGGCTTGTTATGCATGCCGAACACCGCGCTCACGCCTTCCAAAGCTCCGCTTGCAATAAGCTTCTGAGCACCTTTTGCTTTTTCTTCCGCAGGCTGGAACAACAAGCGCACCGTTCCTTGCAGCTCCTGCTCCCGTGCCTTGAGCAAAAGAGCAGTTCCTATAATCGACGCCGTGTGAAAATCATGTCCGCAGGCATGCATTTTACCCGGAATTTTTGAAGCAAATGCAAGTCCCGTCTCCTCCTGTATCGGCAGTGCGTCTATATCCGCACGAACCGCGACAATTGGACCGCCATGCAATCCTCCAATCTCTGCAATGACACCGGTTTGAAGTCCATAATCAACAACTCGAATGCCCGCCTCCGTTAACCAGCCCCGTATGGAAGCCGTCGTCTCGAACTCCTCATGAGAAAGCTCAGGATGCTGATGCAGCTGCCTTCGAATGGCTATCAACTTCTCCTCTATGAATTGGGCTGAGAAATCGCTCATACCAATTCTCCTTCAAAGGCTTCCTTAAGCAGCTCGAAGGATCGTACACGCTTGGCGAAATCAGGAATAATCGTCGTAAAAATAAATTCATCCACACCATACTGCTCCCCAATTTCAAGCAGTCGTTTGCGAACCGTCTCCTTGGTGCCCCGAGTAATATCGGCATCCCGTTCCTCCGCTGTAAACGTCTCTCCCGCCTGCCTAGCAAATTCCTTCGCTTGTTCCAGCGTGCCAACGTTTACTGTTTTTCCGCTTGCCAGTGTAACTCTCACATTTTTAAAATGACCTGCCAGCTCATTCGCTTCTTCTTCCGAATCGGACGCTATTACTGACAACGCTAGAATCGCTTTAGGCTCTCCGCCAAAGGATCGATTAAATTTATTCCGATACGTATTTATCGCCTTTTGAGCCGTATCTGGATCGTTATTAATGAATAATGCAAAAGCATACGGATAACCCTTCTCCGCAGCCAGCTCCGCGCTTGATAAGCTTGTGCCAAGCAAAAAAATGTCAGCAGGCTGCTTCGGCAGCGGACTTGCAACAAGCCCAGCCAGCGGATGCTCTTCGCCAGTCTTATCATGGAGCAGCTGCTCCAGCTCTGTCAGCTTCTCAGCTAAAGTATCGGCTTCCGCTACGCCCTTCTGCAAAGCTTTCGTAGAACGCGGCAATCCGCCTGGTGCTCGCCCGATGCCAAGTTCAACTCTTCCTGGCGCGAGTGAAGCAAGCACATTAAAATTTTCTGCTACTTTATAAGGGCTGTAATGCTGGAGCATTACGCCGCCTGAACCAATGCGAATGGATGATGTTTGAGCCAGCAAATAAGCAATAAGCACCTCTGGCGAGGACCCCGCCATCCCGGGAGAATCATGATGCTCGGATACCCAGAAGCGCTCGAAACCAAGCGTTTCTGCCAATTGCGCCAGCCTCACGGTATTCGCCAAAGCTTCAGCAGCAGTTTGACCGGGAAAAATTATACTTTGATCCAGAATGCCAATTTTGAGTGACATATTGATTCGCTCCTCTATGTGTTAGATGGAATAGACACCCTCAGGTGTGATCCGTTTCAAAAATTGTTTGGTTCGTTCTTCTTTTGGATTGGTGAAAATATCGTTAGGCCTGCCCTCTTCAACGATCGCTCCGCCATCCATAAAGACAACATGGCTGGCAACATCCTGCGCAAAGCTCATTTCATGGGTCACAATAATCATCGTGATGCCTTCTTTTGCGATTTTGCGAATTACGCTAAGCACCTCGCCAACCAGCTCTGGATCAAGCGCCGAAGTTGGCTCATCGAACAAAATAACTTCTGGATTCAGCGCCAGCGCACGAGCGATGCCTACACGCTGCTGTTGTCCGCCAGACAGCTCGCTCGGATAGGCATGCAGCTTATTGCCAAGACCAACCTTTTCAAGCAGCTCCTCGCTTTTTTGCCGCGCCTCTTCCTTCGGAAGCTTCTTAACGATGAGTAGACCTTCCATTACATTTTCAATTGCCGTCTTATGCTTAAATAAATTATATTGCTGGAAAACCATTGCGCTTTTTTGCCGAAGCGTATGGATTCCTTTTTTATCGGGACGCTTGCAATTAACGGTGAAATCACCAATCGAAATTTGACCGTCGCTAGGCTTCTCTAAATAATTGATGCAGCGCAGCAGCGTTGTTTTCCCGGAGCCGCTTGGCCCGAGTATCGCAACGACCTCGCCTTTTTTGACTGTAAGATCGATTCCTTTGAGCACTTCATTGCGTCCAAAGCTCTTCCTAATTTGCGTCAGCTTAATCATGAGACACCGCCTCTGTTGTACAGGTTAAAGCGCTTCTCGGCTAACGCGGTCAGTCGCTCGATGAAAAAGGTTAATCCCCAAAAAATAAGAGCTGCGGCAAGGTAAGCCTCAAAAAACTTCCAGTTTGTTGAAGCAACGATTTGCGCTTTAGCATTAATGTCAACGACGGACACTGTAAAAGCCAGCGTTGATCCGTGCAGCATGCCAATTACCGAGTTCGATAAGTTAGGCAAGCTGGCAGCAAAGGCTTGGGGCAAAATAATTCTGCGCATCGCTTGCGGGGTCGTCATTCCGATTGAATACGCTGCTTCCATTTGTCCGCGGTTAACCGCAAGCAGTCCCGATCTGACAACCTCAGACATGTATGCGCCAGCCGTAATCGAGAAAGAAATATAAGCGAACCCTATCATGGGAATCGAGACCGAACGGAACGATAAGCCTAACGCCTCAGCTATACCATCAACGATAATCGGCAAACCGAAATAAATAAGCAATAAATGCGTTAGCATAGGAGTTCCGCGGATGACGGTAACATAGGAAACGGCGATAGGATAAA
This sequence comes from Paenibacillus sp. FSL K6-3182, assembly GCF_037976325.1. Classification (NCBI taxonomy): domain Bacteria; kingdom Bacillati; phylum Bacillota; class Bacilli; order Caryophanales; family Paenibacillaceae; genus Paenibacillus; species Paenibacillus sp. FSL K6-3182. The sequence continues at coordinate 6,168,381 of NZ_CP150265.1, forward strand.
GGACTGGAATCTTATAAAGTCTAATGACAGCTACAGATGTCCCAATGAGAAAGCCGCAAAAAACAGAAACGAACGTAATCGCCAAAGCCGTTGGCACCGCGCTCAAAAGCTGAACAAACGCCGTCCATATGAATGCGAAATCAAGCTTCATTTTCCCTTCCTCCTCTGCCAAAGCCTATTCCGGCTGCAAACCGCCTTGATTTATCTTTTTTGATAAGTGGTTCTTTGTCTTCTACCGCGATGCGGCGCTCATGCTTCAATAACCTGCGTTCGATCAAATGGAACAGCTTCTCAAGCCCAAAGCTCAAAATAAAGTAGATAATCGCTAGCGAAACATACGTTTCAAGGAAATGCCTGGACATAACAGCCAGTGTCTGTGATTTTCCTGTTAATTCCATAATACCTAATGAAAAGGCGAGTGATGTATCCTTCAAATTTGCAATGACAAGATTAGAGAATACCGGCAATGCAATCGAAACGGCTTGAGGTAGTACAATTCGGGTAAAAGCTTGGAAACCCGTCATTCCTACCGCGTAAGCTGCTTCAACCTGGCCCCGATCCACTGCCCCGACAGCCGCGCGAATCATCTCCGCTATATAGGCTCCGCTGTGCAGCGCATAAGTAAGAATGACAAAATATAATGCCGGCACTTTAGCTACATCCAAATGAAAAAGCTTCAAAACTTCAGGCAAGCCGTAATAAAACAGAAATAGCTGAATGAGTATAGGCGTCCCTCTAAAAAAAGATAAATACACCTGCGAAAACCGTCTTAGAACCGGAATCTTATAAAGCTGGGGAAAGGCGACAATAAATCCGACGCCAACCCCAAGTACGATGGAACTCACCACAATAAGAAGAGTGACTTTCAAGGTAGGCAGCAGCTTTATTAGATACTCGAACACATAGCTGATATCAAAAGGTTCTCCCACCTTAGCCATCTCACCTTTCAATTGGGTTTATTTTTCTTGGGATGTAAAATCATCGCCCAGCCATTCTGAGCTAAGCTTAGCCAGCGTACCGTCTGCTTTCAGTTCTTTGATTACCACATCAACAGCATCAGAAAGCTTTTGCTGCTCCGGATCGTCCTTGCGGAACATGAACAAGATGTCTGCTTCGCTCAGTGCCGGTCCTACTGCTTTAAGCTCTTTCTTCGGATCAACTAACGATAAAGTAAAGTCAGCAGCGAGGAAGGCATCCACTCGGCCCGAGGTTACTTGCGATACGTTGTCGTTTGCACCGCCATTTTGATACACAAGCTCAAGCGCGTTTCCGTTTTCCTTATTGTAATTCTCAAGAATCGTTGCCGCTGCGCTTGTTGCCGTTGTTAGCACTTTTTTACCTTTTAGATCAGCCAACGTTTGAACTGAATTATTGTCTTTGTCTACAATGATCTTATTTCTCCAGTGCGCATAAGGCTCTTTATTAAAGAGGTACTTTTGTACGCGTTCCGGATTTTGCTCCATCTCATGTGCAATCATGTCAATTTTTTTCGTTTCCAAGCTTAACAGCAGGTTCGTAAATTCAAGCGTTTGAATGTCAAATTCATAATCTGGAAGACGTTTATCAATTTCTCTTACAAGCTCTACATCGAAACCAGTAAGCTTACCATTCTCATCTATAAAGCAAACTTTAGGGAATTGTGTTCCTGTGCCAACAACAATTTTAGTTACGGATTTGGAAGCCTCTCCGCTTCCTGTTTCCGCACTGCCGCCGGTGTTGTTTTTATTGCTTCCGCAGCCAGCAACGGTAAGGGCAAGGACGAGTACAATCGATAAAACGAAACGTTTTTTCATTTTCTTTTTCCCCCAAATCATCAAATGTTTAAATCCTTATAATTCCTACCTGTTAAGTAAGGATTATGTTGAATTCACTTTACCACCGGACTGCCAGCTTCGTCAATCCTCTAGCTTATAGAGATCTTCTATAAGAAAATTGAATAATCCAATGATACTTTTATCAACAAAAAACGTCCGCTGCTTCAGTAGGAGCAGCGGACGAATGCGATTAAGTGCACTATTCATATCGGCTTAACTGTAATTATGAATGTACCATACCCATCGCTTTTCGAATAATAGAGTTTTTGTATTACAGATTTATATTTGCTGATAAGCTTAGCTCCGCCTCAGCTAATTGCTTGCCTATTTCGGTAATGGCATGTACAAATTCCAGATGCTCTCCATGATGCGAAATGAGGTTCGTCTGTAAAAAAATCCCCTCCGTCTCCGGGACGCGTATCGGATAAAGCTTCCCATCCTGCAGCTCCTGCTGGGCGCATAAGCCTGGAAGAAACGCGATGCCAGCTTTCTGAATGACAAGCTTTTTGGCCATCTCAGAATTATCCGTCTGAATTTGAATGTTGGGCGGCAGCTCCAAATTCTCGAATATACGATGAATGCGAAGCCAATCCAATGAGCCGCATTCAAAAAAAACGAGCGGCTGCTCAGCGATTGCCTCAACCGTCAGCTTATCCGTTGTTAAGAACGGATGCCCATGATACACATGCAGCCGTATTGGATCTTCAAAGAACTTGGTCGACTGCAGGTTAGGATGATTCACCTTGCGAACAAAGCCAATATCTACTTCCTTGCTCAGCACTTTATTCACAATCTCATCCGTGGTGCTTGTGACGATTTTATAGTGAGTGTGTGGGAATTTCTTCTTTAAGCGAGGTAATAAGTCAGGAATAATATAATTGGAGACAGACACGGTACAGCCAACTCTGAACTCGTTCGGCAAAGACTTCTTCTGATTAATATGCTGCTTGCCCTTCTGATAGATGAGCAGCAGCTGCTGGGCATAAGGGAGAAATCGTTTACCGTCTTCCGTTATTTGAATCTGTTTGCCATTTCGATCGAACAGCTTGCAGTCGAGCTCCTGCTCAAGGGACTTAATTCTTGCTGTTACAGAAGGCTGAGACAAATACAACGCGTCAGCTGCTTTATTAAAGCTACCACAATGGATGACATAGACAAATGCTTCTATATTCTCAATGTTGATTTGACACACCTCCACTCACTTAAATCCAACTAAACCAATACGAATATATATAATTAAAGTAACAAACTAAAGAGTTCATGTCAATCGAGCAAAAAAAACAGGTTGCCCCAAAAGCAGATAAACCTACTTTTGGAGCAACCCTTATTCCTTACATTCGTTCCGCTCTAACGAGGGATTGTCTTGTTGTCAGCATAGCCGCTATCGCCGCGGTTGCCGAATTTCTTAAATAGTTTGCGCAGATAAGGAAGGGCAAAGTAATCAATACCGAATTTGCCTGCGTTCGTGCCACCGATGAATACGATAATTCCGATCAGCAGCATCCAAGGGTTAGTCGATACCGTACCTGCAAACATAAACATGAAGTTCATTAATAATCCGAAGAATGCTGCAGCTGTCGTAAGTGCGCCAACGATAAGTCCAAGCCCTACCAAGCATTCACCAACGGGAATGAGAAAGTTAATGATGCCTGCATTCGGAAGAGCAACATGTTCTAGAAATGCAGTAAACGTCGGATAAACTAATTCGTTTGTCGCTTTATCCATTACAGGGTTGCCGATAGCTCCTTTTAAAAATCCGCTGGCATCAAATCCGCCAAGCTTATGCCATCCAGCGCTCAGCCATTGCCATCCCAAGTACACCCGCAGCACAAGCATTAAGCCCGCTGCATATTTGTTTTCGCTTAGCCATTTGGTTACCATGACGATCAGCTCCTCTTATTTTTGTCTAAACCGAGATCGTTTTAATCAGTTCCTTCAATTTGTTCGCCGAACGGTGCAGCAGCGCTTTTTCTTCCTCTGTAATCGGAATGTCCAGCACCTCTCTTACTCCATTGCGATCAACGACACACGGAACACCCATGTATACATCCGATATGCCGTGGTAGTTTTCAACTAACGTGGATACATTGAGTACAGCCGACTCATTGGACAGTATCGCAGTTACAATGCGATCCAGTGCTAACGCAATAGCGTAATAAGTGGCACCTTTCGCTTCTATGATTTCGTAGGCAGCATCTCTCGTATGCGTAAAGATGTCTGACTTTTCTTCCTCGCTAAGCGAGATGGACGAACCAGCTACGTTTGCCAAGCTCCATAATGGAAGCTCGGAATCCCCATGCTCCCCAATAATATGGGCATGTACGCTGCGCGGGTCAAGCTGCAATCGCTCGCCGATCAGGTAGCGGAAACGAGCACTATCGAGCAATGTGCCTGAACCGATTACACGATGAGTTGGCCAGCCCGACTTTTTCTGGCAGAAGTAACTCATAATATCTACCGGATTCGACGCGATTAATAGAATGCCGTCATCATTGTATTTCAGTACTTCGGATACGATGCTTTCATAGATGGCAATGTTGCGCTTTAATAGATTCAGCCTTGGCTCCCCAGGCTTCTGTGCTGCTCCAGCTGTAATGATGACGATATCCGCATCCTTACAGTCCTCATAAGTGCCTGCCCATACTTTAGTCTGACCAAGGAATGGCATCCCGTGATTCATATCAAGCGCATCCCCAACTGCTTTGCCTGCATTCGCATCTATTAACACTAGCTCATCCATCCGGCTGCGAAGCAGCAGCGTATAGGCTGTTGTGGATCCTACTGCTCCTACACCAATAACGACAACTTTTGATTTTTTCATTGTTATTCCACCTCTTCAAATGGTTTGTTTACGAAATAATACATAACGCCCATAAGGACGGAGCCACCAATTAAATTACCAAGTGTAACGGGTACAAGATTATGAATCATGCCTTCGAGTGAAATTGTTCCCGGATGATTCAGCACAAGCGCAATGGCGAAGGTGCAAAGATTAGCGATGCTGTGCTCGTAGCCTGAAATAAAGAAGCAGAATACGAATAGCATCATAGCGAACAACTTTGGCCCATCTCCGCGCAGTGACATCGGAACAAAAAATGCTAAGCAGACCAGCCAGTTACACAATACACCCCGGAAAAACAATTCCCATACCGGAGCGTGAAGCTTCTTCTCTACGACACTGAGTAAAAATCCATTAACGGATGCATCGCTGAACAATCCAGTTGCCCATATGAGAAGGGCGAAAGCGACTGCACCTAGAAAGTTGCCTGCGTAGCTTGCACACCATAGCTTTACAACGTTTAGCCAGCGCATTTTGCCCCTAAGAGCTGCAAAGGTGAAATAGAAGGTGTTTCCTGTAAAAAGATCTCCTCCGCCATATGCGATTAGAATGATTGCTGCACCAAACGTTATCGCCGCCATTGGATAGGTTAGCGGACTATGTGACTCATAGAAAAAGCTGCCTGTCTTAAACGCTACGATTACGCCAAATCCGATAAACATACTCGCTAACATGGCTCGCAATATATATCTCAGCTTGCTTGTCAGAAACACCTTTTGCTTCTTCAAAGCAAGCTGTTCAACCCTTCTCAAAGGAGCATGCTCCATATGAAATCCTCCTAATGTGTGGTGTTAATCGTTTATGCTGTGCTCGCTTTCGTTTGCTACACCTTTAGTTTAGGGGATTCTCTTCCATTTGTATGTCGGGGAACTCCCTGAACTATAGCTAAGGGTTTCTAAGCGAAAGCTGCTTAGCAAATAGGGAGGTTCCCCGATGTGGCCTCCATGATCATTCTTTTATAATAGAAATAAGTAATCGGCAAATGAGAGGATGGCGGTAAACAAAGTGGACATACAGGCATCTTTAAATGAGGATAACAAGGATAATACAGAAAACGGAGCACCGCATGATAAAGACAAGGCTGCTGGTCATCGTCATAACGGCAAATGCTGCAATTGCTCAAAAAGCTCATGCCAGGACAAAACTGAAGCAGAATCGCCTCTTGATAAGTAGCAAATAAGCGCCAACACGCAAAAAAGGAGCAGCTCCTTAAGGTTTATGACCTATTGGAGCTGCTCCTTTTTTGTTGTCCTGCTATGCCATGTGGTTATTCCACAACCATTTTAATTTCTTCATACTTCTCGTCAAAAGAAATGCGAAGCGTCTTATTATCCAAATACCACAGATTATCATCTTCTATAAAATAGGTAATACCTTCTACGACATCACGAAGTCCCGCTGTCTTGGGCTCATCCTTCATAATGCCAAGTGAAAGTCCTGGATGAACGCTGCCGCAGCCGCCCAGGCGAACGTAAATACGAATCGCTTCACCATCGGAAAGACCCATTTCTTTTTTGTACCAGCGAGCTGCTGGTTGTTCCACTATTAAATTCATCTTAGGTCAGCTCCTTCCGCTACATGCTCTACTCCATCATCACGAAATCGCTTAGCGGTGTCAACCCTTACGTACCAAACTGCCTTTGCAATTGAGATCTAGCAATAAATTACATAATAAAAAGACTGCCAATTCGGCAGTCACTAACCTAAACTTTTATGTTTATTTTTTTGGCTCCGAGCCGCCAGCATCCATCTCCAGCTTGATTTCCTCAGGCAATTTTTTTGAAGCGCTGGGCACTTGTCTCGTTTTTGCATTAACGTCTTCCGAAGAGCAAATAACGATGCTAACCTGCCCTCCCTGCGCATAAGCACGAATAAGTATAGGCTGATCATATTTATTTTGAAACACAAAATCCGGCCCATACCAGCTTACCGTCGCATCGCGGCCTGACGGAACATATTTGACATGCCGGCTATGTGAGTAGCGCTCAACAATTTTGAGTCCTGCCCGATCCACCGCATTAAAGAGGGTAGATGAAATTTGACAAATACCACCGCCGACGTCTTCCGAAACCTCTCCCCTCACAATGACTGGAGCACGCAAATACCCTTTTTCCCTTGTCCGCATGCCAACAACCTCATTAAAAGAAAACCGTTCATCCGGGAAAACGACATGGTTATTAATTGCTTTCGCAGCTAATTCAACATTATGAGAACGGTTTTTGTTTCGTGAGTTGTAGTATGTAGCATAGAGTCCAATTTTTTTGGTTTTGATGTTTGAGAGCAGCTCGCTGTCTACTTTCGGATAAGTCGTTAGCATAGGAGCCTCAAGCTTTAATAATTCCCCTTCAAAAATAAAGCTGTAAAACAGCTCCTCGAACGCTTTCCGATTAAGCTTACTTCCTGTCTGCTCGGATATGATTCTCCCCGCTCCATCAAGCGCTGCGTTAATAGGAGGCTTCTGCACTCGTTTATCAAGCTCATCCATAAATTTATCAAGCTTCTCTTGATTAACGAGCGGAATGCCAGTCATCGAATCGCTATACTGTGCACGTTTCATTTCCGAAATCGCATGGCCTTCATGCTCGATAACTAAAGAATCAGAATATGCTCCTTGCTGGAACAAAAACAATATGGCCAGAATCCACGGCAATCCCATTGTCGTTAATCACCCCTATACGGTAGTATCCGTGCTAGTATGAATCATTTTAGGCAGAAGCATGCATACGCGGTGACCACATAATTAACGGGAAATTGGCTGAATATAAAGATAACGACAATTGGGATTGGAGGAGGACAACTTATGACCCGGATCTTGAGACAAGCAGCTGTTGTTATTTTCGTTCTTATATCGCTGTTAACCTTACAAGCCAACGATGCCGCTGCACAGACGATGATGTTGAAGCCCAAAAAATCAAATGAGGAGCAGCAGCAACATATAATGATTATGACTGTCCGCTCTGGTCAACACTCCTCATTTATGAGCGAGCTGCAAATCGAAAGCCAAGAAATGAATGCCGCTTTGCGTCAATCCAAGCATGTTCCTGAAGCTGAAATAGACTATTACTCCGATATAGACATCACACTAAAGTCTGCTGAAACGGTACATTATCGCTTGGATCGCTCTGGACAGCTCTGGAATGAAGCAAAAGCAGAAAAAATAATTTTGCCTGACAAGCTGGCTAAGAAGCTGGTTCGGTTAGCCGAAGGGTTGCGGACACAGCATTACGGGGAATTGTTGACATGGCAGCAAGCAACGGAGCTTTTGCCTAAAAAAAGCATGTTTTCTGTGACGGAGCTGGAAACGGGATTAACCTTCCATGTACAACGGCGCGCAGGCAGCGATCATGCAGATGTACAGCCGTTAACGAAAGAGGATTCCCGTGTTATGAAGCAAATTTATAATGACAAATGGAGCTGGAAAAGAAAGGCCATACTCGTCCACTCCGGCGACACCTGGATCGCTGCTTCTATGAATGGCATGCCGCATGGCGGTGACGGCATTCCAGAGAACGGCTTCTCTGGACACTTTTGCATTCATTTTCTAGGCAGCTCCACCCATAAATCAGACACTCCAGACCCCGCGCACCAAATGATGGTACATAAGGCTGCTGGACAAATCAAACCTTATTTCGAATCTGTTCAGCCGAGCGTTCTGGCTAGAAGCTTCGTTGAAGCGATGTATCATCAAGACCATGAGTTGTTGCTTCCGCTCGCCAATGAAATGCCAAAGGAAAAGCTCGCTTCCATCTTACATGTTATGGAGTCACTCGTTTCCATACGAGAGCAAATCCCGCCAAAATCCAAAGGCCAGATCCACACCGATGAGCTTGGTGATGCTTTAACGACCGAAATAAGATTGCCTGTATCGATCCATCAGCTGAATAAGCCTCGCCGAAGCAGTGTTTATACCTTCATGTTCAAACGAGAAACCGCTAAGTCCCCATGGCATATTCAAGATATTATTGAATAAAAAATCCCTATAGCTGCGGAATCCGAATCATTCGGCTTTCCTTCGCTATAGGGATCTGCTCAGTTGACGTATTTTATTCGAGCATTCTCATCATCGAATAAATGACTTTTGCTGCTTGTGCTCTTGTACTCCAACCATTTGGCATAAATGTATTACCCGACATGCCGTTCAGAATGCCTGTCGACTGCATTTCCTGAACAGCCTTGGCTGCATAATCGGCAATCTCCTCCTGATCGGTGAAAGCAATTGCGCTTCCACTCACAAGCTTCAAGCCAGCCACCTCAGCTGCACGGTAGGCCATAACGGCCATATCCTGCCGTGAGATAAGCTCGTTGACGCCAAAGGTTCCGTCAGACTTGCCTTTTATTATGCCAAGCTTCTCAGCTGCGGCAATTGAGCTGGCGTACCATGCGCCTGCTTTCACGTCGCTAAAGCTGCTTACTCCTTCCCTGTCTTCTAGCTCTAATGCCAGCATCAGCATTTTCACAAATGCTCCTCGTGTCACCTCGCCACTCGGCTGGAAGCTGCCATCTCCATAGCCATTAACAATGCTGCGCGCTGCCAATGCTTCAATCGGATCGATTGCCCATAAAGCTTGATTCAGATCCGTGAATGCAGATGCTGCGTATAGGCTAGAATAATAGCTGAAATGATTTGTTTTGAAGGTGATCATCCCTGTTTTTGCATCATACTTTCCATTGCGAACGATTTCGAATTTGCCATCGTCTGCGATATAATATACGACCACATTGCCCGGCTTCTCACCTAGCTTAAGCACATAAGGAACACTTATCTCAAGTGTATGCTTGCCGCCCGCGAATTCACTTATTTTCTTATCGCCTACATATAGATTGAAATCATAGACGGTTCCATCGCCAACTTTCTCTCGAATAGCCTCGGAGAGTCCAGAAGTATCCATCCTATCGATTGATAGTTTAAGCGTTTCTGTACCTGCGCCAAGCGCACCCTTAAGTGCTTTGTTCGAAAGGGTTACTTTTACCGAGCCCGTATCCATTGTTAAAGAAAATGCATCCTTCGTATTCAAGCCCGCAAACGCACCGCCACGAATGCTGATCTCTACTGATTTGGCAGACCCTACCGCATTCACCTTAATGGTGAGCGATTTTGTTGCTGCTTCGATCGCTTTTTGGAGATCCGCAGCTTCTACCACCGCTGTCGCTTTTCCGTTCACTGTCACTGCTTCAACCGTTACTTGATTGCCAGCAGGCGTTGGAGTTGGCGCTGTACCACCAGGCGGTGAATCCGGTGTTGGACTTGGACTTGGAGTTGGTGTCGGTGTTGGGCTAGGTGAAACGACTGGATCTGCAAGCAGGGTAATTTTTTTCTCCCCTTTTACACCCGATCCATCCGCAGCCGTCGCTACGACGGTTACCTTTCCTTCCGCTGTCGCATGAAGCAGGCCATCTGTTCCGATTGCTGCCAGAGTAGTAGAGCTGCCATCCTCATTCACAACTGACCAAACTACATTTTTGTTAGCCGCAGTATCCATATGAACCTCTGCATTCATCTGGAGCGTGCTGCCCACCTTAACAGAATCGGCTTGCCCTGCCGCTGTTACCGTTATCGAGGTAACTAGCGCTTGAATATATTGAATATTTGGAGCTGCTGGCATCGCCATTCCGTCTCCTAAATAGAAGCTTGGATGCGGCGGCTGGTTATAAGCAACATTTTGCCAAGCTACTCCTAAACGATAGTTCGGATCATGCATCAGCGTGCGAATACGATATTCGGTTTCATCCACAGTAGAGTAGATTCTAAATTCGCTGCTGTCTTCTGAACGCAACATGATCTCCTCACGCCAGTCGCCGAACAAGTCAGCCTGCAAGCTAGAGTTCGCTTTCGTCGAGTTATTTGTAGCGGAGCCAACTGCCGTCAATAAATTAACCGTTTTTGCATTCATATAATCCCATTTATCGATGCGATTATAATCCTGCAGCTCGCGCAGCAGATCGCCATCCCACCATACGCCAAAGTTTGTCGAGCTTGGGATGCTCGTCGTTATTTTCTCGCCTTTGGCGCTGTACAATCCTGTAACCGGGATATGCTCGCTACTTACAATATTGGCGCTCCACATCTCTTCACCCAAATATCTTGGATCGAGATCCGCTGACATCCCGCGGCCCGTATCTACGCCGGTATGAATACCCCAAATAATTTCGCCTGTACGCGCATCCTTCAAATCCATCCCGTATGGGGAGTCGCTATGCTCTTGTACAGCGAATATTTCCAGTCCCGGACGTTCAGGGTCAAGGTCGCCAAAATGCATCGCATCACCGTGGCCAAGTCCCGTATTGTAGAGCGGCTTGCCATCGTCATCAATACCCATCGCGCCAAAATGAATTTCGTCTTTGCCGTCGCCGTCTGAATCGCCTATCGATAAATTGTGATTCCCTTGGCCTGCAAAGGAGCCGTTTCCTTCATCGTTAGAGTCAAATACCCACCGCTTCGTCAGCTGACCATTGCGATAGTCATAAGCAGCAAGCACCGTACGTGTGTAATACCCTCTGCTAAAAACTAAGCTCGGCTTCTCGCCGTCAAGATACGCGACCGCTGCTAGAAAACGGTCCACCCGATTGCCGTAAGCATCTCCCCACGCTGCAACATCACCGCGAGGCGGATCATACTCTGTTGTGGCAAGCGCTTTTCCAGTTAAGCCCTCGAATACGGTTAAATATTCATTGCCTAACAATACATATCCGCTGCTGTTGCGATAATCCTTACTAGGATCACCGATGGCTTTGCCCGTTCCGTCAATCGTACCATCCGCTGTCTTGAACGTGACTTCCGCACGTCCATCACCGTCCAAGTCATAAACCATAAACTGTGTATAATGCGCTCCTGCTCGAATATTTGGTCCGAGATTAATGCGCCATAGCCGCGTGCCGTCAAGCTTATATGCATCCATATACACAATGCCCGTATAACCGGCTTGGGAATTGTCTTTGCTGTTGGATGGCGACCATAACATGACAATCTCATATTTACCGTCACCGTCGAGATCCCCTACGCTAGCGTCACCCGCTGCATACGAGTACGGCTGTCCGTCCTTCGTATAATCATCGGCTGGCTTCTGCAGCGGCACTGATTTGTACTGCTTTTGCCAAACGCCGAAGCTGCTGGTCGCAGCCTGCTCAACACCGCTCAGCACCGATGTAATATGGTACAAGGATGTGTCTGTACCCGCCGTATCCACATAGTTCGTGCTCTTCGTGATCAGCTCATCGTTAAGCTTGATGCCGTCACGATAAACATTGAAGCCGATTGACTCTGGATCAAGTCCTAACATACGCCATCCCAAATAGTTGCCGTTCTCCGTCTTAATGGCGACAGGCGAACGATCCAGATACTCCATTGCGCGAATAAGCGTTGTAATCGCCTGTGTCTCCAAAGCATCCGAGAGCTCAGAAATGCCGCCCTCATTGACAGAAGCCACTTTATAGTAATAAGGAATCGTCGTCAAAACGGTGTTGTCGGTATAAGATGCCGTAGATGACTTTCCAATCAACGTATAAGGGCCATTCGCTTCTTTGGCGCGATACACATTGTACATTCTTGCCTGTGGAACAGCATCCCAAGTGAAGCTAATATCGTTTTTGTGAATGGAAGCAAGTGCAAGGCCTGTTGGAATCGCTGCTTTCTCCACATTCGGATCAATCATGGACACCTGCAGGAAATTAGATGTCACCGACTCAAATCCGGTATTGTCTATTGCCGACACCGAATATACGTACTCAAGGCCAACATCCGCGCTAGTATCAATAAACGTTGGTTGCGTCGTCACGCCTAGCAGCTCAGCGCTGCTTGCGACAGTAGCCTTGCGATAAACATGATATTTTACAGCATCTGCTACTCCTGTCCATGAAAGCTCCGCCTTAATTGGATTGCTGCTCAAATCAAGATCGTTTAGCTCTAGCTTCGTAGGCGCTAGAAGCAGCGGCGTTATTTCAACCCCATTCAAATGAGCAGTCTGACCGCTGAGGATCATGTTCAGCTGTCCGTCCTTAACGGCAATCATGTTGAACACCCGTTCAGCAATATTTTCCTTGCCAGATGATACCGTGCCATAATCCTTATTTTCAATATTAATAATCGTTTTCGTTGACCCGATCCAGTCCCCCGTATAGGTCTTGACTGAATAATAACCGTTTGGCAGGTCTACTTTGAATTCATAGCTATTGCCAAAATAAGCAACAAAGTCTCGTCTGAGCGCATCCGTACCCGCTCCGCGGTCGCGATCTATCATACCTGTGCTATCCGTTATGCCATATCCGCGTTCAGCGGTGTAGATCGTATTGCGAGTAACCTCGGTATAACCAGCCTCAACTACTCCGCCAATCGTTCCGAAATCATATTTGTACAATGCCGATTTCGTTTGAATAAAGATGGGATCGGATGGCGCAGACTCTCCTTTGCCATTCACTGCTGTCACATAAACATGATAGCTGTTCCCTTCAACAAGTCCGCCCATATTCAGCGTCGGAAGTGTAGAAGTACCAATCATGGCATACGCGCTATCCGGCTCTGAGGAAAGCTTGCGATAGATTTTGTAAATATCCGCCGTTGCTGTTTTGTCCCATTTGAGCAATGCTCCTGCATTGCTTATGCTTCCAGCGATAAGGCTGGTCGGCTTAGCTGGCACGTTTGCTGGCAATTCAATTTCTTTTACGGATTGAGCCAGTGGCAAATCCAGCTGCTTGATCGCTGCCGAAAGCATACGCGCGAGCTGAATGGCGCCATATTCTTGGAAATGCGTATCATCAGCGGACCCATTCGGGAATGCTCCGTATACTCCAGCTGGCGTATGAAGGAACACGGATAACGTTGCTGCTGGACCGATTGAATCGTAATACGCAATACTCAGCGTGCTCAAATCGACCACATTAACATCAAGCTCCTGCCCAACTTCCTTCATCGCTTGCACGTATTCTGGGAAGCTGACGTTAAACTTTCCAGTCTCGGCGTTGAAGCTGCGCCTGCCCATCGGCGTCACAAGAATTGGCGTTGCTCCGCGCTGCTTCGCGCCGTTTACATACGTTTTCAAATAGTTTTTGTAATCTGCTGGAGATGCATAACGATCCGGAACGCTAATCGTTGCATCATTATGACCAAATTGCACGAGGAAATAATCGCCCGGCTTAATAGCTCTCAGCACCTCGTCCAAGCGGCCTTCGGATATAAAGTTTTTGGTGCTACGACCGCCGATCGCATGATTTTTGAAAATAACATTTTCAGAGAAAAAGCTTGGAATCATTTGTCCCCAGCCCGCTTGTGGAAGCCAGTACGGATCGTACGTTTGTACAGTAGAATCACCTGCTAGATAAATAGTAGGCAGCTCGCCTGGTGTACGCTCCGCTTTTTTCGTAATGACGAGCGCGTTGATTTTTGGAGCAGTACCCGCAAACTCGAAGTTCAGCTGCCCGTCTACCAACGCAATATCAAAGCTCATTTCAAGAAATTGACCTGCTGGCCTAACCGCATTGCCGTCCAGTCGTTTTACCTTTTCCATGTTCTCGACTGTAATTGAAATATCCGTTACGTCATTCAGATCCCCTGCAATAAGAGACACTGTGTAATCTGCATTCGGCAGATCTACAATGAAGGATGTGTCCTTTACGATGCTGAAGTCCGAGCGCAGCGCATCCGCTGTGCCGCGGTCGACGAAGCTTACCTTTGCCGGATCACCAAACCCGTATTTTCGCTCCGCGGAATAAGCAGCAGCAGAGGAAACGGAAACATAACCATCAGCTGCCCAACCTTTTCCAAAATCAAAACGTTTTACATCTCCATCCGGCAATACAACCGGCGGCACATACACGGTGCTTGCCGCGTAAGCCGAGTAGTCGGACAAGACTTGTCCATTCCGTGCTTTTATTTTGTAATATTGTACGATAGCGGTATTCGCAGTTTGATCGATATACGACAATGCAGCTGATTGGCCAATCTCACCATACGTCCCATCCACTGCATCCGAACGATATACGACATAGTTCGCCGCTCCGACAGAAGCTCCCCAAGCAAGCCGAATAGAGGCGGCATTCACTTCGGTAACTGCTAGATTGATGGGGACAACAGGAGACTGCGGCATCGGAATCAAGGCAGCCTCGCTAGCTGTGCTTAAAGGCGATTGCTGGCCAAAGGCATTGACGGACGAAACATAATACGTATAGCTATCCCCCACACTTACATTAGCATCGGAATAGCTCGTTTCTTTGATTTGCTCAGCAATCGGCGCACTTGGCTCACTGCCGCCAGTCGTACGGTATATATGGTAGTAAACCGCATCTGTGACAGCTGTCCATTTCATTGAAACGCCATTTGCGCTTATACTCGTCAGCATGAGTCCTTCAGGCGCTGAAGGAAGTACTTGCTCGATGATAACAGCGTTCAAAACACTGAATGTTCCATCGCCTGTCAGTTGAATATTAAATTGTCCATCTGCGACTGAAGCATTATAAACCTTGCTCTCTACAGCTCTACGAGAGTTGATAGAATCCCCGGCTACTTCCTCAATCGTTACCTTCGTTTTGTAGGTAGAAGTCGTTTGAAGAAGATCACCGGAATAAAGCGTGACCTTATAGTTGCCATTAGGTATGTCCGCTTTGAATACAAAAGGAACATTGGTTCCTCCCAAAACAAAATCGTTAATTACGTTATCCGGTGACTCTGCCCCTCGAAAACGAGAAGCAAGATTCATATCCAAACCATAGCCCTTCTCAGGTGTATAAAGCGTCGTTCCAGTAATACCGATATAACCATCCGCGACAGGACCACCTGTACTTCCAGCAGGTGCTGGCGCTGAACCAAAATCAAACTTCCACATCTGCGGCTGTGCAGTTTGCGCGGCCTCTGCTTGCTCATTTGTAAATCCAGCAACAACCGTGCAGAAAACCATAACTACTGCCAACACTAACGACATGCTCCGTTTCAATCGCTTACTCATTCAGCATTTGTTCCCCTTTCATAAATGGGCTAAAATAAGCTGTAAACGTTTCTAGCAATCACGCAAAATTTTTGGCAAGAAATATTTACCTCTTAATAGTACTCTTATAAAGAATGCGCTTTCATTAGAAAAAACCATAATGATTGTTCAAATATCCGTGTATTTAGGCAACTTTTGCAAAAACGACAGACTTCGGCGGCGGCATACAGGGCTGTTGATTAGTGAAGGTGACTGTAGGCAAGTCGGTGTTCTAAAAGCCTTAAAGTTATGTTAGTTTGGTAGCTGTAGGTACATATATGCGCTTATAGAGTTAGGTGGGCCGTTGGAGTGGGGATTTATGGTGGCTGTTAGCACGTATATGTTCTTAGAGCCTTGAAGTATCATGAGTTTGGCGGCTGTAAGCACATATATGTGCTTATGGAGTAAAACCAGCGTTGGAATAGTGATCTAAATTGGCTGTTAGCACGTATATGTTCTTAGAGCCTTGAAGTATCATGAGTTTGGTGGTTATAAGCACATAGATGTGCTTAAGGAGTCAATTCGCAGTCGGAGCGGAACTTTTTGGCGGCTGTAAGGTTGCTTACAACAAGCTAGTGTTCGGATTTGTACATGCAATTGGAAAACATGATATAATTATGTGTGCATTTACCTTGCAAGCAATATGATCATTTAAAATAGACATTATGACGTTGGAGAGGGGGATATTGATGTTTGCGAAGCGCCTTAAACAGCTGCGTAAATCGAGGAAATTAACGATGCAGGAAGTTGCTGATTATTTAGGAGTTGCGAAAAGCACCTATGCAGGCTATGAATCCGGCTATCGACAGCCGACTCTTGAATCCATTCAAACCATTTCACGCAAGCTGCGCACTTCCGCTGATTATCTTCTTGGGCTTACTGATTATCCTGAGCCGCCAATTGAGCTCAATCATAATGCGAAGGAATATTTGAATTATGATCAGCTGCACTGGGATGGGGTTCCTTTGGAAAAGGACGACCTGGATTTAATTCGCAACTTGCTCGAACGTGTACTCCGCGATCGCACCTTGCCAAAGGATGAATGATCTATCCACTATATCTATATTTGATTAAAATAAGGAACTCCAAACGTTCTTAGCTTCAACCGCCCATCAATTGCAGCAGCTTCGCCTCGAATTGCCCTTGAAGCTGCAGCATGAGATCGCTGAACGTTTGCTCCCACTTATCCGTAATTTCTGCCTCCACATTATCCTTTTCTGCTTGTGCAATAATTCCCTGCATTTTCGTACTGCATGTCGCTTCCACCTTCGAAAGCCCGTCCATCCATTTCTGGCTTAACTCCTGAAACGCGTAAGGGTCAGACATATCCAATTGCGCAACACTTGTTTCCGCTCCTGCCAATACATCATTCATATCCTGCGTACACTTAGCTTGAATCTGGACAATCTGCTGCTCATACTTTTCCGTTGACGTAATTGGAGCTTCCGTTTCCGGCACATTTGGCTGATCAGGCGAAGGCGTTGGCTTTGGTTTTGTCGTTGGCGTTGACGTTGAACCATCATTCGGCTTCGTCTCCGTCCCTTTGTTCGGTTTAGTTGTACTTGATGGCTTCGTCGTCTGAACGGGCAAAGGATTTTCATTTTCCCCAGCCGGCTTATCCGCCTCTTTCTCCGGCAGTACAGCTTCCCCTCCACTTCCAGCAGGCTTACCCGCCACCTGTTCCACTGGTTTTCCGGTTTTGTCAGTCGTTGGCGGTACGCCATCTACAGTTGGACTCGTTTTCTCAGGCGCTGTCCCATACAGTTCTTCCTCACTCAGCTGTGCTTGCTCGTTTAATGCTGCGCCATTCGCATTCACAATAAGTGATTGTTGTGAGGATTCATTCCAATAGAGACCGCCCCACACAAATAATAGAATAAGCGTTAACGAGCCTAAAATAATATTAATCGTATCCGGCTTCTGAAGCCGCGGACGCCGTTTCTTCCTTGCATGATGCTTGCTCATATTATGCTCATACCACCTTCCGTTTTGAATAGAAAGAAGCCAGTCTCCTTTCTCTTAGACGAGAAAGAAGACTGGCTGCTTTTTGTTAAGATCGCATGATTTCCGTAATAATAGTAGTAAGCAATTTGTTGACCTTGCTTTTCGTTTCGTTTATCGCCTTATTTTTCAGCGCGTTCGTTGTTTTTACTTTATTGATCTCATCAACAGCTACATTTCTAGCCTGTACAACATCCATGATCAGTTGTGCCTTCTGCTCATCGTTGGTCGCTGCTTTCAGCTTTTTCTTAACCTCGTTCAGCTTGCTATCCAATTCTTCAGCTATTCTCTTAAACTCTGCCTTAGGATCAATTTCCACATCTTCATTAACGAGCGTCACCTCTTGCTGGAAAATCACTTTAGCAGAGCCGCCGTATGGATTCACTAAAGTCGCTTGAATAACAGCCGTACCATTAGCAACCTTTTTCGGAATCGTTACTTTCCCTCGCGAATCGACCGTGACATCTTTGCTTCCCGATACTTTCTTCCATTTCAAGAACGAGGATGGCAAAACAGTGCCAAGCAGCTTCAAACTGTATTCATGCTGCCTTCCGCTAGCCGTAATCTTCACCGCCGAAATAACTTCTGAACGGATATAAGCAACTGTTAATGCGTTAAGGGCCCGCTCATCATATTTCAGCTTTAGTTGGAATTTAAAAACAGATAGTCGTACATCAGCCGATTTAACACCTAAGTTGTTCAACGCCTCGCTTAATGCATAATCATCCTTTTTGGATAAAATTTCACCCATGGCTTCCATAATAACCGCATTTATTTTTTCCTTGTTGCCGAGCAGCTGAGCGATCTCCTGCGGCTTCATATCCGAGATAATGTTGCGAACGGTCCCTTCAACACCCGGACGGTCAGCTCCATCACCGAACAACAAAACGAGGAAATCATCCATGCTGAGGCTTGTTACCCCGCCTGCTGCGGCAATCGTCTTCAGTGCAGCACGGAATTCTGGATTCGTTCGTATCGCTTCAAGTCCCTTCGCTTCTGGATCATATTGCAGGGAGCCTACAGACTGAATAATCTGGAACACAGTCTTCTTCAGCTCCGCTTGGTTAACCGATGCGGGAAGCTTAGGAGCAATTTTGACCCAGACTGGATCAATAAGTGATTGATCCTTGGCAAAATCAAGCTTGGCGATCTCATCGCGCAAATTGCGTACATCCTGCACATCCGAAGGATCTCCAGCAAGCAGTGCCGCGTGAAGCTTATTCATTCTCTCAAGGAATTCTTCAGCCGGGAAGTGTTCTCCCTCTCCATTTGTAGCTGTTAACGTAACCTCTTTCTCAAAAATAACTTTAGCTTGTCCACCATATGGGTTAATCAATGTCGCTTGAACAACCGCCGATCCGCTGGCAACGCCTCGCGGAAGCGTAACCGTACCACCAGAAGATACTTTCACATCTTTGCTTCCAGAAACTTTGCTCCACCGCAGCGCAAGCGGCGGAACATCCACGCCGAACACCTTCAAGCTGAATTTTTGCTCACGGCCATCTTCACTGACTTTAACAGCCTCGACAGCTTCAGAGCGCATATGAGCGATAATTAGCGCTTGAATTGCTGGCTCATCCATCTTCAATCGAGCTTGGAAGTTAAGCATGGTTGCAGCAGACTCCTCCGCCGTTACACCCAACTGGCTTAAAACGGAGCTGAACTTATAATTGCCGGTTTCACTTAGCAGCTCCTCTGTCTTCTGGAGCAGCAGTGCGGAAATCGCTTGCTTATCTCCAATCAACTGCAGCAGCTGAGTCGGTGACAGGCTGGCAAGCTTCTGCCTTATAGCGCCATCTACACCTGGGTTAACGCCACCATCGCCAAATAAAAACATGAGAATATCGTCTATTACAAAGCTAGTTTCACCGCCTCCGGCTGCTCCAAGCTCAGCTAACACAGCACGATATTCAGGATTTTTGCGAATCTCCTCTAAACTTGCAGCCTGCGGGTCATATGGAATCAAGCTAATCTCCTTAACCATATTGAATAAAACAGCCTTCAGCTTTGCTTGGTCTGCTTCTGCGGGCAGCTTAGCTGCAATCTTCTTCCAAATCGGATCAATTAAATTGTGATCCTTAGCGAAGTCCAGCCCAGCAAGCTCATCACGCAAATTGCGAACGGCTCCAACATCTGCTGGATCTCCTGCTGCTAGAGCAGAATACAGCTTATTCATCCGCGCAAGGAATGACTCCACAGGAAACTCGGTCTCATGCGAAATTGCAGCGTTTAAGGTAACCTCTTGCTCAAATATGACTTTCGCCGAGCCACCGTATGGATTGATCAGCTTAGCCTGAATAACAGCTGTACCGGTTTTCGCAGCATCCGGTATAGTAACGACACCCGTAGGCAATACCTTTACATTAGAATCACCGGATACCTTTGACCACTGCAGAACTTGTGGGAAAAGATATACGCCGAATACATTTAAGCTATACGAATGTACACGACCAGTGTAGTCTATTTTCACGCTTGACTTCACGCTTGAACGAATATACGCCACAGTCATCGCGCTGATCGCAGGCTCGTCCTTCTGAAGCTTCACCTGGAAGTTTTGTACGGTCGCTCTTACATCCTTCGGCGTCACGCCTAAATTTTTCAAAATAGAGCTGAACTTGTACTCATTCGTCTCACCCATCAGCTTCTCCATCGCCTGAAGAAGAACCGTTACAATGCCCTGCTTATTGCCAAGCAGCAAAATCAGCTCCTCCGGAGACTTCTCCCCGATCAGGCTGCCAATCGTTCCTTCAACGCCTTTACGGCTGCTGCCATCGCCAAACATAAAGACGAGAAAGTCTTCCAATCTAATGTTCTCGTCACCGCCTGCAGCTGCAATCGTCTTCAAGGTTGCTCGAAATTCTGGATTCGTGCGAATAGCCTCCAAATCAGAGGCTTCAGGGTCGTAACGGAAGGAGCCTACAGCCTTGATCAACCGGAACAGGCTCGCTTTAAGTTCCGCTTTGTCGGCAGACTCAGGAAGCTTCTCGCTAATTTTTGTCCAAATCGGATCGATCAGCTGCTGGTTTGTTGCTTCATCCAGACCGGCAATTTCATCTCGCAAATTTTTAACCTCTTGCATGTCCGTCTTGTCCCCAGCTGCTAGTGCAGCATATAGAGCCTGCATACGCTCCAAAAACACGCTTGAAGGCAGCGCAGCTTCTGCAGCACTCGCCGCTTGAACAAATCCCAGCTTCTCGGTCAGCCCTTTCTGGCTGAGCGGTAATCCGCCTAGCGATGCTGTAAGCATGGAGATCGCCAGCGCGGATAAGGTTACTTTTTTTCGAAACGTCATTTCATTCACCTCTGGTCATTAGTTTGGTTTAAAATTGCAATACAGGTATTTGCTGCTTTACGCCTTGATTAAGGCTAGGGCGGCCTACGGAGTAATAAACAAATTCAGTACCAACCAAATGCTCCTCTTCGAAAACATTGCGGCCGTCAATCAGAATCGGACTTTTTAATACTTGTTGAAGCAGTCCAAGGTCAACATGTGAGAACTCCTCCCACTCTGTCAGCAAGCAAAGCGCATCCGCATCTTTTGCCGCTTCCATCGCGTCCTCACACCATTCAACACCGCTAATTTCATATAAAGTACGGAAGTTGTCAGTCGCAATAGGGTCATAAGCCTTGACCTTAACGCCGTTGTCCACCAAATGTTGAATAATTTCCGATGCTGGCGAATCGCGCACATCATCGGTATTCGGCTTGAATGCAAGCCCCCATACTGCAATCGTCTTACCTGAAAGCTCACCTTGAAATATCGTCTCCAGCTTGCGAATGACGTTAAAGCGTTGATCCTGATTGACCTCTACTACCGAGCGCAGCAGCTTGAACTCATAATCAACATGTCCGGCAATTTGAATTAAGGCGCTTGTATCTTTAGGAAAACAAGAGCCCCCGTAGCCGATTCCCGCTTTTAGGAACGATGGGCCAATTCGCTTGTCATAACCCATTCCTTCAGCTACCTTCGTTACATCTGCGCCTACCTTCTCGCAAATATTAGCGATCTCATTGATAAATGATATTTTGGTAGCTAGAAATGCATTGGACGCATATTTAATCATTTCAGCGCTGCGAATATCTGTAATAACGATTTGTTCCGTTAAAGGAATATGAAGCAGCTTCATAATTTCTGCTGCGCTTTGTGAGCTGGCTCCAATAATAATGCGATCGGGATGCAGCGTATCTTGTATCGCCGAGCCCTCGCGCAAAAACTCTGGCAGCGAGATACTGTCAAACAACTCACTCGTGTGGGAGGCGATGACGGTTGCTAGACGTTCATTCGTTCCAACGGGTACAGTGCTTTTTACCGCTATGATTTTATAACCGTTCATCGCCTTTGCAATCTCTATGGCTGCTTGGTCAATGTAAGATAGATTAGCCTCGCCATTTGGCAGCGGAGGTGTTCCTACCGCCAAAATAATAATGTCCGATTGCTGTACCGCGCTTCGCAAATCAGTCGTGAAGGTGAGCATTCCTGCTGCTCGGTTCGACGCTGCTAGCTCCTTGAGGCCTGGCTCATAGATCGGAATGCCGCCAGCGTTTAGTGTCTCAATTTTGCGCGGGTCCTTGTCTACGCAAATGACGCGATTGCCAAGCTCCGCATAACAAATGCCCGACACGAGCCCCACGTAGCCAGTTCCAATAACCGTGATGTTCATGCTATTCGCTCCTTCATTGAATGATTTATTTATACGGTGCATAGTTGCATAATCTCATTCCAATCGAAGGCAAGCCGGACGATGTCCTCTTCAATAAGCTCCGTCCCTGTCTGAATTTCGATAATGTCCATTTCTGTTTCTGCGCGCAGGCTATGAAGGCTTTCTTTCGATATCGTTAGCACATCGCCCGATTTCACTTCAAAGCTTCGACCATTCAGCACCATGACGCCATGTCCGGCAACAATCGTCCATACCTCGTCTCTCAGCAGATGATATTGATAGCTTAAGTTCCGTTCTGGCGCAACGCATATTCGTTTAGTCAGCACTTCCTTGCCGTCGGGATATTTCAAATAATCAAGCACACGATAGCGGCCCCAACGACGCTCCTCATACATCGGACGCTGGTCGGAATGCTTCATGACCTCCTTGATCATAGGACTAGCCGCTTTGTCCGATACCAAAATTCCGTCCGGACTCGCCGCTACAATGACATTCGATACATTCAGCAGAGTAATCGGGATGTCGAGCTCATTAATGACATGCGTGTTCGTTGAATCTCCCGAAATAATCCCTTTTCCAATAAGCGGCGTTTCAATTTCCTCGGTCAAGGTGTTCCAAGTTCCAAGGTCTTTCCAATCGCCCTCATATGGCAATGCCACGATATGATTGGACTTTTCTACGATTTCATAGTCAAAGCTGTTTTTCGGCATCTTCCCGTATTGCTTCAGCATCTCGTCGTATTGAATCGGCAGTTCATTAGCAATCAGAATGTTAATGAGAAAATCAAGCTTGAATGCAAAAACCCCGCAGTTCCAAAGTGCAGCCTGCTCAATCATGGCTGCCGCTTCTTCTTCGCGGGGTTTTTCTCTAAAGCTGTTTACATTGACATAATTGTTCGCCTCAGCTGCAAGCTCAGGAACGATATAACCGTATTTTTCCGAAGGATACGTTGGCTTCACGCCCATAAGCGCTAAATCTGCTCCCGATTCATTCAAAACCAGCTCAAGCTCCTTCGTCTTATGGAAAAACGATTGCTCCACGTAGGGATCAACTGGCATGACAACGACTGTTTCATTCAAGCTTACACCTTGCACCGAATATAAATAGGTTGCTGCGAGCGCGATAGCGGGGAAGGTGTCCCTTCTTTCCGGCTCGACGATCACTTCAATCTCGCTTCCGAGCTGACTATGGATCATATCTACCTGCGGCTTGCTTGTTGCGATATAAGCATGCTCGCGTAAACCCGCCTTCGTGATTTGTCCCCATACGCGCTGAACCATCGATTCACGCTCGCCGCTCTCGTCTTTTAGCACCTTCAAAAACTGCTTGGATCTCGATTCGTTCGACAACGGCCACAGCCGCTTGCCCGAGCCTCCGGATAGAAGAACAATCTTCATGTTGATTCCTCCTAATCGTTTTTATGATACGGTGATTCGATTCGTACTTACTCTCTTCGATATGCCAAGATCATTATGCTTCGTTCTTCACCACCAGCTGCGCTGACTTGATCCCGCTGGTCCATGTATTGTAGTAGTTCGAGTTTTTGCCATATGAGTTATCGAGCAGCGTATTAGGCTTGTCCATCAAGCAGGATAATATATGCCCGTGCAGCCTAGAGGTTTGCACGATGCGATAGCCGCTGAAGCGCTTGACCGCTTTGTCTACGAGATAGTCGGAGTACTTGCCCCATATCGCCTGCATCGGCAGAGGGACACCGCTTTTCGTCATCATTTGCCCGATCATCTTAATTGATTTTTTCTCGACGCGATTGTATAGGGAAGCCCAGTCCAAATAATCGCCTCTCCCTGCCAGTTCAAAGCTCGCCTGCTCGCTTGTCTTCTCGATGTCGGTACGGAAGAAGCAGAGCAGCTCCTTGCCGGGGCTGCTTTTGGGCAAAATCGGCCACAGCTGATGTGCCATATCCGGCGATAAGTATACGCAGCATTTATCAAATTTTTGAGCTGCTATCCCATAGGACAGCGTATCCCGCACAAAAAGATGAACATCCTTATGCGCGTTAAAAATACGCGCCGTGCGATCATACTCCGCTTCCTTCTCGAAGAAAATCGTCTGCGGCAGCAGTACAATTCGGTGATTAGGATAATCCTTTACGATTTTCTCCCGCAGCTTCTGATGAACCGGGTACAAATCACCAAAGTTGCCTCCGCCTTGAAGGACGATAATTTGATCATTCGGAATGGTCAGCTTGTCTGGAAAATCAAGAACGCTATAACGCGCAGCCACGCGGATATGATTGTCTTTAAAAAACGCCTCTGCACCCTTCATAATGAGCAAATCGCCGCCATTGTTGTAAACGGGATAATCGATATAATAAATGCTTGAACCCGGTGGTATCACCTTCGTAATTCGGAGAAGCATCTTTTTGAGCCCCTCCATCGGATGTACCTGTGCTTCAACTTGCATATCAACGCGCTCCTTTACGTTGTTTTTTGTCTTTCAAACGCTCAATTAAAAAACGGAAATCATTTTTATCAAACAACATCCCTGATAGCTTTACTTGGAAAATAATTCTCATCGAGGCCAACGTCACTACTAAACGAATGACTGCGCCAATTAATAAAGCAAGTGCAATTCCATTTAGCCCATACAGGGGTGTAAACAGAAAAAACAATCCAATGGTTGCCGCTAAGGCTATAAGCTGACGGACAAGTACCAACCCAGGTCGGCCCATTGCATTAAACGAGGATGCCAAAATCCATGAGCCGCCACCGAGAATGCATTCGAACGACAGCAGATAGAAGGCTCCGCTTGCTTCAAGGAACGGCGCTCCGAACAGGATGCCCATCAGATAACGCCCGATGAACATGCTCGGGATGACTACAATCGTCATCAGCAGCATCGATAACCGAAACGCCCTGCCTACCGTTGCGATAATGGCTGATTTCTCCATGCCGGTAACCTTCGGGAACACAACATTCGTAATCGCCATCTGTACGACATTGAATACGCGGGACAGCGCATAAACGACCGTGTACAGCCCTAGCTCTCTAGCAGTCAGCATCGATAGAATGACAAGCTTGTCAAACTGTGTGTACAGCGTACCGAGAAGCTCCACTCCGAACACTTTGCTGCCATAGCCGAATAACGCTTTCGCTGCCAGCCGATTGCCGAGTCCCTTCAACCAGTTCATCTGAAGCGTTTCTCTTAAACTATAGAGTGACCATGAAACGACAAGCACGCTGGTTACGAGAAATACAAGCGAAGCATTATGCAGGCTTAAATCACCTATTGCCCATAACCCCAAGAGCCCAACCAGATTGCACAGCGGAACCAATAAACGCACACCGTTATAAATGTTAAACTTGCCAGTACTTTGCGCCAGCGCAGATATTAAATTGATAGCGAGCAGAATCGGCAGCATGAGTACCGTATACCATCTCGTAATTTGAATGATGTCAGCAGGATAGTTGCCAAGCCATACCGGCAGCCATACCCACGCGACCACGCCAATAATGATGCTGACTGGAATTTGAAATAGAAAACCAGCTCTAACAAAATCGCTGCCGCTGCCTTTGTTTTGCTTCATATTATAAATAAGAGAGGTCGGCAGGCCGAAGCCAACAAGACCCGCGAGAAGCGTTGGCCAAAACAAAATGGCTGAAAATTCGCCCTTGCCAACAACGCCGAACATACGCGCCGTCACAATGGAAGTCAGCGTGCTGATAACCATGACTAGCAGGTTCGTTGCACTCGTGCGCATAATCGTTTGAACGAGGCCGTTGCCTCTCCACGCTTTAGAAATAGCAAGCTGTGCCATAGCTTTCCGTCAACCCCTACCGTTATAGCGCAGAATGCCGACTAATGACCCGTTGCGATAACATATTTTCACGACTTGACTGATGAATTTCTTAAAATGAAAAATCGATAGCAAGGATGTTCCAATCGCCTGAATCATTCGGATCACATGTTTTACGATAGCAAAGAGGCTTCGATCCTGCCGCTTAACCGCATCGCTCACGCCTTGCCAGAAAATCCGCTTCAAAAACCATTTTTTTGTCGTTCTCTCCTTGGCAATTTTGTGTTGAACAGATCCATATGGCGTATAATATACTTTGTAGCTTTCACGAATCCGTGCGATGAGCTCGCTTTCCTCACTTGAGAGCAGGTTTGTGCCTACCCGTCCAAGATCCTCTCGGAACGGCTTATACTTATGAAAGACGCTTGACCGAAATGCGACGTTTGCGCCATATGGAATGGACGGTGCAGGCATTTCCTTCACATCGTTTGCATAATCAAGAATCGTGAATACCGATCGATGCTCCTCTGGAATCCAGTCCGGCTCAGCCGCTTCCCAGATCGGATCAATTTTGCCGCCTACGCAGCCTATCGCCGGATCGCTTTCGAACACGTTCACAATATGCTGCACCCAGTCCCGCGAAGCCAACGCATCATCATCCAAAAATAAAATGAATTCACCGTTTGCTTCCTTAATCGCTCGATTGCGGGCTACCGACAAACCAAGCTTGTTCTCAAAAATATACCGAATGCTTGGACCATACCGATACGCAAGCTTGCCTACCACTTCAACCGTATTGTCTGTTGATCTGTTGTCGATTACAACAATCTCGATTTGTTCCCGCTCAAAGCTTTGGGCAATTACGCTCTCTATTGCCTCTCCCGTATCCTTCGCCCGGTTATGGGTGCAGATGGCCACCGTTACCTTCATCCTTTATCCCCATCCTTGGTAAACATTTTTTATCCTCTGTGCGATCGCGCTCCAGTCGAGTTCCTTAAGCACTTCTTCGTACTTAGGCGTCTTATGCTCTCTCTTCACATTTAACGCGGCTTTCATTGCATTTTCGAGACCGTTATAATCGCTTGGGTTGTAGCTCACGACCATATCCTCCATAAAATACTCATCGATAAAATCATTGTCCGGCATGACGATCAGCTTCCTGAACGAGAGGCCAAGTATCGCAGAGCCGGAGGTCGTAATTTCCTTGTACGGCATCACCATCACATCAACGGCGCTAATCAAGTCAGCGACTGCTTCATTTGGAATGAAGCGCAGGTCCAAAATAATGTTTTCCTTATCCTCTACCCGCTTCAAATAGGATTCCATTTGCTTGTCCGCTTTGCCCGCAATGATCAGATAGGTATTTCGAGTTTTGAATGCATTAAACGCTTCAATTAAATCCTCGACACCCTTATACGCTTTGATTGCCCCTAAAAACAAATAAACATCAGCTTCTTCGCTGATGCCATAAGACGCTCTGAAGTTGAAGCCTGCAGGCTTATACACGCCAAGATAATGACCATGCTTTATGACAAAAAGCTTGCTAGCCGGCACTCCGAATTCCATCATAACCTTACGTTTGATCGACTCCGAAGCAACCAGCAGCTTGCTGCAAAATTTGCAAATGATCGTTCGCATGTAACGCTCCAGCCGCTTATACTTCACCTGATGCGGATACAGGTTATGAATCGTCCAAACCAGCTGCACTTTTCGCAGCTTCAAATAAATCATCGTCATTATAAATATGATCGATTTCACCATGAACAACAGCAGATTATCATTCTGATAGGCATGATGCATCCAGTGAATATGGACAATGTCGCCAGCTTTCGCTTGCCCGACCTGAAGTGCTAGCTTGCCATGCTGCAAATCCTTCACTTCCATGCCTGCACTGCTGAGTGAATCGGTCAATAAATCATTGTAAAAGTTCAATTCGCTTGATTTTGGCCACATCCATACTTTCATCGCCGTACGCTCCCTTTAGTTATATCTGCGAACCCATTCCTTCGTAATCTGGAGCTCGCGAATAATCTTTGCGGGTGCACCGCCTGCCAGCACATTATTCGGAATATCCCGCGTTACGATGCTGCCTGCAGCAATGACTGAACCGCTGCCAATCGTTACGCCAGGCAAAATAACAGCTCCGCGTCCAATCCACACATTGTCCGAGATGACGATGTCCTTGCTGCCAGCTCGGTCTTCCATATCTACGGGGTGGAAGTTCGTATCGATAATGTTCACCATCGGACCGATAATCGTGTTGCTGCCAATTCGGATCGACTTCGTGCAGCCAATGTCGAGGCCATAATTAAAAAACACATTATCCCCTACCCAAAGCTCCGCCTGCTTCTC
Source organism: Paenibacillus sp. FSL K6-3182 (assembly GCF_037976325.1). NCBI lineage: Bacteria > Bacillati > Bacillota > Bacilli > Caryophanales > Paenibacillaceae > Paenibacillus > Paenibacillus sp. FSL K6-3182. Next base: position 6,196,754 of record NZ_CP150265.1, read on the forward strand.
TACGGTAACTGAAGAAGGCAGCGGCTTCGCATGGAAAGAAACGTTTTTCCCAACGATGAACCGCCCTTTGTTTCGTAAGGTCAGCTTTCCAGAAATACGGCCAAGCCTGCCAGCTGAACTCGCCTTAATTGGCAGTATGGCAGCCCCCTTTAATACAGCCAGGAGCTTGCCGAAGCTTAATCGATTATATACGGTGCTCATCTGACCATCCCGCCTGCCGCTTCCGATTTTAAGTTTGGCGCAAGCAGCTCACGATATGTCGACTCCACCTTCTTCGCAATGGAGCTCATGTTAAAGTCGCTCATTACGCTTGCATAACCTTGGCTTGATAGTTCCTCATAATCAACTTCCCCATCGTAAACGCTTCTCATCGTCTGATACAGCTCTTCTACATCGCCGTCCTTCACGATGAAGCCGCCTCTCGTATGATGGATAATTTCTGGCGCTCCGCCCGAATCTGCAACGATAACTGGCGTTTCAACGAGCATCGATTCAATAATAACTCTGCCAAACGGCTCGTTAAGGGAGAAGTTTATCGTTAAATCACATTCCTTCATCACATCTAGCGGTTTTTTGCTGTAGCCATAGAAGACCACATGATGCTCCAAGCCGTAGGACAGCACCTTTTGGATCATGTCATTGTAATAGTCATCCGACCCGTCAACGGATGCATCGCCCACGATGAGCAGCTTCCAATTGTTCCGATTGCTGTCGCTCAGTTTCTTCACTGCCTCGATCATGAGATGGTATCTTTTCCATTCCACAATCCGGCCGAACGTGCCGATGATGAGTGTATCATCCTCCATAAAGGCTCTGCTCTTTCTCGTCAAAGCAAGCTCTGGATCAACACCGTTATAAATGATAGTCTTGTTGCTGCCCTGAATCGAATTGGCTACAAAATGCGAAATGCATATTACCTGATCAAAAAATTTCGGCAGCACTTGGTTGAACATACGCAAATGGGTATAGTCGCGATGATGCCAGATCAGCTTTGACTTCGTCATAAACTTTAGCGGAGCTGTGTACCAAGGTGCGCGCCAGCCGTTGGCATGAACGATGTCGATGCGATTTTTACGAACAAAGGACTGAATCTTAAGCACCGTTTCGATATAACCTAAGCCTAGTTTTTTCTTAATGCTGCCCAGCTGCAGCGGAAAATGAACATAATCCGATCTAATTTCATTTAGATATGTCGCATCGCGAGGACTTAACAAAAAAATCCGATATTTTGACGTGTCCAAATAATTGATGAGATGGATCAGGCTTTGCTCAGCGCCGCCCTTCTTATCCGCGTGGGTAACAAACAACACATTCGTTTTACTTCGACTCATATTAGAGCACCTGCTTTACTGGATAACTGACGTTCAAGGATTGCATATATGTCTTCAATACTTCTTTGTGATTGTAATGGGTGCGCAAGAAGCTTTGCGATGACTCCAGCAATGATTTTGCCCTTTGAGGATCATCGAATAGCTGCTTGATTTTCCCATAAAATTGCTCCGGCCGATCAGCGACCATGATATGCTCGTTATCTACAAGTCCTGTTCCCTCGTAGCCGATGGAGGTGGAAATAACCGGCAAGCCGTTCTGAATCGCTTCAATCGTCTTCAGCTTGACGCCTGCTCCGTTCTGCATCGGGTTAACGAATAAATAGCCGCTTCGGTATATTTCATCCAAACTCTTTGGCGTATCATGTACAATGACATTCTTTAGGTTGTAGCTCTCGAGCCAGCTGAGGCTCTGTTTTCTGCTGTTCCCTGCTATGATGAACTTATAGTCCGGCTCCTTCAGCATCAGCGGGTGGATATGCTCCAGATACCACTGAATTGCTTCTCGGTTGTTCGGCATAAATAGGGAACCAATGAACACGACATGCTTGCTGCGAAAATCACTAGCTTCGAAGTTGACCTTCGTAACCGGAGGCGGAAGGAACAAGCTTTTTGCAGCAGGATGCTGTTTGCGGAAGCTTTCAAATTCCTTGCTCGATATAAACAAGTATTTATCCACCTTCTCCAGCATTTTTTTTTGCAAAATCGTGAATTTGCGGCTCTCCATGTGGTAATACATTTTGTGAACGACGTTTTTAGTGCTATTGGCTAGCGCCTTGAAATAGACCGCTTCATCGTTATGCACTCGTAGGATAACCGTATCATGTTTGATTTTTGGATTTTGCAAAACCGGATACACATAGTCGCCTTCAAGAAGTACATAATCATAATCTCCTGCCAGCTCTACATTACTTAGTTCACTACGCGACTGCACCTGCATCGGAATAACATGCAGCAGATCAGCCAGCTTGCTTCTTCGATCACATAACGTAATCTCTTCCACGTAATTATATACTGTGTCCATTTCTTCCTTAGATGGCATCTGCTTGCCGCAAACGAGCAAGTGGATTTTCCAGCCAAGCTCAGCGAGCACCTTGATTCTTCCCCATGTGTCTACCCTTCCGCCATGATCGGCGGGATAGGGAAAATCACTGCACACCACAAGCATCTTCATTTGGATACCCCCGACCTTTTTGGTTGATCTATATCGTTTTTGCCTAAAAAAAGGCTAATAAAAGCAAATAGCAGCCATATCTCATATTTAATCTCCAAGGAAACAAGAAGCATTGAAAATAAGATAAAAACTAAAGCAAGAAATAATATAGAGCTGGATTTCACTTTGACGATCAGGTTTTTGGCAAGCAGATAAAAGAACACAACTGCGAATAGCCCGCCAAACATAATCCATTGGAAAAATCCCGATTTGACGCCTAAGTTTTTGTCCGAGCCCGAATATTGCAACAGCTCCCCCGCATTAATTTGGCTGATGCCAAATGTATTGTAATAGAAATGGGACATCATGCTGATCGAATCATTCACATACTTATCGAAATACATGAGATATGCTCCTGTGCCAACCCCGAGCGGATTGTGAAACACCGTAATCAGCGCGATGATGATCGTTCCCATACGCGTGTAGGAAGATGTGTAGTTTTCGATGTCATTACTGAACGAGCTGACCAGCCCCGCAGAAAAATTAGTGATGAACATATACATGGCCAGAACGACTGAGATGAGCAAAACAAAATTTTTCTTTTTTCGAAAATCCAAAAACTTAATCATCGTCACGACTAACGTGAACAAGCTGATAATCATAAACCCTTTGGAGCCTGTAATAAATAAGTAAAACAGAAAAAAACCTGAAGCATAAACGATCGTTAGCGTCTTGCCGAAACTGTTCAAATACTTTGTCAGATATACCAAAATGGATGCATATACAACCACGATGGAGCCCGTCGTGCTGCTCTCCGAGGTCAGCATCCGAACCCTCCAATAAGGGCTGCTCCCTGCATGCAAATACGTGAAGGCGTTCGGCATACTCATAAGCTCCAAGATCATAATGACCGTCAGCAGCGTAACGATTGCTAGGAAGCAGCCATACAGCGTCTTAAAGCTTGTAATTTTGGAAAAAATGAGCTGCATATGCCTGATATAAAGCAGGATGAGCACAAAATAAATAAGTACCTTTATCGCTTTGCCAAGCAGACTCTCTGATCCGAAGCTGTAGCTGCCTTGAATGAATTGAATTAGCAAATAGGCAATGCTGATAAAGCACAAATATAAAATAAATCCGAATATATACTTCTGCAGCATGCTGCCATGCATCACCCGCTTATGCTTCGCCAGCAGCCCAATTTCGCATAACACAAACAGCGGAACCAGCAAAATAATGGGTGACCTGCCAATCTCGCCGATTATGTTGACTAACGGGAAATCCTGGTAGACGGTCAGCACCAGCAAGAAGCATAAATAAATCGCCAAAAAGATTTGCTGCTTCTCTTCTTTTTTGGCTAATTTAGCTTTAATCACTAGATTGCTTTGCAAGATTTGGCTCATCTTCTCTCCATCCCCGTAAATCTAGACGTATTTTTTGACGGCGGAGGATAACGGTTTGCTTGATTTCTGCAAGGCTTCCTCGTAAAGCCGCTCGATTTGGTTGTTCATTTTATCCGAATGGAATTTCTCTTGGAAAATGTCCCATCCCGCTAAGCCAAGCGCTCTCAGCTTCGGCTTGTCCAGCTCATGAATGATGTCTGCCAGCTCCTGCTTATTATCGAAGTCGAATACATAACCGTTAACGCCATCGCTAATAATTTCCGGCAGCGCACCTCGATTGCTCGCAATAACCGGTTTCTTATTCCGCAGCGCTTCAATGGCGACGATGCCAAAGCCTTCCCAGCGAGATGGAATAATGACCGCATCACAGGATTGCATATAACGATCGATCTGAGAATTGTCCACCCAGCCGATCTTAATTGTGTTCTCAGGAAACTTGTATTCAACTTCCTTCAGCACAGTATCGCCAACCAAATATAGGCGAACGTTTGTAAACTGATGCTTGTTGAACACCTCAAGCAGCAGATCAAACCCCTTCTGCCGATCGAAGCGTCCTACATAAAGTAGATGAATCATGTCAGGATCAGTCTCGAAAGGCGGCGTGCTTACTTCCGACGTATCCGAAACGCCGTTATAAACGACTCCCGACTTGGCTGCTGGCAGTCCATAATGCATGGCCTTCTCATATTCATGCCTCGAAATATTGATAATGAAATCAGTCCGAAGTGCGAGCGTCTTCTCAACTAAGGCGAATATCCGCTGCTTCCACGGCTTTATATCCATCAGAAAAGCCCAGCCATGCGCATTATAGATGACGATCGGGCGCTTGCTCTTGAAAAAAAACAACGTCCGCAGGAAAACACCTGCGAACGTTCCGTGTACATGTACAATATCAGGCTTGAAGTCCTTTACCTTACGATGAATAGCTTTCATGGCTTTCACAAAATAAGCCGGCTTCCTCTTGTAAGGGTACAAGCACAATCGATCTTGGCTAATTTGAAGCGACTCAGGGCTCGAATTCTGCTCAGAAGCCATAAGAAAAATATCATGTCTGCTCGCTTGGTAGCTCAGCACCTCGTTCAAGTGCGTCTCGATACCGCCCTTCGTAAACTCCGAAATATGCAGGATTCTTGCCATTTTTATCAACTCCTCAAAGTTTTGCGAAGCAAAACTGACTTCGTAAGCATAAGCTAAGTTTTGCGAAGCAAAACTGACTTCGTAAGCATACGCTTGTTTTGCGAAGCAAAAATATCTTCGAAAGCTTTCACACTCTAAAAAGCATCCTGAGAGCCGACTAACGTTTTCACCGTTCTCAGCATAATTTTGAAATCGAACCAAATGCATCGCTTCTGAATATAAGTTAGGTCAAGCTCAACCATTTGCTTAAAGCATAGATTGTTTCTGCCGCTTACCTGCCAAAGTCCCGTGCAGCCTGGCGTTACGGACAAGCGCTGCTTGTCGTACTCCGTATATTCCGCTACCTCCCTTGAAAGAGGCGGCCTTGGACCAACCAAGGACATTTCGCCCCTCAGCACGTTCAGCAGCTGAGGCAGCTCATCGATGCTCGTTTTGCGAATGATTTTACCGATCTTTGTAATGCGCGGATCATCCTTCATCTTGAACATTGCACCGCTAATTTCGTTCTTATCCAGCAGATCCTTCAGCTTGTCCTCGGCACCCGTCAGCATCGAGCGAAATTTGTACATGCGAAACGGCTTTTCATCCTTGCCGATCCTTGTTTGATAGAAGAAGACAGAACCTTTAGGGTCCTCCCACTTAATAAGGATAGCGATGATGATAAACAGCGGGCTTAACAGGATTAAACCGACTAGCGAACCAACAATGTCAATCGTGCGTTTGATAATCGAATACATGCTTACCGTTTGCTGAGCGCTGCGCCTATTCGAATAGTAATCAGAAACGCCGATTACCGCTTCATCCTGATATTGTGGAGGTGTCATCTTCTATCACTCCTTCCAGCTAATAACTGCTTGCTAAGCTCCCGTTCCATTAATTCCTCAAGCTCAGTCATCAACTGATACTTAATTTCATTATTTCTTAAGGCAAAGTCAAGCGTCGTCATAATGAAGCCAAGCTTCTCTCCGACATCATAACGAATGCCTTGGAAATCAAAGGCGTAAACGCCTTTTTCTACGTTAAGCTTTTGAATAGCATCGGTAAGCTGAATTTCGCCTCCAGCTCCGCGCTCATGGCGTCCTAAATATTCGAATATATCGGGAGTGAGCACATAACGGCCCATGATGGCTAGATTGGAAGGCGCTTGTCCTTGCGGCGGCTTCTCTACAAAACGATTAACCTCATAAAGATTGTCTACCCGCTGCCCTGGGTCAACGATACCGTACCGATGCGTCTGATCAACGCCAACCGTCTGTACGCCAATGACCGAGCGGCCGGTTTTCTCATATTGCTCAATAAGCTGCCTTGTGCAAGGGACTTCTGCTTCTACAATGTCATCCCCAAGAAGCACTGCAAACGGCTCGTCCCCAATGAAGTTGCGAGCGCACCATACCGCATGCCCAAGCCCCTTGGCTTCTTTTTGCCTTATGTAGTGAAGATTCACATTTGATGATTTTCTTACCTTTTCCAAAATATCAAGCTTGCCTTTTTCTTCTAATATATGCTCAAGCTCAAATGCGATATCGAAGTGATCTTCAATCGCCCGCTTTCCTTTACCCGTTACGACGATGATATCCTCAACGCCTGATTCAATGGCTTCCTCTACAATGTATTGAATGGTCGGTTTATCGACGATCGGAAGCATTTCTTTTGGCATCGCTTTGGTTGCCGGTAAAAACCGTGTTCCAAGTCCTGCGGCGGGGATAATGGCTTTTCTCACTTTTTTCATTTGATTTCACCCTATCCTATTATTTTTTTATTGGTTGTTAAGGGGCATCTAACCCCTCCTCACGTCACACCCTTGACGATTAACGTCTAAGGTCGGCTGACCCACAGCATGACCGAGTGCCTCCGGTGATAGAGGTGCAGGAGACATTACCTATCTATTTCTTGCTTCTATGAGCTGGAGCAAAGACGATTAAGCTTCTGTCTTTTCTCCGTAGTAGTAAGAGTAGATATCTGAATGATTTCGATTGATCTTATTCAGCACGACGCCGATAAGATTTGCTTTCACATGTTCAAGTGACGCTTTTGCTTTAAGGGCAACATCTTTTTTCACTTTTCCCGAGTCGATCACAAGAACGACCCCATCGCTTTGCGTTGCTACAATTTGAGCATCCGTTACAGACATGATCGGCGGCGTGTCGATAATGACGACATCGTACCGCTCTCTAGCTGTCTTAAGCAGCTCCGCCATTTGCTCCGACGAGAGCAGCTCAGAAGGATTGGGAGGCGTTGGCCCCGCTTGGATAATGGACAGATTGTCCGTATTCGTAAACTGAATGATGTCCTCAAGCTTCAGTTGGTTCAATAAAGCCGTCGTTAAGCCGCTGCGGTTGGACTTCCCAAAAATATGATGCTGCGAAGGCTTGCGGAGATCCGCATCAATCAGAAGCACCTTTTTGTTTGCTTGTGCAAACGCGACTGCCATATTGGCGCATGTCGTGCTTTTGCCCTCGCTTGGCTTGGAAGAGGTGACCATAATAATTTGCAGCTTTTGATTAATTGTCGAGAACTCAATGTTTGTCCGCAGCATCCGGTACCCTTCAGAAATGGGCGATTTGGGATTCAGCTCCGTTATCAAGTTCCACTTAGGAATCAAACGAGACATTTTGTTCCCTCCCTGCATTCGTCTTTAACGTGGCGTTGCCGCTGTGTTCTGTCGCATCCCGCTCTTCGAACTTCGGAATCGATGTTAATACAGGTACTTCCAGCAGTGCCTCGATGTCCTCTTCGGTCTTAACCGTGTCATCCAAGTAATCCAGCAGGAAGGATATGCCTACACCTACCATCAATGCCATCATGAATGTGACTGCAATGTTCATCTTAGGATTCGGAGCAACGGGTCCGTGTTGTTCATGCGGATCAGCTTGGTCCAGCACGGAAACATTATCTACCTTCATCAGCTCTGGAACCGATTTTTGAAAAACGATGGCAATCGCATTCGCGATTTTTGCTGCTTGCTCATAAGAGTCATCACGTACCGATATGGACATGACCTGTGTTTCATTCACTGAGCTTACGCTTACCTTGCCGATGAGCTCGCCGTATGTCACACCGAGATCCGGGTATTGCTTGACAACTCGCTTCATCATTCGCGGCGTTCGCAAAATCTCTTTATAGGTTTTGATAAGTCCGATCGTGGAGTTAATCGATCCAACATCTATGCTCGGAATGAGCGAGCTGCTGTCCTTATACTGGTTAACGATTAACTTAGCGGATGCTTCATACTGTGGTTTGATAAAGTAGCTGGAGTAAATGCCGATGGTTAGACAGCTCACTGAAATAATTAAAGCTATCATCAATAGCCTTCTTTTCACGATGATCCAATACTGTTTTAATTCCAAATCATTTCCTCCATTGCTTTAAAATCATCCGTTGCCGAACTTCACGAAAGTTGTTCTTAATGAATATTAAAATTCTCTCATTATTCGAAACGCGAACTTTTGGGCATCGTTTGTTTACAGGAATAGGTTTATCCATGGATTCCTGCTTAGACATAAAATGTTATCATCTCGTGTTATTAATGAACTCATCCACGGTCCCGCCATTCATTACATGCTCCATCATATCGTCAGAGCAGGCTTGCAGGCCGATCTTACCGAGCAGCTGAGATATCAGCTTCGCCATGTCAATCGGTTCATTATGGATTAGGCAGCCAGTTGCCATAAGCAGCTCAGGCAGCGACCTCACTTCCGATTGACCGTCTTTCAGTAATAGAGAAGGATCCTCGGATAGTATTTTCAAAAACTGCTTCAGCTTCATCTGCTTCTGCTCCTGATTCGAAACATTCATCTCTGAAACCTCCATTCATCAGCTCGCTCATACATTTTGAGTTTTGGAAAGCTTCTTGTCTCTCTTTGCACTCTAGTATGACACAGATGATAATAATTCTTGAGGGAATAAAGACATGGTCACACTTAGACAATCTTGCTCATTTTCATTATGGTTTTCATAAGTACGGACTCCTAATTGATGCGAATAGTGGGATATGTCATGTCATGTTTTTTATCGCCAAATTGATAATTCTGACTATTGAAAGCGCTTAATAAATAATGGGTGAAAGTCCCACTTGGGACTCATGTTTTCCCGCATGCTTTTTCCCTCTAACCCATGTGAAATAAAGGTTTTTTTCCTGTTTGCCACTTTCCAACGAACGAAGAATCCAATTAAAATTCCACTAATTCATCGAAAAAATAAGGGACTATTGACCAGCATCCTACCTAAGCAGCAGTAAAACACCATTCGACATATTTCGCATTCCTCTTTTTCCTGTACGTTTTAACCCCTAACTGCTGCAAATTTACACTTAAAAAACAAAAAAAAGCGGGGTTTGAATTGAAAAAGGGACTATTCGGAGCCTAAAAAGCGGATATTCCATCGTTCTCAGCTAATCGATCATACGTTTCAGCAATCTATATTTTGCACCCTGTCAGGATAAACCAACATCATTCGGGATAAATATAAAGCTTCTAAAGCACTGAAATCATAGAGCATTCCCTATCTTTTTGTCCCAAAATAACGTTTGGCGCTCTTCTACTAACGTCCTACTTCATTGTCTTTCTGACAAGTTTAGTCATCAAAAAAAAGAAGAGCATCGATTTCATCGCCGCTCTTCTTCGCATTTTTTCTACCTATTGTATATTAACTAGAAATCTTACTCCATGACATAAGCCAGAAGCAAAGCAGACGTGCCAACGATGGCATCTGCGTGTGTGCGTTCCATGCCATGGGAAGCGTGAACGCCCGGTCCGATTAATGCCGCACGAATATTGCTTCCGCCGCGCAGCGCAGCCGATGCATCGGAGCCGTAGTGCGGGTAAATATCTACAGCATAAGCTAGGTTCTCACGCTTCGCTAATTCAATTAACTTAGTCGTCATATTATAATCGTATGGTCCAGTCGAATCCTTGGCGCAAATGGATATATCCTGCTCTGTCGCAGAAAGATCATCTCCCAGCGCTCCCATATCCACCGCAATCATCTCCGTTATATCCTCAGGAATATAAGAACTTCCGTGTCCCACCTCTTCGTAGGTCGAGAAGATCAGCTTGAGTGTATGTGCAGGTGTGTTCCCTTCGCGCTTGAACCATTCCATTAATCCAAGCAGTGCTGCTACGCTTGCTTTATCGTCCAAATGCCGTGACTTCACCCAGCCATTCGGAAAGATGCGCACTCGCGGCTCCCACGAAATGATATCGCCTACGGAAATGCCCAGCCCCTCTGTATCTGCTTTGGTTTTCACCAGCTCATCTATGCGAATTTCCATATTCGCTTCTTCGCGCTTCCACTCCCGCGAATCGGAGTATACATGTACAGAGGCTTTCGTAGACAACACCGTTCCCTCATATTTCCGGCCGTCACGCGTGTGAATAACGCAATACTCCCCTTCGACCGTTTGCATATTGTAGCCCCCGATCGACGTGAAGCGAAGCTTCCCATCCGACTTGATCGAACGAACCATCGCTCCAAGCGTATCCAAATGCGCGGTTATGCCGATCACTTTCTCTGAATTGACGCCTGGAATGGTTATCATTCCGTTGCCTTTTGGCGTTATTTCGAGCGAATAGCCAAGCTTCTCTGCTTCCACTCCAAGATGCTTCACAATGTCCATACAGTACCCGCTAGGGCTTGGAATGTTCAGTAAAGCTTCGAGCTGGCTAAGAATAAAATCCCGATTAAGCTGTTTCGAAAGTGGCAATGACATGATATTGTGCTCCTTTTAAAGCTATATTTTTTATAACCTCTCATTACTTCAATGCAATATACAAATCAATTTCATTATCGGGACTTTCGGGTTGATATCGTTCATCCCAAATTTCAAAATCATAGTTTTTGGGTTCATTTCCCGTTTCACTCATCCAATCGCCATAGACATAGCCGTACGAACGACTTAGCTCGGATTCAAGTCCTTTGTGCTTGTATGTAACATACTTACTTTCAGTCACGGTATGACTAGTCATATCTACTGGAACATCAGCTTGTTCACTTACCTCGTAACAGATCAGATTCGTAAACCGATCGACCTGTGGGTCAAAATCATCATTCATGGGGTAGATTTGCATTAAAATCACATTTTCATTTTTTCTATTCATAATTTCCGCTTTTCTTTCAACGAGTAATCGATAAGTATTCTTGCCAAGACCAGACTCAAACTCTGTTATGTTAGATTCAATACGATAACCTACAACATGTAATAAAGGTAATGTTATTACTTTAGCTTCCATAAGCTCTCCTCCATTAGCAGCATTGATCCTTCTATTTTACGCGATTGCGCGTCAGGATCAAAGTATACCCTCTATTCATCCCGCTTTCGTTATCTTGCTTTTACATTCTAAAATACGTACATACGTTCACTTTCGAGGTTATACTAATGATGGAGGTGAGCAAAATGGTGAAACAACACTCAGAAACATTGACCGAGGAACGGTGGCATGCCATCTTAAGCAACAATGCTGCTTATGACGGGATCTTCTTTTACGCGGTGAAAACGACAGGAATATTTTGCAGGCCATCCTGCAAATCCAAACCGCCCAACAAAGAAAATATTGCTATCTACTCTACGGCCGAGCAAGCTTTATCTGCCCGCTTTCGCCCATGCAAACGATGCAAGCCTACCGGGATGCGCCTGCCTGATGATGAATGGATTCATTTGGCTGCCGAATATATCGACAAAAACTATATGAACAACTTAACTTTACAAGTCGTTGCCGATCAATGCCACGGCAGCCCCTATCACCTGCATCGGACCTTCAAAAAAATCAAACACTTGACACCCGTTGAATATATACAGCAATTACGAGTCGATAAAGCGAAGGAGCAGCTGACATCATCCGATTTGTCCATTTCAGAAATCGGTTCAAGCGTCGGCATGCATAACACGCCGTATTTTGTAACGTTGTTTAAAAAGAAGACGGGCTGCACACCCGCAGCCTATCGGCAATTGCACAAACAGGAGGCTGATTCGAATGACCAAACACAGTAAACCGCCCATTTATTGGACATTGCTCACGCACGAGGCTTGGAGCCTATACGTTGCAGCCACAACGGAGGGACTATGTTTTATCGGCTCTCAGAATGAACCGATAGACGAGCTGCTCCAATGGGCAAATACCCGCTATCCAGGCACCCCTTTACTAGAGAATATTGAGCTGCTCCAGCCTTATACAATTGAAATAGCTGAATACCTTCAAGGTTTCCGCAAGCAATTCAGCATCTCCTTCCACTATCAAGGAACAGCTTTCCAACAGGAAGTATGGAAAGCACTTTGCGATATTCCTTATGGGGAAACGAAGTCTTATTCCGATATTGCCCATCAAATCCAGCGGCCCGCAGCTGTTCGCGCTGTGGGCACGGCGATTGGCGCTAATCCGATCTTAATTACAATTCCCTGCCATCGCGTCATTGGAAAGAACGGATCGCTGACTGGATACCGCGGCGGCATAGAAATGAAAACAAAGCTGCTTCAGCTGGAAAAACACTAATATGACGATCGAATATTTATATACACAGCCCAAAACCTTATTGAATAAAGGAACCGGCTTTCTTACCGGCTACAGCCACTCCTTAAATCCTTATACAGGGTGTACGTTTGGCTGTTCCTACTGCTATGTGCGGAAAATGCCTGTTTCTTTATTTCGAGGCGCCGAGTGGGGAACATGGGTCGATATTAAGAAAAATGCTGCTGAAGTTTTTCGCAAACAATTTTCAAGAGAAAAGTCTAAAGGTCCGGTTACTATTTTTATGTCATCCAGCACTGATCCCTATCAGCCGATTGAATATAAGGAACAAATTACTCGGTCCTTGCTCGAGGTGATGGTTGATGACCCGCCTGATTTTTTGTTTGTGCAAACGCGAAGCCCGCTTGTTCAGCGGGATATTGATCTGCTCTTGCGACTTGGAGAGAAGGTTCGCGTCAGTATGACAGTCGAAACAGATCGCGAGGACATTCGAAAACATTTTTCACCGAATGCCCCACCGATTATGGCTAGGCTAAAGACGCTTCAACTGCTAGCTGATGCGGGCGTTCCCACTCAAGCGACGATTGCCCCCATGCTTCCAAGCAGTGAGCAATTCGCCGAAATACTGCGCCCACTCGTTGAACGCATCTGCATAGACGATTATTTTATGGGTGACGGAAGCAGTGGAAAACGAACGCGACAACTAGGCATCAATGCTTTGTATGAGCAGCTAGGTCTTGAGGAATGGTATCATCCGGCTGCTTATCGCGTCGTTTACGAGCGGTTCAAGCAGGTTTTTTCGGAGGATCGCATTTATGTAAGCCAGGAAGGCTTTGAGCCTTAGCTTTTTTTTCGTTTCATACCGCGTATTATGATTTTGGTTTCTTGATCGACGCGGTATGATTCTATTATTTTTTGCAGAGCTTTGTTGTAGGTGAATTCATCTAAAGAATTAGCACCGCTTTTCAAATAATTCATAGTAGCCTCTGGCTGCTTAATATAACAAATCGACAATGCCCATGCTACCGCCATCTTGACGTAATACGTCTCTCGTTTCGTCTGATCAAGCAGCTGCAAGAGGCGCTCGATATAAGTTTCTTCAATATAATAGCCAAGCAGCATAACCACGCCAAAACGTATCTCATACTCTTTGTCACATACCAAATACGGCTGTATGAAATCCCATACCGCTGACTTATTGTCCGTTGTAAACTTCAGCCCATTGCAAAAGCTGTCACAGACTGACCAATTGTCTATCTTCGGAACAAATTCAGCGACAATGTTTAAACGTTCTGTTATATCCGCTTGGGCATAACCAATGACCATCCCCTGCAGCATCACTTCCTCAAAGTACTCGCTATCTGCATCCTTTAAATAGGTACGCCAGTCATCACTTGCTATCGACTTGGCCAGCTGGCGCAGCTTCGGCAGCCGAACGCCTAATACATTATTAATTGTAGGAATAAGCGCAGCCGTAAATTTCTGAAAATCGTCTTCCTTCAATGCTATGAGCTGTTCTTTTATTGTTTTCTCCATGTTGTTGCTCCTTTTAGCTTACTCCATTGACAAGGTCCACAAATAAATCGAAGCCACTGAACCATAGGGCGAATACCTTAGCCGGTAGGTATCGAACTGTTCTTTGGTTAAATCTTGAAGACCATACAGCTTCATCATCCCGCGGCGAATGGCAATATCTCCCCAGCTCACGACATCTGGGCGCTCCATCGCATGAATGAGCAGCATTTCAGCCGTCCACTTGCCAACTCCCTTTAAGGACATCAGCTGCTTGATTACCTCTGCATCCGATAAGCGGTTCAACTCTTCCAGCCGGATTTCACCTTGCATAATCGACTCCGCAATGCTTTTTATGCAAACGGCCTTCTTCATCGTTATCCCGCAGCTTTGAATCTGATCTGCCTTTTGATTAGCTATGTTCGAAGGGGATATTTCGCCAAGCCGCACCTGCATTCGCTCCCATATGGTGTGCACTGCTTTAGCTGAAATCAGCTGGCCTACAATCGCATAAACGAGTGAAGTGAATAAGTCCGGCATGATGATGCGTTCGACTTTTCCGAGCCGAGACATGGCAGCACCAAGCGCTTCATCTACGCTTTTCAAATAATCGATCTCTGCTTGCCCATAGTCAAAAAGCTTTGTTTGTATGGTTTGCAGACGGCTCGCCCCCTGTAAATCGAAATAAATAGCTGTATATATATTTACTATACCTCATCGGGCTTTGTATGTTTTAATTACCGAATATAATCGCAAGATAACGAAATCGGCGATGATAAAAATAACGGACATCAGATGCCTTATTTGCTTTGAATTCCTCTTTTTTCAAAAGTAACGGACATAGAGTACGCTATTAGGCTCCAAGCGTTATAATTTAACACGATTTCGACTAAATAGTGGAATCTATGTCCGTTAGATGCAAATTAAGCCCAAATTATGAAGAATAGCGGATTCTATGTCCGTTAGCATCAAGCCTGAGTCACAAATGTATAGGTATGCTTAGAAGGAAAACGACCATTTCATAAAACAGCGGCAGTTTTGGACTGTTTCATCTCGTCCATCGCTGCCGCTGTATTTTAAATGGGATAGGTTTAATCGTTCTACTCTACTTTTATTTCTACTGCAGCAAGTGATAGTTGTTTTTGATGTAGTTAGCTCCGGATAGGATGGTCAACGCCAAGGCAACATACATCAGAATTTGATCGACAGGAATCGCTGTCAAAAAGCTGAGCTGACGATGGTTTAACAACACCGCTGAAATCGCAACAACTTGAAAGACCATCTTAATTTTGCCGAATTGGTCGGCTTGCAGGGCAATTTTTTGAGATGAGGCGACAATTCGAATGCCCGTTATAATAATCTCTCTTCCGATAATCACAACTGCGATCCAGCTGTAAATCATCTGCTCGCCTACCATTAATATTAACGCGGCGGATATTAGCAGCTTGTCTGCCAGCGGATCGAGCAGCTTGCCAAGATTCGTAATCTGATTATATTTTCTTGCGATATGTCCATCTAATTTATCCGTCGCTGAAGCGAGTATAAATAATGCTGCGGCATAATAAATGCCATAGGTATCTATATGTAGAAAAAATTCTGATTTGCTGATTAACCACTCGGGGTATATCGGAAAAAATAAAATAAACACAGGTATTAATAAAATACGAGCAATCGTTATTTTATTCGCTAGATTCATATGGTTCCTCCTTCGCATTATGCTAGTCATTATACCATATGTTGGTAGGCTTCTGAAGAAGCTGCCTGCGCGCCTCCATAACCTATCCTTATTCTCTTTTTAAAGACTGATCAAGCATATCCCAATCGGCATGTGAGGCGTCAAACAGCATTAGCCCGTCTGTGTACCGGAAAGCCGAACGGAATACCTCACCCTGCCGCTTGGCGCTATTCATCTGATTAAGGGAAATGCCCGCATATACCGGAACTTCTCCACCTGTGGCAATATTGCCAAGGGCCATATATTTCTCCACCTCGGCCAGCGTATCCTGATACGTACCAATCATGAGGAAATCCAAGTGCCGAACATAGCCAGTGCCTCGGTAGTCCTTGGTATAGACGGAGCCCTCCTGAAATTGAAGGCGGCTGTCATATTGAAAATCCGGGCTGGCCCAGTTTGCACCGTTGACATAATAGGTATCAAACCAAGACCCCACGTAGGCAGATAACAAAACATCGCTTCCCGTTTGTCGCTTATGACCGTCCACCATCTCCTTGACCTCCGCAACAAAAGAGGTAATGACGCCTGCACGGAAAGCCCACCAGTCCAAAATCAACGGACCATCTATTCTCGTATTGCCTTGATAATCGAATATGTCCTCTGGCCAACGATGAAGCCGCTTGCCCCTTTCCGCCAAATAAGCCTCAAAGCGGCTTCGTGTCAAAGGACTGAAGTCCGCCGTTTCATTGTCGTATCTGCCCCGGTCCAAAATAATGCCGTCCACCTGATAGCCGGCAATCACTTCCCGGAAAGCTGCCAATTGATGCTCGCGCACCTTCTCATGAAGCGGGTTGGCAAACGCAACCAAGCCCGGAGCCGAGCTGTCTCGCTGCCGTTTGATCACGCCTTCATCTTGATGCTTGTAAACCATTTCCTCCCATTCAGGATGTTCATTTAGAATCGCATATTGACCACGTACAATAGAGCCTTCTGCAAATACATTCATGGATGCATGAATAGCTAGACCAAGCTGATGCCCCTCCTCTATAAAAATCTGCAGCAAATCCAGCTTTGGATAAGGAGTATCCTGCTTAGCGTTTACCAATTCACTCATGTGGGGACGGCTCGTCAGCGGATTTTTGAAGTAAGAAACGTACCCCTCCACCCCTTTAACGTCAAGCGCAATATCCGTAACGCCTGCATGTTTTGCACGCTCCAGCAGTTTTCTTACAGCGTCCGCAGACTGCAGCTTCCCACTGTTGGCTCTCTGATCTATCCAAAGGATGACCCTCTGCTTCCTCTCAGCACGGCTCTTAGAAAAAATGGCTAAGCTTCGAGCAACTGGGGTTTCGTTCCCCGCTTTGATCTCCACATCAACAAAGTTGACGCCAAGCGCCAGTTTCAGTTTATGGGCAAAAATACCCTGCTCGTCAACCACAGCCTCTTCACCATTAATCGTTAGCGCCGGAAACTCGCCCGCATTGCCGCCGCTCACATTACCGCTAACTGTGGTAACGGTCTGCGTTTCCGTATAAACGGATGGATGATTCAAATAAAGGCTGAATTCATGATCAGCAGCGCCTGCCAGCCCGTGATGTTCAGTCACCGCACCATCCTTGCGCAGCTTGATACGGTCTCCTTTTCTAAAGCAGGTAGACAAAAAGAAGCGGCTGCTTTCCGGAGCATACAAAGGATCAAGGGCAACAAGCGCATAACCATCCTCAGGGATGTCTAGTATCGTTGGGCCCGACCAGGCCGGGGCAAAGCCGACAGGCGCTTCATTAACGACGCGTAAAACCAAGCCGCCTGCTCCCACCTGCACCGCAACGCCATTCTCAGGAACAGTGACCGATTCCCCCCATGCGCTTGTAAACAAGACAAGCCACTCTTCGGCCGACGGAATGGTGTTGACAGCCGTTATAGCGTGCCGCTGCCCTTCTAATGTAATCGTAATATCCTCTGGCGCAGCTTCCACTTGGGCATGGATAGCAAGCATATCAACCTCACTGCCTTTATGCGGCTTAAATGGTTCGTTCATTTCTGTTCCCCCTCAGTCAATTATGCTAGGCATTTCGCCTGGGCGACAAAGAGGCACCTGCGATTCGCAGCTGCCCCTTTGCCATCAAGCCTACGTCTATAGGCAAGCCATTATTTTGAAATGGTTTGATACCACTCGTTCGCTTCCTTGACGGATTCTGCGCCGCCTTCTGCCATCCATTGCGAAAGGAAGGTATCGTAGTTGTCTCTAGATTGCGCTCCTGCGATATACATTAGCACCGTGTCGTCCAGCAGCTTCGTCAGCTTTTGCTTGTTTTTGGATACCGCATCGATTGGCGGCGCAATCGACATCGGATCAACGACAATATTGCCTTTCGCCGCGTTTTCCTGAAACGCCTCATAGTAGCTTTGCAGCACAGGGTCCTTCCGAACGCGCGCCTGCCAGTAAGCCGGATAATCATATTCATTAACCCCGGTCATGTAGGAGCTAGCATTGGTTAAGTCATCATTGAATTTAGGCAGAATGGGATAATATTTGCCATCCTTCACTTCGTGATGAACGCCTTCCTCGCCAATGGCGAGCTTTATGAAGATATCCTTCTTCAGCTTGGTATCGAGCAGCTTGATCGCATGCTCCTTTTGCTTGGATATCTTCGGTATCGCAATAAACCAAGTAGTTGCCAGGTTAACGCCAATCGATGATTTGCCATCCTTGCCAACTAAGTATGGAATAATGCCGATTTTGGCTTCAGGGAAGTTTTTGACAAGGGCAGCTTCTGCGCTAGAAGCACTCCACCAAGCCAGCTTGATCATTGCGGCATTGCCGCTGGAAAACTTCTCAATCGCTTTCGCACTCGTATTGATCGGCATTTCCGAATCCAGCAGCCCTTCGCTGTACAGCTTGTTCATATAAGTCAAAAATTCCTTCATCTGTGGAAGCTCTGCTTTATGCAGAAGCTTGCCATCCACATCGTTCCAGTCGTTCAGCACGCCGAATGCTGCTGCAATATCTCCATAGATAGAATCCTTTGAGCCCGTTAATGGAACAATATTTTTGGCCTTCTTGATCGCTTTCAACACCTCATACAGCTCATCCGGCGTTGTCGGGTTTTTCAAGCTCAGTTCTTCCATCCAATCCTGACGGACAACGAGCTCCTCGCCTACGCTAATGCCAGAGCCCGTCTCCGGTATAGCATAGATTTTGCCGTCGATCGTAACGCTTTCCCATGAATCTTCCTTAATCGCCGCTTTGATGTTAGGGCCATGGCTTTCGATCAGATCATTCAGCGGCTCCAGCGCGCCCGCTGTTGCCAGCTTGTAGAACTGGGCAGAACCCAGCTTCATGATATCGAAGTTTTGCTTGTTCGCAACCATTAGGTTCAGCTTCTCGTCGGCACTTTCGGCCGGAAGCATTTCATAGGTAACCTTGTAGCCGGTCGCATCTTCTATGTTTTTAGCAACCGGGTCTGCGTTCGGATCGAACAGGCTGTACTGCATCAGCATCGTGAGGTTAGGATTGCCTTCGCCATCTCCCCCTGAGCCGCTGCCCGGAGCTGGAGTGGAATTGTTGCCGCATGCGGCAAGAGCAAGAGCAAATACAAGGACTATGGCCAACCAAGAACCTTTTTTCATAGAGTACCCTCCCGAATATGTGTTTTAAAGTCAAACTGCATTACCCTTCCATTGCCCGCTATCATGACAAGCTGACAGCATCACCGCCTTTCATGCCGATAGGTTTAACCCTTAACCGAACCTACCAGCACACCTTTGACAAAATATTTTTGCAAGAACGGATAAACCATCAGGATCGGCAGCGTAGCTAGCAATATTGAAGCTGCCTGAATGGACTGGGGCGTTGTGTTCAGCGCCGCGTCCACGTTATCCTTCAAAAACTCGCTGCTGGAGGATACCAACAGTTCCTTCAGATACAGCTGCAGCGGCTTGAAATCCTGATTGGTAATGTAGATCATTGATGTAAAATAGTCGTTCCAGAACGCCACCGCGAAAAATAGCGCAATGGTTGCCAGCACAGGAAGCGACAGCGGCAAAACAATGGAGAATAAAATTCGGATGTTGCTTGCTCCGTCCAGCTTGGCGGACTCCTCCAGCCCGTCCGGCAGCCCTTCAAAGTAATTTTTGATAATCAGCATGTTGAACACGTTGATGGCCGCCGGCAGGAATAGAACAGGAAACTGATTAACCAGTCCAAGATTATGCATGAGCAGGTAGGTAGGAATCAGGCCACCGCTGAACAGCATTGTGAAAATAAACATCAGCAGAAACCATTTTCTGCCTCGAAGCTGAACGCGAGATAATGGATACGCCGTAATGGTCGTGAGGAACAATCCTAACGCCGTCCCCACAATGGCCAAAAGAATCGAATTTTTTAAAGAGTTAAGGAACATGGAATCCTTGAGCACATACATGTACGTTCCGGTCTGAAAGCCAATGGGCAGCAAATTGACCTTGCCGGAGATGACCGCCGCTTCGCTGCTGAACGATTTGGCGATCAAGTTAACGAAGGGCAGCAGCGTCGTCAGACCTACCAGTATGAAAAATAAATAGTTGCAGAAATTGAACAGCTTCTCTGAAAACGATGTTTTCACGGTCACAGCAATCTCCCCTTTCAGTTACCAAATCCCGCGTTGCAGGTATTTGCGGCTAAGCGCGTTGCCCGCCAAGACGAGCGTGAAGGCAATAACGGATTCAAATACGCCAACAGCAGTAGTGAAGCTGTAGTCCTGATTGCCGAGACCCATTCGGTACACGTAGGTGCCGATGACATCTGACACCTTGTATACAGTGGGATTGTACATGACGAGAATTTGCTCTGTGCCAGCCTCCAGAATGCTGCCCAGCCTTAGAATAAACATCAGCAGTATAATGGGCGCGATGCCAGGCAGCGTAATGTGCCACAGCTGCTTCATCCGCCCCGCTCCGTCAATCTTGGCCGCTTCGTACAAGCCAGGATCGATCGTGGCGAAGGCCGCAAGATACACGATGGTACTCCACCCCGTCTCCTTCCAGCCCGCTGAGGTAATCAGAACACCCCGGAACACGCTATTATCCAGGAAAAACGAGATCGGCTCCATGCCGATCATACCCATTGCCTTGTTGACCAAACCGCCATTACTGGACAGCATGTCGATAAATAGACCGCTTACGATAACCCAGGACAGAAAATGCGGCAAATAGATAACGGTCTGAATTGCGCGCTTGAACAGCATCCGCCTGATCTCATTCAACAGCAGGGCAATGAGAATCGGCAGCGGGAACAAGATACCGATCTTCAGAAAACTGATAATAACGGTGTTTTGAAAAACATGCAGAAAATCGGGAGAGTTGAACAGTTTGGCAAAATGCTTCCATCCCACCCACGGGCTAGCGTCATAGCCATCAAAGATATTGAAATCCTTAAAGGCGATGGTAATGCCATACATCGGGGCATATTTGAAGAGCAAAAGAAACAAAATTCCAGGGACAAGAAGTGCATATAAATCCCAATCCCGTTTGACATCGGCAGCAAGCCGTTTGACATAATTGTTTTTAGCCTGGGGCTTCTCCAGTGGTGCCGTTGCGCTTTTCATCGTATTCCCCCTCGATTTGATGCTTTCTACCTAAAATTGTAGTATCCAGCGCTCAGGGTTGGTAGAGTAATGCCATTACTATTTCTGGTACTTTGATGTTTGATTTCTTCACAAAGGAACGTAATCGGCATTAAAAAAGACAAAACCGCTTTCTACAACTGAAAGCGGTTTTGTCTTATATTTTTTTTGGTTATTGCACGCCAGCATAATTAGGCGCAGCTTTCACGCTTTAACTCCGCCTGGGTTGACGCCCCAATATTTGCGGAACACCTTGGTGAAATAGCTCACATCCCGGTAGCCCACGAGACGAGCGGCATCGTACACCTTGCCCCCATTCTGCAGAACGGATTTGGCCCGTTCCATCTTGCGCTCCAGCACATAGGTTGAAAAAGGTACTCCTGTCTCCTGCTTAAACAGCCGGCTCAAGTAAGATGAATTGATAAAAAGGCGGTCTGCTACCGTATGCAGCGTAATATCCTGATCGATTTCCTGATTGACGATAGACAGAATGGAGCGGACCACTCCGTTGCTCGTCGTTTTCCGCTGCTGCTGCAGGTAATCGCAGATGCGGCCAGTCAAGCGGACCAGCCAGGCCCGAATCTGCTCCTTCGTCGCCAGCAGCCTGATGTTCTCGAAATAAATCATATCCTCTCCTGCCACGCACCCAATTCGCCAGCCCTGCTTCTGAATCATACGGATATACAGGCTGCTCAAATAAAGGACGGCCTCATGAACCTCTTCTGCCGTCTCCACGGACTCTAGGCTTTTGTCCCACAATCCTTGCAGCGCCTCCAGCGCCTTGGCCTCGTCAGCGGTTTCCATGGCGATCTCCAGCGCTTTCTCTAATCCTTGCTGTACCTGAACCCCCTGTTCCTTACGGCCAATCTCGCGGTAAGGAATGGCTATGTCGCAGCCGTATACAATACGTTCCTGCAAGGCACGGCAAGCTTCGGCATACAGCGCACTCATGCTGCCAATCCCTCCGGCCGCAGCGCAAATGCCTGCGCTTGCTGTCAGACCAAGCGTCTCCCGGGTGCGCGACAGCAATTGAACGACCGATGCCTGTACGCGCAAAGCGCTGTCTCCTGGCTCCTCCTCGCGCCGCAGCACAAAAACAAGGAGCGTATACCCTTGATGATCAGGGCACACCCAACAGGAGGCGGGCAGCATTTCTCTCGCCAGGCATTGCAATGAGAAACGCCACATTGGAGCATCCTCCGCGCGAAAGCAGCCATCCCCTTGCGGAAGCGGGTCAATATCCACCACCGCAACTGCGATCCGGTCGGACTCCTCAAGCTCAATCTGATATTCCGCACCTCTTCGCAGCACCTCGCTATCGTCGTAGTCGCCTGCTGCCCACTGCCGAATAAAACTGCTTTGCAAATGGGGAAGATGCTCACGCCACTTTACCTTCAGCTCTGCCTGCTCGCGCCACTGCTCCATCTCGTCTCGCAGCTGCTTTGCCGCTTCCAGTACGGCGCCCAGTATTTCCTCTTCAGCCGCGGGCTTCAGCAAATACTGGGAAACCCCTAAAGCGATAGCATCCTGAGCGAAGCCAAAGTTGTCATGTCCGCTTAAGATTATCAGTTTCAGCTGAACGCCGTTGTCTGGATATTCCCTAAGCTTCCTCACCAGTGTCAGCCCATCCATCTCCGGCATCTGGACATCAATCAGCATGATATCGGGTCGCTTCCGCTCGATCAACGCCAGCGCTTCTACCCCGCTGGCAGCCAGTCCGACGACCTCAATGCCATGCTCCTCCCATGGAATATTATTAGCCAATCCCAACCTAAGCCGCAGTTCATCCTCAACGATCATTAAATTCATGCGGATCGCTCCCCTTTTTCCAGAGTATGGTGAGTTACAGCACGAAAACTTTCCTTGCATTGATCCAGCGGCAGCGAAATGGTGACCGAGGTTCCATGTCCTTGCACACTTTCGACAATCAATTCAGCTTCTTTGCCGTAATAAAGCTTAATGCGAGTCATTACATTGCGCAGGCCGAACAGGTCACCCGTCTCCTCGTCCTCCAGCGAAAACAGATTCGCTTCGCGCTGTCCCAGCCGCTTCATTTCTTCTTGAATATAGGCTAGTCGCTGCGAACTCATCCCTGAACCATTATCGCTTACGGTGACCTGAACGGCCTCTCCATCTTTTATTCGGCCGGAAATAACAAGTTTTCCGCCTTCCGTTTTCCCTTCCATCCCATGCAGGATAGCATTCTCCACAAGCGGCTGCAGCAGCAGCTTCAGAATCGGGATGGGGCGGCAATCCTCCTGAATGTCGTATTCCACCTCAAAGCTGTCCAAGTAACGGATTTGCTGAATGCGAATGTAATAATGCAGATGCGACAAGCTTTCGTCAATCGTAAATACATCCTTGCCCTTGTTCAGGCTTAGACGGAAAAAACGCGACAAATTCAGCACCATCTCGCTAATTTCATCCGCCTCGTAATTTTTAGCTGTCCAGTTAATTGAATCCAGCGTATTATACAAAAAATGAGGGTTAATCTGGGTTTGCAAAAATTGAAGCTCCGTCTTGGCCAGCCTCAGCTGCTGCTCGTAATGATCTTCAATTAGCCGCTTCTGGTCTACGACCATCCGATTAAACGCTTCCGTCAAATAACCCAGCTCGTCGTGCCGTGTATTCTCCAGATGCACATTCATATTTCCCGTACCCAGACGCTTCATGCCCTTGAACAGCTTATCTACCGGAGAAGCGATACCGATATAAACGAGCCAGGATATGCCCAGCGCCAGAAGGACGCTTACGAAAATAATAGCTAACGTATACAATCGAAGCTGATCTGTTTTGGCGTACAGTTCTTTTTTGGGCTGTATCAACGTCAGCCGCCATTTGGAATACTCCGAATCGATAGAAACGGTCATCTCCGCATCCGTCGTGCGGGGAAGGCCAGGCATGCCCACGCCCTCCGCAAGCGTATGCTCTGCGCCGTCGAGCTTGCCTGTCCCGGCAATCAATTTGCCGGTATCGCTGTGCAAATAAATGGTAGCCGAAGGCGATGGGAGCAGCGACTTCATCAGATTGATCAGCTTGCTTTTGTCCACTGTAATAATGACTACATCCGCTCTGCGATTGTTGTTGTACAAATCCATGGTTCGCAGCAGCGATACGCTATCGGTATTAATTAAGCTGCCGAAGGTCGCGTTGCCGGCAATCGGCTCCTCCGCCAGCAGATAAGTGATTTCCGTCCCGCTAGTAATGGCGGTATTCTCAAGCCATTGCTGCTGCTCAGGGCTACTCAGCCTTCTCCCTCCATAATTCGTCGAAATCATCATATGGGAGGGCTGATGATACAGGGATATTTGCGATACGATATGATTAATAGAGTTTACATTCGACAGCTGCTTCAGCAGCATCGAAAAATCGACGATGGAGAGCGGCGACAATTCCGCTCCGTTATCTGCAAGCAGCTTGATAAACACAGGGTCTGTAGCAATCAGCGTCGAAATCTCCTCCACATTTTGCAAAGTCAAATCAATATAGTCCATAGCTGAATTCAGTACCGTACTGGACCGCTCCACCGCTTGGTCATGCAGAATGCTGCGGGAGCGATCAACGGCAAATAGGCTTACCAAGACGAGCGGCAGCAAAATCAACATAAAATAGCAGGTTAGCCGAAACTGGATTTTGCGGGAAAAGCGATCCCGAAACCATTTGACGGGATTTCTCATGCTTATCTCCCCCCTCCGGCGCTCAAGCGGGCTTCGTACCATTGATTAACTTCCGCTGTAACCTCTGCGCCACCCTCGCGGTACCACTCCTCCACAAAGCTGTCGAACTCATCCAGCGAAACGATGCCCATCACGATTTGTGTAAAAATGCTCTCAAGCTCCTCTAAATGTCCGGCATACTTGCTCATCGCCGGTGTCGGAATTCCGAAAAATTCGTTTTTTATTAAATTTTGTTCAATCATCTGCAAATTATCGTATAAGTGAAAGTCGCCGAGCGAATCCAACCGAGCCTTAGCCATAACAGGATCAATGACATCGACGAGCGACTGGTAGATGCCCCTGTACAAATGCTTGTCATGCTCTACAAAATCGGTGACCATTTTCCCATTTTTCATCGACCAAATCTTGCCTTCAAAACCAAGCTTCAACGTCTCCCTGCCCTCTCCCACGATGAAATTAAGCAGCTTTACCACTTCTTCGGGATGTTTCTTACCGACCGGCACTACGTTGTAACCGCGGATTAAATCCTTGTTATATACGCCGCTGTGCCCCTCAGGTCCGACGGGATACTGAAGCGGAATCCATTCCGCCTTGGGATCTTTCTTTTTGCTTGCCGCGATGGGTCCGCGCGTATCGTACCAAGTCGCGGAAAACATGCCGACCTTTCCGTTCTCGATTTTTTCGATAAAAGCATTGTTGCGGTTAAGCGGGAATTCCGGATCAATCAGCCCTTCCCGGTAAAGCTTTGCCAGAAAAGCGAGCGCTTGCTTGGTCTCCGGCAGCGTACTGCCATTAACCAGCTTTCCATCACGCGCCACCCAAGAATTCAATTGAACACCAAAAGCGCCAAAAAACGGCGCTGTCCGCCCCATGTCCTCGAGCAAAATAAGGCCCATCGTATCATTGAGCCCGTTCCGGTCAGGGTCTTCCTTAGCAAAGGCGCGCATGACTTCATAATATTCGTCCAGCGTCTTAGGCGGCTGCAGCCCTAGATTATCGAGCCAATCCTTCCGCACATACATCAACTCGATGCCCTGCACGTCTGTTAAACTTGGAATGCCGTAAATTTTTCCGTCGTAGCGCATTCGATCCCAAGCCTCTTCAGGAATAAACTTCTTCAGATCTTGTCCATATTCGTTAATATAGTCGTCAAGCGGCGTAAAAGCCCCTTTTTTGACATATTCGTCAAACCAAACCGGGTTGAACGTGTGAATGAGATCTGGGAGATTTCCGGAAGCCATAATGACGTTTAGTTTCTCTTCATAAACTTCCTGAGGGGGAATATTGACCCGCAAATCCAGTCCTGTACGTTCCTTTATATAGTTTATATAAGGATTATCGTTTTCGTCTGAACCATCCGGGAATGTCATGCCCAAATCGTTAATGACCATCGAAATCGCGACGCGGCTCTGCGATGTGGGCAGCGGCTGGCCAAGCTTCTCCCACTCGCTGCAGCTTGGCACCGTCGCAGCTACCATTAACAACGCTATTATCCGAACAATCAAACGACAGTTGAACCTTTTGCGCTCCATAGCTCCCCCTCCATCTTTTCCGGAATGCATCCGGCATTACTCCCTATTCAACTTCTCCTTCAAGCAAGCGCTAGACTGCGGTACATAACCAGCAAAAGCAGCCTCCTTCCCACCTACTCACTGTTATCCATCTAAATTATGTTAACTATAATAACACGAAATACAACTAATAAGAGTATAAAGGCATAATGCATCAGGCCAATCTTCTTTTCATGTCATTAAAGCGAACATACATTAAAGCGGTTGCATAAATAACAAGGTAATACGGATATCGCTATAGAATATACTTCCTATATTTAGAATAAATAGAAGCGGCTGCCCTTACGGCTATTCGAACTTTGCAGGCTGTTGAGCCCATCCTATTCCAATAGCCGCTCCAGCAACCGCTTTACGTCCAATCCAGCAAATGTGAATAAATCTGTTATTTCCATTGTACTTCCAACAAGCGCCCGCTTAAATCTTAGATTCAATAACTGGGGCTAGCGGAAACTCTTAATAAATTGAACCGCTTTGCGTATATCGGTCTCCGGCTGATCTCCAACTTCGCGTTCGATCGTCAGATAGCCATTATATCCAATCTCCTTTAACGCCGTAAAGTATCTGTCGAAATCAACATTCCCTTCGCCGAGCGGCAGCTCACGGAAAAATTGTCCCGTGCTCACCATCTCCGCAATTTTGGCATGATCCATCGGCTCATAGCCAAGCGCACCATATACCATGCGAGGATCTACCACCTTGCGGCGTATGCCGTCCTTGACATGGGTGTGAACGACGTAATCCTTAAGCAGGCGAACCCCTTCCGCTGGATCATCCCCCGTCACCATCACCATATTGGCAGGGTCAAAGTTGACAGATACCCCTCTGCCACCTAGCGTATCCAGAAAACCTTTCAGATGGGCCGCCGTCTCAGGGCCGGTCTCGATAGCAAAATAGGCCTTCATGCTATTGGCATATTCATTCAGCTCGCGGCAAGCCTCCTGCATAACAGCGAACACCTCTCCATCTTGATCCTCCGGCACGATTCCGATATGAGTCGTTACAATGGTCGTGCCGAGGTCCAGCGCCAAATCGAGAATCCGCTTTGATTTCTCTACTTTTTCCTCGTTAACGGATTTATCCTGGAAGCCATGGCCACCCAGGTCGCCGCATAACGCGCTGATTTCCAGCCCTAATGAATCGATATAAGCCTTCAGCTCCCTGCGGGCGGCAGCGCCGAGATTAACCGGGTCCATCTCGCCTGAAACGGCATAGATTTGCACCCCCTCCGCACCAACCTCCTTCGCCTTCTTCAGCCCTTCCTTAACGCCGACGCCAAAGCTGTCTACAATGACGCCTATGGGATTTCCGATATTTACAGACATGCCGATTCCACGCCTCCCCTAGTCGAAATGGATTTCCTTGCCTAGAGTCGCCGACTCGTACACGCCGCAAAGTATTTTCATGATTTCAACGCCGTCCTGCACTGGACTGATCGTGTTTTTCTTCCCTTGGCAAACTTCAACAAAGTAATTTATTTCGTCTTGGAAGCCCTGCACAAATTCGAATGAGAGATTGTCAATTTGTGGCGTGGCGTTCAGAATCGTGTCATACTTCTCTGTAATTAAAGTCAGCTCTGGCTCCAGCTCGACACCGCCTTTCTCGCCATAGAGCTTTACCGTCAGCTCATCCTGCTTCGCATGCAGCGTAAAGCTGACATCAACCAGCAGCGACGCCCCGTTCTCAAAGCGTACCAGCGCATTGGCCATGTCCTCAACCGTGTTCAGTGCTGCATCATAATCGGCTGCCTTGTAGAACTTCAAGTTTTTCACATTGGAGCGGTTGCCTAAACGGTTGTAGGTGTTGCCGCTAATGGATTTAACTTTGGGCTTGCCCATCAAATACCAGCAAAGATCGATGACGTGAACGCCGATATCGATCAGCGGACCGCCGCCGGAGCGCTCCACATCAGCGAACCAGCCTCCAGGGTTGCCCAGCTTGCGTATGCATGAAGCTTTGGCGTAATAAATCGGGCCGATTTCACCATTGTCCAAAAATGCTTTTACAATCCGCGTATTGGAGGCATAGCGGCGGACAAATCCTACCTGCAGCGTCTTGCCGGATTCCTTGACAGCCGCTTCAACCGCTCGTGCCTCCTCCACCGTTTTGCTGAGCGGCTTCTCGCAAAGCACATGCTTTCCTGCCTTCAGAGCGGCGATACTGATCTCCGCATGGGTGTTGTTCCAAGTACAGATGCTGACCGCATCAATATCGGGGTTCGCCAGCAGCTCGTTGTAGTCGGTGTAAACGTTAGGAATGTTATATTTCTCCGCCTTTGCCTTCGCCCGTTCTTCCTTCAAGTCGCAGACAGCGACCAGCACGGCATCCACGTTTTTGCTGTAGGAGCCAAAGTGCATTTCTGATATGGAGCCAGCTCCGATTACGCCAATTCGAATAGGATTGCTCATTGCGATTTTCACCTCATAAGTTAATTTAGTTTAAACTGCGCGCAGCGAAGGCCATTCCAGCTCGATGCCCTCTGCAGCCAGAAACCTCTGGTAAGCGGCAAGCTCTGTCTCCGAAGAACGGACATCGCTTGGCGACAAGCCGCGATCCAAGCAGAAGCTGGCACAATAGCCCGCTGCCTCGCCAATATTCCATTCCACCGGATGAAGCCGGTAGCAGCCGTTTGTAATATGAGTGGTTCCGATATTTTTACAAGCAGCAAGCAGATTGTTCACTCTTACCGGGATGAGACTGCCCAAAGGAATCTGGAACGGCAGCGACGATATATCTATATAGGGCTGATTTTCCGTGCTGGGATGCAGATCAATGCGGTAACAGCCGATGCCCACTGAATCCGAGAAATATTCCGCACGGCCGTCAGGACGGCTTTCCGTTGCAACATGCTGCTCCAAAATCGTAAACTCCGCCTTGATTCGGCGCGACTCCCGAACATACGGATACATGGCAAGCCCATCCTCTGTCCCCACCACATCGGGACGAAGCCTTAGCCCAGGGTAACCTTTCCCCCCATCCGGGCGAGGAGCCTCTGTCTGCATCCAATAAAGCAGCGACAGGCTGAGCTGCTTCGCCTCGCTTAAGTGACGCTCCCTATCTTCCGGCTTCACATCGATAATAGAGCCCAGCCAATAATCGTTCTGCGGCCAGTTGACCAGCGAAATAGAACTGTTGTAAGTCCCTTGAACGTAGTGCTCCTTCTCAGCGATTTGACGATATTTGAACAGCGAAAAAGCGCCTTCGCCAGGGAAAAGACCGTACTGAACCGGCTGCATCGTTGCCGGCTTGACGCCGGTCCAGCTTAGCAGGCGATCCGGCCAGAAATCCGCCTTGTATTCCTTCCAGAAATCATAGAGCTCTGGCTTTGGAATCGTATGATCCTCGCCTTCCAGATAATCGATGGCGAAGCAATAGGTAAAGCCCTGCATATCTTGGGGCAGCGCCTCTCCTTCTACAGCATGAGGCTCCCCGGTCTCTTCACGTGCTTCCGCACCTGTAACGTATTCAACGCCGGCCAGCGGAAGCAGGTCGCCGCATTCCGTAGCGTCGAGAAAATATGGAGCCTTCAGCAGCACCGTATTTCCGCTGTCCATGCTTTTAACCGTCACCGAGACGATGGCATCGCCATCGCAATGGGCGTTTACTGGAACATGGCGGCGCAATATCGTCAGCTGCCCGCTATGTACATAAGGAGCAAGCTGGCGTTCCAAAACGGCAAGAGCGGCGCGTGGCTCGTGACATAAACGGCTGACTGTACCGCCACCTGGGTTTAGCTGTTCGTTCTCTCGCGCCGCTGTCGTGAGTGGAAAAGCATCCCGGTAATAAGCGCGGATATCCTCGCGAAAGCGGCGATAGCTCCGGGTGCAGCCGAAGGACTCGATCCAGGGATGCTCGTCAGGCGGAACCGCCTGACTCGTTAATTGACCGCCGATCCAATCCGTCTCCTCGGTCATGATAACGGTTTTGCCCGACTTCGCCGCTGCCAGCGCCGCCGCAACTCCTCCCGTGCTTCCTCCTACAACTACGATGTCGGCCATTGCTTCTCGTTCCATGCGCTTATCTCCTTTGGGGTTAAATAATGGTTTCAAAATAGTCATAGCTGCGCCGAATGCCTTCCGCCTCGCTGCCTACACCTTCATATTCAAGAACAAACGCTCCGCGGTATCCATTCTCCACCAGCTTGTTCACGATTTTCTCCAATTCAACATCGCCGTCTCCTAGGTTGATTCCTTCAAAAGCTTTGCCTCCGAGAGACTTGTAGCGCCCGTCTTCACGCATTTCAAAATCCTTGAAATGAACATGCGAGACATAGGGGAGCAGCGTCTCAAGCGCGGCTGTCGGATGCTCGTCTACGAGCAGAAAATTGCCTGTGTCAAACGTGGATCGCAGAGCCGGAGAACCAACCCGATCGATGATCGTTTTGACCTGCTCGCCGCTTCCCGCTAACTTTCCGTGGTTTTCCAAACAGAGAACCAAGCCATCCTTCTCAGCGACCGCAGCAGCTTCTTTCAGTCCATCCACAATCCAGTCCAGCGCTTCTTCGTAGGTTGCAATGTCGCTAAGGTTACCGGAGAACACGCGGATGACGTTTGTTCCCAGTATCTTCGCAACAGGGTAGGCATCCGTAATCTCCTTCAGCGCCCCTGCTCTTTCCTCCTCGGTTGCCTTGACGAAATCATTGGCTACCGCGTAGCTGGACACCTTGATGCCATTATCTCTCACAAATGCAAGCACGCTTGGCAGTTCCTCCAGAACGTCCTTCCAGAACACATTCAACAGCTCGACATCCTCAATCCCTTCATCCTTGCAAAAGGATAGAAAATCCAGCACCTTCCATCCGTTTTCTCTCACGGTTCTGTGCATGCTCCACATGCTAAGTGACAGCTTCATTTTGCAACTCCCTCCATGCTCTGTTATGGCCTCGCTTTGTTGAAAGGCAACGCTATTGCTTACTGCGTACCACCATTGTAAAAGCTGCCATCCGGCATAAATAGAGTAGACCGATGACCATTTTTGGTAACTTGATGCGATTATCTCTCCATTCACTAAAAACAGGATGGCTATAACCTTCTTTGTAGGGCACGAATGTCTTTCCAGGTTATAAATTGAATGGTTTCATAACTCGTGGATAGCAAATAGGGACGCAAAATGTGTTTGCAGCCTTAATTGTTCGTAGTCGGCTTGTGCTATCCTGTACTTTTGCAGGCTACGCGCTGGTTTTTTCCGCGCCTGTACACCTATGTTGTATAACGTACATGGTAGATGTCTGATTAGGCCTTGATGAAGCTGATAACCATTCACTACAGATCATCCGTGCAATATAGCAACATCTCGATAGGAAAAAATCATAAAATTATTGCAATAGTGCAGGATAGCTTGGCTAGATTACGATGGTGGGCATATCTCCGGTCGGCAAAACGGCCTGTTGTATGGTCGAGCACTCGAGCAAGGAGTTCCATCTGCTTACTGCTATTGCGCTGAAGAGTGGCGTCTGCCAATAGGCTCACTTTTACACTGCGAAAGTTGAATAATTTAGATGTTATATAACTAAAATAGGGCTGCTCCGAAAGTAGTTATCTACTTTCGGAGCAGCCCCATTCAGCTTCTGCCTATTTTTTAGCTGCCGCCCAAGCGTCCAGCTGTTTTTGTTTCTCTGCGATAATCTTATCTATTCCCGCTGCTTTCAGCTGTTTATTGAATTCAGGCAGCTTCGAAACAGGATCGACCGTTCCGGTCTCCAATGCAATTTTGTACTGGTTTTGCACATTCGTTACTGCCGCAATTTCTGTTTTGACGGCATCTGCATTAAAAGTAAAGCCAAGCGCTTTTGATTTCACGGCGTTTCTATTAAATTCAGCCAGCTGATTCCAAAGCTCTGGATCATCGCCATTCCAAATGTGTGAAAGCGATTGGTTGCCAAACATCCAGCCCATTTGCAGGTTGTAGCCTGAGTTTGTGGCATCCACGCCTTGCGGGTAATCAATGACATTGTCGGAAATCTTCACGTAATGTTTGTTCTCAATCCCGTAATCCAGCAGGTTGATGAAGTCTTTATCGGTATACATCATATTCAGCAGCATCATCGCTCTCTCAGGGTCCTTCGAGTTTCTTGCAATACTCCACATGATCGATATGATATTAGTCGTCGCTGTTGCCGCAGGTTTGAAATGTACAGATACCATCTCTTTGCCTGTAGATCTTGATTCCTGCGTCTCAATACCCGGCTTCATATGGGATATGAACGAGAATGCTTTGCCTGATTTCACTAAGTTATATTGCGTTTCTGTGCTTGTAGCTGCATCCTTGGCAATATAACCTGCTTGATTCCATCTTCTTACTGTGTTCAGCATTTCTGCATATTCTGGCGTCTCATACATATTAACAACCTTCAGGTTATTGTCATAGCCTGGAAGCACGCCAAAGCCTTCGCCCAAGTTATCAAAGTAGCTAAGAACGTAAATATCGAGAATAGATGTTCCATACTTAACTGTCGGAATCATATCCGGTTCATTATCTTTAATTGTTTTGAATACAGCGTCCAAATCATCCAATGATTTAATTGCGGCAGTATCAATGTTATATTTTTCAACCAAATCCTTACGCATCGTAATGCCATAATCTGCTGCCAAATCCCTGATGCTTGGTACTGCATATATTTTCCCATCAATTCTCGTCGCATTTAAGAAAGCCGGATCAAGGGAATCTAGCGCTTCCGTTACCCCTTGTCCTTTATCAGTCAAATATCCGTCAAGCTCAAGCAGCTGCCCTTTAGCTACATCTTGGCTGTAGGTTCCAAGTCCGCTTACAATCAAATCCACCTGTTCATTACCCGACATCATTAGCGTCTTCTGCTGAGCCCATGCGCCAAAGCCGATAGGTACCAGCTTTACTGTCGCATTGATTTTTGCTTTTGTCATTTTGTTGATTTCGTCCTGCACCAGCTTTAGATCCTTAGGCTCGCCCCCGACCGGAAATACCATAACTAGCTCAACAGGCTTAAGCTCCCCGCTGCTGTTGCCGCTTTTTCCTTCTGCTGTTTTCCCGTCGTTGCCTGCATTAGTGCCCTTGTTGTCTCCATTGCCGCATGCACTGATCACCATTGCGAAAGCTAGTACGATTAAGAGAAGCGTTTTTGCTACAAACTTGTTTTTTCTCATTGCTGTGACCTCCCTATTTTTATTTGTGATCCGATTCTATCTATAAATGCATGATTCATGCCGTTATAGCGTCTATGAAAGATTTATCCTTTAACAGCACCAATCGTCAGACCTTTAACGAAATACTTTTGGAAAAACGGATAGGCGATCAACAGTGGAATGACCCCAATTGCGGCCATTGCCATCCGCATTGGCGCAAGTGGAATATTCGCTCCAATATCTGCATTACGGCTGCCTGCTTGCGTAGAAGATTGTAAAAACTGTACGTCCAGCAATATCCGATTGAGAAGGTTTTGAAGGCTATAATAATGACTATCTGTAAGATAGATTAAGCCATTAAACCAGTCATTCCAATATAAAATGGTGTAAAATAATCCTACTGTAGCAAGCACCGGCGTCGAGAGCGGCAATACGATCCGGTAAAATATTTTCCATTCCCTTGCCCCGTCGATGTAGGCGGATTCAATAATCGCTGTCGGAATTGAGCTTGCAAAAAAGGTTCTCATCAATATGATAAAAAATCCGTTCATCAAAAGGCCCGGTATAATTAAGGCCAGCATCGTATTTTTTAAATCAAAATAGTTGGTGTATAGCAAGTACGTCGGTACAAGACCTCCGTTAAACAACATCGTAAAAAATACATAAAATGCGAGCGTATTGCGAAACGGCATTTCTAGACGCGAAAGCGGATAAGCGACCATCGCAGTAAGCGTAAGTCCAAGCGTCGTACCAATTATAGTCGTTAAAACCGTAATGCTGTATGCCCTTATAATGTCAGAAGAGCTGTTCCACAAATAGTGGTATGCGGAGAAGCTTATTTTATCAGGGAAAAACGCATAACCGCTGCGAACAAGCTCCATATCATCGGTAAGGGAGGCGGAGAACAGCAGCCAGAACGGCATGATGCAGAAAAAAGTGAACACTAGCATAACGATATTAATGATCCATTGATAGAGCTTCCCCGATGCTTGCATAATACATCTCCCTTTCTAAAACAACGCGTTGTCTTTGTTGTATTTTCGTACGACCGCATTCGATAAAATGACCAAAATGAAACCGACAAATGCTTGGTACAAACCTGCAGCCGAGGACATCCCGATGTCGCCGAGGTTAATCAATGCTCGATAAACATAGGTATCAATCGTATTCGTAACTGGCATCAGCGCGCCTGTGTTAAGCGGAACTTGGAAGAATAAGCCGAAATCGGAGTAGAAAATGCGTCCAATGGCGAGCAAGGTCATAATCGTAATAACCGGCGATACGAGCGGAAGCGTAATCTTCGTAATTTGCTGCCACCGGTTAGCTCCGTCGATCGTTGCTGCCTCGTAATACTCATTATCGATGCCGATGATCGCTGCCAAATAAATGATGCACAAATTGCCTACGCCTTTCCACACGCTTACGAGCGTTAAAATCCATGGCCAATACTTGGTCTCACTATACCAAGAGATAGGATCAATCCCCATCGTCGGAAGCAAGGTTTTGTTCATGAATCCGTTCTCAACATCGAGGAAGCCGAGCACCAGATAGCCGACAATAACCATTGAGATTAGAAAGGGAAGCAGGATTAGCGTCTGATACAGCCTTGATAAGAAACGTTTGCGAATTTCATTAAGCATTATCGCAAGCGCTAATGCAATCCCCGTATTCAGCAGGATAAAGGTAATATTATAAAGCAGCGTATTTCTTGTAATGATGTAAGCGTCCGTTGTTTTGAACAAATACTCAAAGTTTTTAAAGCCAATCCAGTCACTGCCCATAATTCCTTTGGCAAAATTGATGTCCTTAAATGCGATCACGATTCCGAACATCGGCAAATAGTTGTTAATCAGCAGGTACAAAAGGCCAGGCAGCGCCATCAGCACGAGGGCACGGTATTTCTTAACCTTTCTCATCTCCGATGCGAATGCTGCTTTCTTCTTCGTCTTCAATGAGACCTGCTTCATATTGGAGGGTGACGTCTCAGGATTTGCTTGCACGGGTCTCAACCACCTTTGGCTTCGTTTAATATGTTGCTTAACTAATAGTAGCGCAAACAAAATAGAGCCACTACTAATAATCCGACATCCGACTTTCGAGTTTCCGACATCATAAACGGGAAAAGAAAAATGCCGTTAGAGGGTCTCTAATCCTCTAACGGCATCGTTTATTTGGACGGACAGCCTTTGCGATAATACTGGGGTGTCATCGATACTTCTTTCTTAAACAACGTAGAAAAATACGAAAAATTCGAGAAGCCAACCGCGAGTGCGACGTTGCTGATCGTAGTATCGGTCCTTGCGAGCAGCTCCTTTGCAAGATTGATTCTTTCTTTCAAAATATAATCGGATATCGAGAGCCCCGTCTCTTTCTTAAACAGTTTAACGATGTAATCTGGGCTTAACCCAATATAATCGGCGATATATTGTCTGGACAGCTCCTCATCGATGTGAAGCGCAATGTAGCGCTTGATCTTCTCGACCACCGTCTCCGTCGAATCCAGCTTTTCCATATGGACGAGCGCCTTCTCAAGCACATCCCGCACCCAATTCTGAAGGTTCGTCACGCTTCGTGTCGCTGACAAAATACGCTCTGGCGTCAAATGATCCGAAAAGATTTCATCCGCGCGCAGTCCCTGCTCATGCAGCGTATGCAGAACCATTTGCAGAAAGCTTTGATAAAATTGCTGCAGCCTTTTGGCGCCTAAGCACTCAATTCGTTTCCATGAATCCAAAAACTGCTGCGATTCATCGAGTACCTTTTTCTTATTTCCTTGCTTAATGAGCTCCGACCATACATTCATGGGCGGCATTGGAATCTGCGATTCCTTCTTTATTGGATCATCGATGAACATCACACAGTCTGCCATATTAACTTGATTCTTTTTAAAAGCGATCAAGCCTTCCACCATATCGCGCACTTCATGGACTTGTGCCGATTTTCCAATATAGCAGGACACGTGACAATATAAATAATGATTGCTCATCTCAATAAAAGACTGACAGCGCCTTTTGATTTCTTTGCTAAAAAGCTTGCCATCTTCTGTTTGCATAACATCCTGTGCAAACACAATGAGCATGTAATCAGCGTTCATCCGGACGATTTGTGCACTAGCAGCACGCTGAATAACGACCTCCTCAAGGGCGTTGTGGAGCGCATACTCCATAATTTGCAGATCACGGGCGGTTAATGATTTCTCCCAATGCTCGATACTGATAAGAACCGGCAGAAATGTCATAGACCTCGTGTACGGAAGCTTCTGCTTGCCGATAACCTCCAACATTTTATCCTGATTAGACGGAATGGCTTGCTTCAGTACATCCTGCCAAAAACGCTCAGCCACCATCGTTGCCGATTCCCGCTCCTTCCTGATTTTCTCAATTAGCTTCGTCATTACAAGCTTCAATTCATCATGCGGAACGGGCTTCAACAAATACTCGAAGCTGCCAAGCTGAAGAGCTTTTTTCGCATATTGAAAATCAGCGTGACAGGTAAGAAAAACACATTCGGTTTGGGGATACTGTTCACGCACCCATTCAAAGAGCTCCAGCCCGCTGCCCTGCGGCATTTCTATATCACAAATCATCATATCAAATGGCTGAAGACTAAATTCCTCCTTCGCTTGCCGAAGATTATGTGCGAGAGTGACACTTATAATGCCGAGCTCTCTCCAGTTCACACTCGATTTAATGCCATTTGCGATAAAGATCTCATCATCAACGATTAATAAACGGTACATATTCACGACCTCATTTCTTTCGTTAAAGGCATCGTTATTTCAACTGCTGCACCATCTTCGTTATAAAAAGCCATGCTCGCCTTGTCCCCGTATAACAGCCGCAATCTGCGTCTTACATTCCAAATGCCAATATGCTCCCCATCTTCATTCATTAAATTAATTTCCTGCTGCAGCTTCTGCAAGACCTCCTCGGAGAAGCCCCGGCCTGTATCATGAATTTGAATTCGCAGCCTCTCTTCTGGCATCAATTCGCATTTTCCAATCGTTATCGCAATATGAGTCGGCTCATCCGTGTTAATTGCGTGTTTTATCGTATTCTCGGCAAAGCTCTGGATAATTAACGGAGGAATATAACATTCCCTCAGCTCGCCATCAACAGCGATCTCGTACGTAAAGCTTCCAGGAAAGCGGAAGGTCTGGATTTTCAAATAGTTTTCACTATGATTTAGCTCATCCTGCAGAAGCACGTAATCCGTCTGGCTGCGGAACATAAACCTGAAATAGCGGATCAAGGAGAGGGACAGCTCCTGTATTAATTCGTACTTCTTCTCTTGCGCCAAGTAATATACGATGTTTAAGCTATTCAAAAAGAAGTGAGGGTTAATCTGCAGCTGCAGCTGTTTCAGCTCTGCTTTCTGATTAATCAATTGCTCCTCATATACGTCAATTTTTAATTGTTGAATATCGCAGACCATGCTGTTGAACGTTTCATTCATCATTTCGAATTCATTGGAGGTCGGTTTATTCGGTATTCTTGCCTCCATATAACCTTCTTTGATTTTGCGCATGGCGACAATAATTCGATTGATCGGCAGCAGGACCACTTTACGCAGAAAATACAAAGCAATCACTAGAATGAGAATCGAGCCTGTCGCAATAAGCACAATGATTCTTTGCAGATAAGGAAGCTTCTCCAAAATATTTTGCTCGGGTACGACAGCTACTAATCCAAATTCACCTTTGCCTGACTTTTCGCCCATGACGAGGTAATTGTTGTCTGCGCCGGAAAGCTGATACGTCTTAGAGATATAGGATAAATCGATTTTATTTTTTTCGAAAAAGTCCTCGTCCTGTAGCGGCCTATTGCTCTCATCAACAAGCAGCGACCTGCCTTCCGATCCGAGGTCTAGAAAGTCGAGCGGGTCCATAACTCCGTCCACATTTACCCCTGCCCCAATGTACAGGTTGCCAGCCTTAATCATATGCAGCAAATAATTTTGTTCTTTCAAATTCAGCACAGACCATTTATCGTACTGATAGCTTTTCATCGCTTGTTCATCGTTCAGAAGCGCAACAATTCCTTCCTTGATGAAATCATTGTTGGTATAAGCAGAGCCCGTCAGCTTAGGCGCGAACAACAAATCCTGATTCAAGGGTGAATAAATAAAAAAATAGTCCAATGCTTTATAATAAGTCGCATTGTCTCTTAACTCTGTAAATAGCCAAATTCGCTGCAAATTGTATAAATCCACATCTGCTTCTGGGAGACTATCGAGAATATTCAATCCGGATTCTTCCGCAGTAAATTTGAGCATGTAGCTATCTATATCCTCAAGCGTCATGTCAATCAAACCCATGTATAGATTAAGCATATTGCTGTTGGACTGCGCCACTTGATTACGAACGACATCAATGGAATACAAATTGTTATAAATAAGAAAGGAAACCATCGGAATCATAATAAGCATAAGCCCTGTTACCAGCTTAAATCGAAGCGAATTAAAGAGAGAACGATTAAGTAATTTCAAGATCTGCTAAGCCCCCATTTGCCTCTTAAATAAAAAATAGAGCTATATACAACTATTAGCCGGGGATTAATCCCCGGCCGCACGTTATCAAACTATTTTTTCTTGCCGTAGCGTTTCGTCCTATCATCCACGATAATCCCGCTCCAGTTTAAGCCATATGCAAAATCATAGGCGTTCCCCTCGGAATCAACATGTACTTCCATATCGTGTGCAACATCTTCCAGCTGCTCCTCAACGGTCTTCATATTAGCAGGCATCTGCATCGGCAGCAGCCCTGAAGGCTCTGCTTCACCTGTAATAATATCTAGAATCGCTTGATCCTGTACCCCAAATGCAGCAATGATTGCATCGGCCTCTGCTTCAAATTCTGCAACGATAGAAGGCTTCGATAATTGCAGCGACACAATGACAGGTTTGCCTTTCATAACCTCTTTCGTTCTCAGTACAGCCTCCAAATCCGAAGCATTTGTGGCCGTTACCGTTTTCCCCTTATAGGAGCGGTTTAACACATCTCTATCATCGCCGGCTATACTAATTTCCCTAGCATGCTCTGCGGTATAAGGGGCGTATTGCAAGCTTATCGGAACATAACCGTTTCCACCTGCTTCAGCATCTGCCTTGCTGTATCCGCTGCCGGAATCTGCCCCCGTAATGAACACCATTGCAAAATCAGCTTTCTCCGGGTCATCCGTTACCTTCAAATATTTCTGTATAACATCCATATTGACGGGATATCCGTCAAATGCAGCAGTCGGGAATCCGATCCAATTGGTACCTGCTGGTCTGAAGCGTTTAGGAATATAGACCGTCTTCAGTTTCTGTATCGGGAGAACGTTTCCTTTGTTTTTAAGCAATACGAGTGATTTGAGCTGCGCTTCGTAGCCTGCTGTCATAAATTCAGCATTACCGACAATGCGAGTCGTTTGTTCGGGATCGCAATACGGGTTCTCGAATAAGCCGACGCGGAACATGTTCTTCAAGAGCCTTACCGCTGACTGCTCAAACCTTGCTCGCATATAAGCTTCACCGTGCTCTGCCACACCGATATGGTAAGCTTCAATGACAGGACCCGCATCATTATTTCCACCGAATTGATCTACTCCGGCCATAAGTGCTTTGTAATGACGCTCCGAGACGGTATAACCTTCCTCAACTCCCCATGCACGTCCTCCTGGAAATAATCGTGTAATATCAGTGCCTTCATCGTCCGTAATTCCCCAGTCCGTGCACACGACACCATCGTAGCCATATTTATCACGAAGCAGGTTTCCGATGATGTGAGCGTTGTAAGCATTGCCGACATTCTCGCCATTCACCTGATCTTGATTATAGGAAATCGTATAATAAGGCATGGTGGCCGATGCTTTCTCCGTCCCTCCTGAGAGCTTGAATGCGCCGTCCAAGAACGGGATCAGATGCTCCTCGAAGTTGTTGCCTGGATATACAGCAAATTTGCCGTATCCAAAATGAGCATCTCTGCCGCCTTCGCCCGAACCGCCGCCCGGCCAATGCTTGACCATCGCATTTACGCTTCCTGATCCCCAGCCGTCTGATTGAGACTCTTCTTCAAACGAGGTCTGAAATCCATCGACATAGGCTTTTGCTAAATCGGCTGACAGTCTTGAATCCTCTCCGAACGTGCCGTCGAAGCGTGACCATCTTGGATCGGTCGCGATATCGATTTGGGGAGAAAGAGCGGTTGCAATGCCAAGCGCCCTGTATTCCTTAGCAGCGATCTTCCCAAACTGATGAACAAGCTCAGGATCAAAAGCTGCTGCAAGCCCCAGCGTTTCGGGCCACATGGAAATTGCGCCTCCCGCCCCTGCATTATATTCCTTGCTCGCATCGGACCCATGGCGCGGATCGCTGCTGTTATTCGCCGGGATGCCCAAACCTGTACTTTCGGCCAAGGCTTGTACTTTATTGTTCCAATGAGCAGCAATCTCCGGACTTTCAACAAAAGTAAGGAGCACATGCCGCAGATGGTCTTGGGTTAAAAACTTTATTTGTTCATCGGATAAATCATGCGGCTTCGCACCGCTCTCCGAATAAGGCTTGCCATTATAAGAGGCGGTGAAAAAGCCATGTGAAGCTGGAACAGCCTGATGCGCGCTGTACAACATCAAACCGGCGATTTGCTCGATGGACATTTTTGAGGCTAAATCCTTTGCTCGCTCTTCTGCCGGCAAGCGCCAGTCCTCGTATTTATCCAGCTTCCCATCCTTATTGAGGTCTTTAAATGCAAAACCATCTTCCACTATAATATTTACGCCTGAATTAGCTGAATATCCGAGTGTTGGGCCGCCTTCATTTTTTACATATGTAATCGTTTCCAATTTTGTTTCAGTCCAATTATCACTCATGTCATTACTGCCTCCTAGGACGATTATCATATTCAGACATTAACGTATTCCCTCTCACTAGCGGAAAAACCTTCCCACTGATGGAAAGGCTCCCTTTTATATTGTTACTCCGTTAAATTAATTGGAACTTTATTCAAATTCTACAACTTTGCCCGTTTCAGCTGACTTATAGATCGCCTCTAAAATTTGCGTGACCACATAAGCTTGCTCTGGTTTTACGAGAGGCTCGGTATCATTAATAATACTATCCAGCCATTGTCTTGCCTCTTTCACCCCATCATCCTCAGCCCCTGGACCGAAGTAAGCAATGCCCCCGCTAAAGGAAGGTTTCGTCTCTACAAGCTGTCCGTGTTTGACGCTATTAAAGATGACATCGCTTTTCCCAAATGTTGAGCTAGCTTTCATTTCTGCTCCGCCTTCTGTCCCGCAAAGCGTAGTCATCGCCTCTTTAGCATCGGTTGTATTTAATATCCATGACGCCTCCAAGAAAATCGTAGCGCCGTTTTCCATTTTAATAAATCCAAAAGCCGAGTCTTCTACATCATATCTTTCCGGGTCCCATGCACCCATCATATTGCCTTCGAACTTATCCGCCATTTTATGATAGACAGAACCACTCACCGATTTCGGCTTATAGTTATCCATGAACCATAATGCCAAGTCCAGCGCATGCGTGCCTAAATCGATTAACGGTCCGCCGCCCTGCTGCTCTTTATCCAGAAAGACACCCCATGTCGGCACTCCGCGTCTGCGCACAGCATGAGCTTTAGTCATATAAATGTCTCCTAAATCACCTTCGCGGCATGCCTTATGCAAAATTTGAGAGTCATTTCTAAATCTATTCTGATAGCCAATCGTCAGTTTCTTGCCTGTCCGCTTAGCCGCATCTACCATTTTTTTGGCTTCAATTGAGTTGATCGCCATTGGCTTCTCACACATGACATGTTTGCCCGCTTCTAGTGCATCAACTGTTATATAAGAATGCTGCAGGTTCGGTGTTAATACATGAACAACATCAATTGATTCGTCTTCGAGCAGCTTTTTGTAATCGACATAAACTTTAGCGCCCTCGCTTCCAAAATCCTGAGCTGCCTTTTGCGCTTTCTCTTCAATAACATCACAGAAGGCAACCATTTCACCCATATGTGAAAGCTTGGCTAACGATGGCATATGCTTCTGGTTGGCGATACCGCCGCAGCCGATGATACCGATCTTAAGTTTTCCTTTGTTCATTGAACATTCTCCTCCTTATGGGCTATACATATTGTTGAAGCACGGTTAGATCCTTGCGAATGCTGCCAAACTTGTCTTCCGACTCGCCCTCATTCTCCACAAGCGCATAACGGACATGCCCCATTGCGCGGATTTGCTCGTACACAGCTGCAAAATCAAACCTGCCTGTGCCAAGGTCAACGAAGTCTCCAGGGCCAATATGCTTCTGATAGATTTGAAATGGTTCAAGCCCTTCTTCACTGCCTAGCTGCATAGCTTCCATAATATTGAGCTGGCCGGATAGGTTTTTGCTTATGTCCTTCTGGTGGACAATATCACAACGATCTCCAAGCTTCTCTAACACATGAATCGGATCTATTCCTGCACGTACGACCCATGCCATATCGATTTCAAATTTCACATAGGATGGATCTGTATTTTCCAAAATCAAGTCGAACAGCGTTTGATCACCGACCGCTTTAAACTCATGCGCGTGATTATGCAGATAGAACTTAAACCCGCCATCCTTCATTTTTTTGCCGACACTGTTCATTTGCTCCGCAGCTTTCAGCGTATCCTCACGATCTTTGATCCACACGGATGGGAGCACGATTCGTTGGCAGCCGATACCCGCGTAATACTTCATAAGCGAATCCCAGTCATGCGAAATCAATTCTTGCCCTGGCATCGTGCCTTCATGAACCGCAACTGCATTTAGACCAAGCTCACGAAACTTATCTCGAACCGCTTCCATAGGAATTTCATCGATATATCGTGTAAAGGACTTCATATTGAATCCAATAAGCTCAATATTTACATACCCTGCAGCAGCAACCTTCTCCAGCGT
This sequence comes from Paenibacillus sp. FSL K6-3182, assembly GCF_037976325.1. Lineage (NCBI taxonomy): Bacteria > Bacillati > Bacillota > Bacilli > Caryophanales > Paenibacillaceae > Paenibacillus > Paenibacillus sp. FSL K6-3182. The sequence continues at coordinate 6,240,276 of NZ_CP150265.1, forward strand.
TCCAAAGTAATCCTCACCAAGCTCCCTGTATACGGAAAAAATATTAATGCCTGCTTCAATAGTCATTCGGCGAAATACCCCCATCTCGATTGGTTGATTGTGTTCTTATTTATTATGATAGAATACCGGAGACTTTCTTTCTTTCACGTATCCGTCATTCTATTATTGAATTTCCGCACTGTGGCTGTCGGAATGAAAGATTTGCCGCCAACTTTTTGGATGAAAAAAGGGACTGACTCAAAAGTAGAATGACCTCCACTTGAAACAGACCCTGTTTTTTTGATAGAGCTTAGGCAAAACGATGTCCTTCCCTCATCCTACTTATAGCTTTCGAACCGAATAACCCTTATTTAAAACATTCATCATGGCTTATATTTGTAACGAACTCTAGAATCGTTATTTCGAGAAAAGTTGCTCATAACCACTTATAAAGCATGCAATAACGTTAATAAGGTTCGTTAAAATAAAAGAAAGGACGTTTTCTGCGTAATAAGCATAATACAGTTCGTTAGTGAAATAATCTTGAGATGTTATGCGCTGGGCGAGCCTATTTATAGCCAACCGCATGTCATTCTTTAATAATAAAAAAAGAAAGCCTCAATGAAACAGGCTTTCTCCACTCGCTGATCTATGCTGTTTACTGAACTTCCTCTACAAACCGGTTCGTTAGCGAACCCAGCTTCTCGATTTCGATCGTAACCGTATCGCCAGCCTTCAGCCATACCCGCTTCTCTTCCGGGTAGCCGAGTACAACACCCTCAGGCGTTCCAGTAAGAATAATATCGCCTGGCGACAATGTCATATGCTGTGAGACATAGCTTACAATTTCGTCACAGCTAAAAACCATATCCGAAGTATTGGACTGCTGACGTACTTCACCGTTAACCGTGCAGCCAATGGACAGATTGTTAGGGTCTGCAATTTCATCTGCAGTGACCAAATAAGGACCGAGCGGGCTGAACTTGTCCAGTGATTTGCCAAGCAGCCACTGCTGCGTGCGCATTTGCAGATCCCTTGCGGACAAGTCGTTGACGCAGCAATAACCAAATACATGCTCCAGCGCCTGCTCCTTCTCGACATACTTTGTTTTCTTGCCGATGACGATAACCAGTTCAGCTTCATAATCAACCTGACTTGTCACCTTTGTTGGAAGCGGAATATCTTCTCCATGAGCAGCCACGGTGTTATCGAATTTGTTGAACAAAATCGGATACGCAGGAATTGGAGCGTTGGTCTCATGCGCGTGTTTGCGGTAGTTCAGTCCGATGCAAATAATTTTGCCCGGCTCGGTTACACATGGGCCGAATGTAATATCCTCTTCGCGGTATAGGGCAGCAGAATATTGTTCTGAAGCTGCGGAGACTTCCTCCACAAACTGACTTAACGCACCAAGCGCATCCGAGCCACCTTCGATCACTTCCATAACTGCTGTCGGTACATTCGGCTTATTGTTGATTTTCAGTGCCTCAACAATATCCAAGACGCCATTAGCTAATTTAACTCCTAAATGAGAGCCATTTTCTTTTTGAATGACAAGCAATTTCATAGTTATCTTCCTCTCTTTTGTGGATGATCCATACTGCAGCGTCAGGCATTTTTGCCGAACACAACGCCTCCATCAATATAAAGCGGTGAGCCCATCATAAAGCTCGACTCATCGGATGCAAGAAACAGTGCTGCCTTCGCTACATCTTCCGGACGGCCTAATTCATTGCTGAGCTGCCGTGATTTTAGCGATGCGATGGCAGCCTCTGGGTCCTCGTAAGAAGTGCGTAAATAGTTTTCAACAAACGGCGTCATAATTGTACCCGGCAAAAGTGCATTTACACGAATATTGTACTTAGCATAATCTACCTGCATCGATTTGGTAAGTGCCAGTACCGCTCCTTTGGTAGCTGCATAAGACGCGCGGTTTGCAAGACCCATCTCTGCAATACAGGAAGACATGTTAATAATCGTGCCGCTCGCTCGTTCCATCATATGAGGCAGGACATACTTGGAAGGCAAGTAAACCCCGCGAATATTGACCCGGATCACGCGATCCCAGTCATCCGGCTCCACCTCATGAAGCGCCCCTACACCGCTAATGCCGGCATTATTGAACAGGACGTCAATTCGGCCGTGCGCAGCAAGCGTTTCGCTTACCATGGATTGAACGGAATCTGGATCAGTAACATCCGCATAAACAAACGAAGCCCGCCCCCCTAGGGAGTTGATCTCTTCTACCGTTTCATTTCCTTTATCTGCGTTCAGATCGTTAACAACAACAAACGCGCCTTCCTTGGCGAATAGCAGCGCCGAGCTCCTGCCAATGCCTGAACCTGAACCGGTAATGAGGACAATCTTATCCGCTAATCTCATATACTAAGCTCCCTTCTATATTCGAATTCATGCCCCAAAACTAACCACGTGGCTCACAAAATGTTTCTATAGGCTAGGTCCGATACGGTTAATGCTGAATTCTTGATGGCCCAGCGTTTCTGCCTTCGTCCATTTCCCATCCGCTACATCTATGATTTCTTGCCATATTTTCTCTCCTGCCGACTCCAAACTCAGCATGCCGCCCAGCATATCGCTGACGTCGACGTCCATATTATCTTCCATCCGCTCAAACATCCGTTTATTCCCTGTAATTTTGATAACTGGCACGACTGCTGCCCCCGTTGGCGTTCCTCTCCCCGTCGTAAAACAAACGATATGAACGCCCCCCGCTGCCATGCCCGATACACATTCGATATCATTGCCCGGCGAGTCCATGAAGTAGAGTCCGCCCTCCGGTATTTGTTCTGCGTATTCGATAACTCCTTTAATGGGTGCTTTCCCGCATTTGCTAATGCAGCCTAATGATTTCTCTTCAATCGTAGAAAGACCGCCTTCAATATTGCCGGGACTCGGATTGCCGCCCCGCATGTCAGCGCCCATCCGCTCTACCTCTTTCTCGAAACGGCCGACAATATGATAAAGCATATCCGCTGTTTCCGGCGTGGCACAGCGCTGTGCCAGCACATGCTCGGCGCCGATAATTTCGGTCGTCTCGCCGATAACGATTGTTCCGCCTGCTGCGATTAAAGAGTCCGCGGCTTCACCAAGTGCCGGATTCGACGACAAGCCGGAAGTGGCATCGGAGCCGCCGCATTTCACGGCTACCTTGAGCTTTGACAGCGGAACAGGTACTTTCGGCTGACGCTCAAGCTCCTCCATCATTTGTTTGGCTAGTTCCGTTCCATGCTGGATCGCTTTCACCGAGCCGCCAACCGACTGGATATCAAATACTTCCACCAGTTTGCCGGTTTTACGAATATCCTCTGCAAGCGCGTAGGGATCCACTACCTCACACCCTAGACTGATGATGATCACTCCGCCTACATTTGGATTTTTCCCAGTTCCCGACAGCACCTCGAAAGTACGTTCCTTGTCCGCTCCGATCTGGCTGCAGCCATGCTGATGAGGAATGGCCACAGTACCCGGTACTAGCTGCATGATTCGGTTGCAAACCTGATTGGAACAGATGACTGTTGGAATGATGAGCAGATGATTGCGGATGCCAATATCTCCGTTCGCTCTTTCGTACCCCATAAATGTGCTCATGCTTCCACCTTCCCGGCTATATCGCCTCTGCCGCGTATTCCTTCAATATTGTGGACATGAACATGCTGCCCCACCAAAATGGCAATGCTCGCTCGCCCGATGGTTTCGCCGTATTTCCGCACTTCCTGTCCTTCACTAAGCGCCTTAATCGCCAGTTTATGTCCGAATGGGATAACATCAAGTGCTTTTATTTCATGAATTTGCTCACCATCTCTGTAGCGAATGGTTTCTTCAGCTTCAACATCACGCAGCGCCATCACAACATGATCTCGGTCATCCATAATTAATGCATCGACGCCATCTGTCATTTGTTGTTTCATTCAGCCACTCCTCCATCTTTTGTTCGTTTATGACTAATCGGTTTACTATCCAATTTTTAATCGTTATCCTTCATAATAATCGAGCATTTAAGATATGAAAATTGCGAGAAAACGCTTAAATATACCCTATTTTGACTATTATTCGGTTAGCCATTACACTAGTACCGAACAGCATATTTTATATCTTCCTCATCAAGGAGGTACCGCCAAAATGAAGCCGATTCGCAAGCAATTTGATGCTGCTGCTTCTTTTCCATTTGAATTCAGCTATCGTGCGGTAAAGGATTCACATAATGAGCTGCCCAACCACCTGCATGATTGGCATGAAATCGTCTATGTCCATTCGGGAAAAGGCGTGTTTTTTATTGATGGCTCCTTCTATGCCATAGAACCCGGTGATTTATTTCTGCTCCCTGGCAACACCGTCCATCGTGCATTGCCGGATGAAGAAGCTCCGTTGACGGTGAGCGCCATTTATTTTCACGGACGTATCGTGCAATGGGACTCCTTAGGCGATACCTTTTCTTTTGTTCAATGCTTTGAGGAGGCTAACAAGCGGAAGAGCCAGAAGCTCAGTCTGGATACATCCGACCAGCACTTAATAGAAACGATGCTGATTCATATTAACGACGAGTTGACGATGGATAAACCAGGACGCCGCCATGCTGCCGTCCTTCATCTGCTTCAGCTGCTGCTTCTGCTGAATCGCCAAATACCCGCTCCAACAGCCGAACGGAAACATACAGGTGCACCGGAGTGGATGAGGCTAACGCTTCGTACAATCGACGAACATCCTTTTGGTGACGTCAGCTTATCCACGCTAACCGCCAAAGCGGCAGTGAATCCATCACATTTTACGCGTGTCTTTAAGCTTCTTACTGGTATGACGCTAACTGAATATGTCACGGCAAAACGGATCAGTCACGCCAAGGAACTCCTTCTATCCTCGGATGCACCAATCCATGCGATCGCGAGTGAATGCGGGTTTGAGAGCCTGCCACATTTCCATCGCACATTCAAAAAACTAACAGGAACGACGCCAGCCGGCTACAAACGCAGCAGCCTATCGTCAGACTTTAAATAGGCGCAGCAGGGACTTCATGTTAAGCAGGTTAGCGGATGTATTGATAAATCATCGTACTGTTATCTAAATACAGCTTCAGCTCCTATTTGGTACGATGGGTTCAATTGTTGATAACGAATAGGAGGAAATAAAACATGACAAGTCCATCTAAATTCGGTAGTTTAACGAATGAACAAATTGATTTTTATAATGAGCAGGGCTATCTTGTGCTTCCAAATCTGCTGTCGGAACAGGATTTAGCGCCCGCCAAAGAAGCGATGAATAAGAAAGTATCCATGATTGCAGATGAGTTAATGCATGCAGGACTTATTAGCGATAAACTGGAGCATCGGCCCTTCAAATATAGGCTCGCGGAGTTGTTTGCGGATTTGACCTCAGAGGAATTTCTGAACTACGGTAGAAGCTGGCGTGATAGACTGCCTGGCTACTTCGATTTAATGAGCAATCCAAAAATTTTGGACGCTGTGGAATCTTTAATCGGGGGTGAGCTTTTTTCCAATCCGGTCTACAACACAAGACCCAAAATTCCGAAAGTTGCTGCTGGAGCAGTGCCTTGGCATCAAGATAAATCATATTGGCCCGATGCCAATTCTAATCCTGTCATAACCGTTTGGATTCCTCTTGTCGATGCGAACGAAGTTAATGGCTGCTTGCATATCAAGCCTAAGACTCATCGCACAAAGCTATTGGAATGGCATAGCGAAAACCATACAGGTACAGGCTACACGGCGCTGCATGAAAGCCAGCTGGGGAAAACAAAAACTGTCGTCTTGCCCGTTCCAGCTGGAAGCGCGATTCTATTTAATGACCGTTGTCTGCATATGTCCACCCCCAATGAATCAGACGAGGTGCGCTGGAGCGTAGATTTGCGATATCAACCAACGGATCAAGATCCCATGCCATCCCATGGCGCAGGTTTTTTAGCAAGAAGCTATCTTCACCCAGAAAGAGTGGCCACTCTGGAAGATTGGCTTGCAGAAAAGCCCGAACACAACACATAAAATATATGGGAACTTAGCATTTGTTCAGCCAGAAGAGCGAGATATGCTCTTCTGGCTGTTTATTTTATAAGCTGCAGAACTTCAGGAATGGCAAAAGCTTCGCCTTATTTTAAAGTTGAAGAACTTGGCCTGCACTAATTTTGATAGGCTCATTGTCAGCACTTATCCAGACGTCGAGCGCAGAAGGATTATGGACAATGCTTCTATCGACTGAGAATCTAAGTCTCTCGATTGCTTGCATATAGGCTATGATCTCTGCATTCGTAGCATGCCAGATGGTATCGTTATCCTTTAGCAGCTCCCCCGCTTGATCAATAATTTCCCAGTTATCGTCATTGTCAAACTCATAGCTATGACCCCAAACATAAAGCAAAGACATTCTACTAAACCATTCCTTAAAGTCTTTGAAAATTTCAACTTGTTCTAGCAATTGTTTATGATGACATGTTGGATGCCAGCGAAGCGGATCAGCTGGCATATCGAATCTGCCATGGCTGTTCACCGTTCTAGCATATTCAATTCCAAGCGCTGGAAGCATCGCAACGACTTTGTCATTATAAGTTCCAAATGGATAACTCATTCCACGTACCGGATATTGCACAAGACTCTCCAGCGTCCGCCGATCTTCCAAAATTTCATGTGCTACTTGATCTGGTGGAGAGATTTCTAGAAAAGGGTGACTAACCGTGTGCGCAGATACTTCATGGCCTTGAAAGAGCGTTCTAACCTCTTCCGCTGTAATATATCCCTCGCGCCCAAGAAAACCAGAGTTAAGATGAAAGGTACCTTTGAAACCATACTGATTTAATTTCGCTACGAGCTGTCGGTCTTGAGTGCGCCCATCATCATAGCTGAAGGTCATAGCCTTCGTTCGTCCTTCTGGAAATAACGTGTACTGAACTTTCATCACATTTCGTCCTCTCTTATTCTGTTTGCTCAGCTGGACTATACACACTGCTAAAAGAAAAACCCATCAGTTCGATGGGTCAAGCTTTGTGGATAATTACAGCATACTAGGCTTCAACTGCAAAGTAAGCGCTATATCCTCATTATTCCAGCTTGCACTAATAGTTGCAAGCTCTTTTGTACGTTCGATTTGCGGCTTGAAGCTATCAACTCCTTGTCCTATGCAAAGAGAGAAAAGAAATGCAGCCTCGTTCATTTTTTGAAAATCAATAACCTTCTTTTCACCGGTATAAAGTACAAGGTCGATGCCGAGCAAGTCACCCTCCCTAGTTACTTCCCAGCTCCAGTCTCTGGCTGCCTCACCTGCACTCTGATCATCAAAGGCTGCAAACCAGCTGCGCAGCAATACCAGCGTCTCCCCTATTCGCAGGCTAACACTGCCTTTCTCCACTACGGTACTGACCTGATCCAAAGCGCCGCCAATTTCCAGACGGAATCGCAAATCTGACGCTTCGATTGAGCCATGAATCATATCCAAATTCGGGTGGGTATCACCGCCATTGACGACAAAATTCACTCCAAACAACAGATGGTTCTCCCGCTGCTCCCCATGAAAAATAGCAGAACAATAATCATAACCATCGTGCAGCGCACGCAGATGCAAGTAAGTCGCCTCGCCACCATTATCAACATAGGCGAGCAAAGTCCTTGTCTGGTTCCACATAATCTCTTTGTTGAAGCTGCCAAGTGTATAGGTCGGCGTCATATAAGTAGTTGCCCACTTCTCTTTACCGTTCCCATTGATCCCGAAGCATTCCCTTATCGTCCGCTGACCGAGCGCAAGGAAACTTTCTACATATTGCTCTGGACATACAGCGCCGCATTTATACCAATCTTCATAATAAGGAAGTTCATCCTCCGTATAAAAAGCCAGCTTTCCTTTGGTTGCTAATTGTAGAAAAGCTTTGCTTTGAGGGGTAAGCAGCGTTTTGTAACAACGGCTGTGCGGACCGGACCACTGCCTTGTACCGGCATGAAAATGATCCGCTACACTTTTCCATGCGATGTTCAGCAAGTCGTTTCCAAGCTGCTTTGCATAATCATTGCTCGTTTCCGTTACAATAGCAGACAGCTCCAAAATAGCAACATAAGTGTACGTCGGACTATTATATTCTTGGAACGCCTGCCGAGGCATTGTATAGCTATGCAGCTTTTCCAGTCGTTCCAAACCGTATTTTGCATAATCCTGCCGCTCGAACAATTCACCAGCGATGAGCGTAACGAATGCGCCCATAATCGCAATGTTAGTGTAATGCGGTCCAACATTCCGAATGATAATCGCGTCACAGGCATTACAAATAGCTTGTTTCACCGACTGCCGCAGCGTCTCTGGCAGCCTTGCGTCGTGCCTTGAAATGATCAGCACAAGCAGCTTGCCGCAAAAGTCAGCCCAGTTCCAATCAGGAGGGGCCATTTGATCAAGCGGCTCCTCATAAAACCAAGACCAGATACCGAACGTATTGCGGCTCCGATCTGTATCCTGCAAGGAAACGATTTGCTCAATGATATCGAAAGCACGCTGCTCATAATGTTCTTTCCCTGTATCCAGCAGACCCAGCGCATAGCTGAGCGAACTCCGTGTTGAATGGATAAAATCAGCCTGTTTAATGGTCGTATGATAGCCGGGACTACTGAAGGGTGACCTAAGTAAACGGTTTTCTGAATTGTACTGGGAGTCTAGGGAATCAATCAGCTCAATCAACTTGTTTCTGTTATTGAATGAATTATTGGAATAGTCCACTATGTTCATTTCATCCCTCACCTGTAATCAAGTTATCTTCGTTTGCTTGCTCAGAAGTCAGCAAAAGCTTAAATTCTGTCAACAGCTGTAAAGTTAAGCCTTGCCCATAAAGTGTCGGATAGATCGGAATCTGATTATAAGCGTCCACGGATGGCATAATAGGTGTTCCGCCCGAGACACCTGCAACTTCACCATTAGAATTAATTAGCGACAACACTTCAGATAGCGTTCGCTCAGCCGGCTCCAGAAATGAGGCGTCAAGCATACCTGTGTTGACCCCTCTGAGAAAACCGCATGCAATTCCAGCACTTGCCGAGGTTTCTTTATACGTATCCGTGCGATCCAGCACCGTATGCCACAGCCCGTCTGCAGCCTGACAAGAGCGTAGTGCAGCGGCAAGAGTGGAATATCGTTTATTAAGCTCTGTTGGTATGGCTGCTAACCCGCTGATTTCACTCACAATCTCGGGTATGCTCATAACGATCCATGCATTGGCGCGAGCCCAACGAACCGCTGATAAGTGGTTGCCTGCCTCACAGTTCCAGCCGTGAAATAACAATCCCGAATTCGAATCCTGCAGCAGCTGCAAGTGAAGCATGGTCTGCTCTAGTGCCTCCGTAGCCAACTGCTTATCACCCGTCGTTCTCGCCAGCCTAGCTAGAAATAAGACAGCCATAAATACCGTATCTGCCCAAACCTGTTCACGGAACTCGACATCCTCCGTAACGGTGTGCTCGAAAGCCCGCTCGCGTGTGCGCGGCGCTTCATTCATCATCCACTGTGCAATTTCCTGCGACTTGGCGAGTAGCCAAGCCTCTCCGGAGCGGCGATATAAGGAAGGAAATACGGCAAAAGGCGCCATTGCATTAATTACTTTCAGAGCATCGCCCTTATGCTTATTCTGCTCTACCCATTTTTCTACGTACTGGATCGTTTCTTCTTGCCCTGACTTCTCACCATAATCCAGAATTGAGATGATACCGACACCAGGAACCCAGTCCCACTGATTCATATCCATGCCCCAATTTCCCTGATGATCATCGGTCATATAACTGTAGATTTTGCTCATCGCCTCTGCAATCTGCCCTGTCATATCAGTTCTCCTCAGTTAATTGATCAATGTCAATGATGCCAATCCATAAGTGCTGATCCTCATCTGCAAAAGTAAACGACACCTTTTTACTATCGGGACTGAACATGGGGTGGGGATGTCCGGGATGATCTCTCCATAGAGGCAGCTCGCACAGCAGCTTGGAGGTTCGCTTCTCCAAATTGATGAGGACGATTTTGCTTATCTTCATTCCCTCTTCAAACGTATCCGCAACGGCAAAACGCCCATCTGGACTCGGCGCTACATGCCAGTACCTGTAGTCGCCATTGATAAGTTCATGATCTTTGCCCGTTTTTTCTACCCGATATACTCCTGTTGGTTTTAGCGGGCTTTGCGGATACTTGACGAAATACAGATACTCCCCATCTGCTGCCCACATCTCGTGCCCCACATATTCCACATGCTCACCTGTATCCAGCCGCTGCTGGCGAAAAATATTACGTATCTCACGCGTCGTTGTATCAGCAACGTAGATACGATCTGCAATATGGTCTGTCCTGCCCTCATGGGCAAAAAAAACAAGCTGATCATAACGAGGATTAATCATCGAATGATTCGCAATAGGGTAGGGCTCTTTAAACCCCGGTGCAGCAACAACAGAGACCTCACCTGTGAGGACCTCAACAATCCCGACTACCCATTCCTCGCCGTGTTTCCAGTAAGTTCCTATTTTCTTTCCGTCATTTGTGATGGAGAGCGGACCATACACCTCAGTCCCAACCTCCATTCTGCATATGTTGCGAGACAGCATCGTATGCAGATTAAACTCATAAATCGCAGATCCGACATAATAATAGAAATAATCATTTGACGATACAACACCGCATCCCCAGCTGAGGTTTTCTATCATTGTTTCAACCGCACCCGTCTCTATATCAAAAAGAACATAACGCCCTTTAAAGCTCTCATCTATGTCTGTACAGACCATAATATTGCGGCTGTCTGCCATCCAGGTTTGTGCTGTAAAATAGTTTTGGCCGGTATCCGTACCAGGGTTTCCAACAGCCTGAATAGCGATATTCGTTAAAGGATCCTTCAACTTGCGAATGATCATGCTGCACCCTTCCTCTCCTCTATAGTTCAAACCTCTCCATCTTGTTCTCTCCGCGCCCGCTCTCTGAATTCCGTAGGCGTTAGCCCTGTTATTTTCTTGAATAATCTCACAAAGCTATTCACATTTGTATAGCCTACGCCTTCCGCAATATCGCGTATTTTCTCTTCCGTATCCTTCAGCAGCTGCTTAGCCTTGTTCATGCGCGTCTCCATCAAATAATCGATAAAATTGCATTCCTGCTGTTCTTTAAACAGCTTGCTGAGATGAGATACGCTCAAATGAAATTCGCTCGCGAGCAAATTAAGCGACAGGTCGCTGCGCATATAATGTTTTTGAATATAGAGCATCACATTGTCAATGACATCATTTCGTTCCCTGCTGCTTCGCTTTTCCTTAATTCGTTCGATGAAGCTCGAGAGTGATTGTATCGTAAAGGCCTCAAGATGGTGCAGCTGCTCATACTGGTTCAACATTTCAACCATGTACTGCTCCGGCAAAATCCCCTCGGGGTCAACGCCAATTTCAACAGTGGCTGTCGCGGCCTTCATCAGGCATTGTACAATCAGCTGCATAATCATTTCCGGCGGCACGACATGCTCGGTGAACGATTCGAACCATCTGTGTACTTGCAGCTTCATCTTGTCTGTATCTGATACCTTAACCGAAGCGACAATCCCATCTGTCATCGCAAATAATCGGTAAAATTGCGGGGATTGCTCACTGAACACATCCTCTTTCGTAATAATTGAATTGCTCCCCATTACGAGCTTATAGCTCAGCGCCTCAAGCGATTGCTTATAGGAGCGATGAATTTCGTTCACCGTTTCAACAATATCTCCAATGCCAATCGTAATCGTGCGGTTAAAATACTCCTGAACGAAATCCTTCATTAAATCAGCTACTGCGACCGCCCGCATCATATGGCGCTGCGGATCATCTTGATCACCGAAGCTCATAATGACAGCGCATTTGCCAATGCTCACTTCCACTGCAATGCCGCGGCTCTCTGCATTCATCAGCTCCTCTGCTACATTGCAGAGCGCATAGGCATAAAGCTGCAAATCCCGCGGCGAAGCAATTTCATGCTTGTTGTCAAATTCAATGCTCATGACGACATAATGCTCTAGATACAAACTAATGCCAAGCATATCCATATAAGGCTGTAGCACTGCAATATTTTTGCGTTTCTCAGAAAGCAATTCAGTGAGCAGCTGCCATTTGATAAGCGGCTTGCTCTCAATCACCTGCTTATGCAGCTCTTCCCGATCTTGCAAAATATGCTGTACCGTCGATTCGAAATATTGAAATTCATCCGTGTATTTCCTTGTTGTTCCTTCCTTCGGATGAATTGTCAAATGCCGAGTCATCGCCTGAATAAAACGATTAACTGGCTTGAAAATCCAGCGGCCTACCATCGCTGCCGATGCCGTCGCCACCACAAACAATACAATGGCAAGAATAAGCAGGCCATTGCGAATGGCATAAAGCGGCTTTAGAAACTGCGCTTCTGGCACTACCCGAACAATATTCCATCCCGTATAGTCTGACTTCACATAAAAAACGGAGGATGCAGTCCGTTCAACCTGCTCAGAGAAATGGCCGCTCGTTTCCGAGGCATTCAATATTTGGTTAATATACGGAAATTCACTAATGTCCTTGCCCAGCTTGCTCTGGTCTGCATGCAGCACCACAACGCCTTCACTATCCATAATAAAGGTCTGTCCTTTATCCATCGCAGCCGTATTGCGAATCAAGCCGTACAGCAGATCCTCCTTAATATTTACGGCGATCGCACCTTCCCGCGTACCTGACGAATGAATAAGCGGATAAGAGCGTACCAGCGTTACAACATTGCGGTATACCGGATATTGCGAGTGATTAAGCTGTACCTTGCGAGTCGACATCCAATTGAAGTATCCATCATACTGCTGAAATTCTGGAATCCATGAGAAATCCAGCTTATAATCCTGTTCAGTCAATACATTTCCTGAAACGAGCCGCTGCCTGCCATAGGAATAAAGATCGATGGAAAAGAGATAATCAATACTATTAATCGCATTCGTAATTAGAGTGGATACGCGGAAAGCATTGTTCTTACTCTCCAAATCGGTCAGCTCATCATTGAAGAACCGTCCCACCTCAGACGTCTTCAGCAGCTGAATTGCCGATTTATCAATATGCTTAAGCGACAGCTCCAGCTTCTGATCCAGCTGTCCTAGCAGTTCCATGTTCGTACTGGTCAACTGCCGCTCCAGCTGTCGGTTGAATACGGAATATGTCAAAAATGCAGAAGAAAAAACGAGGAAGAACAGCAGCATAGATAGTACTGCAACCGCTTTTACAAGCCGCCGATTTTGTACGAGCTTCATTTCTGTTCCTCCTCCATTTTTATCTTATCGCGCAAATGCTTCGAATCTAAAAGAATCTAGAAGCTGGCTTTATTGTCTTCATACCACTTCTGGGCAATCTCTTCTGCTTTCTCACCGCCAAGGCGTTTCCATTCCTTGCGAATCTGATCCAGTGCCCATTGACCTGTATATTTGTCTCCTTGGGTTACGGCATTAGCACGTGTTTCCCTAATGAAGGTATCCAGTGTTGAACGGATTTCATTAATTTCATCAAAGCTTGGCTGATATGGAATATCGCGGCGGAACTCATTTTTCAACGCAATATCGAGCGATTCCATATCAAGCTTAGCAATGCGCTGTGACAAATCATCGCTGGCCGCTTGAACAAGCAAATTCTCGGCTTTAAAACCGCTCTCGTCACGCAATACAGCGTATTCCCCTGCATAAATAACTTCTTTTGTAAATTTATCCGGATCAAGACGTTTCGCAACGTCACCTACCATTTCATGATGGACGCCTTCCTCTCCATTCACGAGTGTGAACCAGCCCTTCTCCAAAATCCAATCCAAATACTCCATAGCGGCCTTCGGATTTTTCATATCCTTATTGAAAGTGACATAAAATAGCGGCGAAGCCTCCTGATACGTACCATATTTGCCATGCGGAGTAGCAACCGCTTCCAATGGCTCAGGCTTGGCGTCCGGCACATTAATGAGTAGATCCTTCGTTAAAATATCGGTATTACCGAGTCCCCATTGCCCCATATAGATTCCAGCTTTACCTGTTGTCCACAACTGGGTTGCACGCTGATTATTGCTATCCGTTAAATATTCACGATCAACAAGTCCCAAATCATACAGCTGCTTCTCCAGTTCAATCGTTTCACCAAAACGATCTAGAGTTGCACCATATACCATTTTCCCATCTTCCACATACCATTGATTGTTCATTGCCGCATAGAGAGCAGAGTAAATATCGAATGTCGTATGACCGACTATTGGCGTGCTGTCTGGGTAGCGTTCTTTCATCGCTTTGGCTACAGCAACAAGCTCTTCAACTGTCGTCGGCCTCTCAAGCTTCAATTCGTCGAGCCAATCCTGTCTTATCCACATGCCATGGTTTACAATGCCGGTAATCGCACGTTTCGTCACTGCCGCATAAACTTCTCCATTGAAAGTAATATAGGGCAACAAATCCGGATTTTCTTCCAAATACTTTTTGTAGGTCGTGCTGTATTTCTCAATATAATCACCGATCGGTTGAATAACTCCTTGGGTGACCAGCTTGCCAATATATGTCCTGTCGTATTCCCACAGCAGGTCCGGCGCTTGTTTCGATGCAATCAATACGTTAAGCGCATCCTGTGCTTGGTTGCGCGGTACAGGTACGATCGTTACATCAATACCCGATTGCTCACGAATCCATTTTACCCAGCGATTTTCCTCATAGGTACCCTCATCGCTTGACACTGCTCCTCTATCAAACGTGGAAATGCTGACCTTCTTAGGCATCCCATCATAGGGATCTTTCTCGCCTGTAGAAGACTCGTTGCCAGGTTTGTCAGTGGCCTCGTTCGTTGTATTCGTAGAGCTGCTGTTTTCCCCACTGTTGGAACACGCCGTTGCCAAGAGTGCCATGATCATAACCAGCATAAGCAACATTTTTCCTTTTTGTATTCTCTTCTGTTTCATACTTGACCTCCTACAAAATAATTTTTTTATATCAAAATGTGCATTCTTGGCACCCTTGATATTCAGCTCATGCCGTGCATTATCCTTTAATCGAACCAAGCAGCACGCCTTTAATAAAATGCTTTTGCAAAAATGGATACACACACAGAATCGGCACGATAGCAAATACGACTGCTGCAGCCCGAATGCCTTCCGGCGTAATCGAGATTTGCGACACACCTTCACCGCTTCCACGCAGCAGTTCTGGACTTACCAAATCGATCATCTGGTACAGCTTCACCATCAATGACACTTTATCCGTACTTCGAATGTAGATTAAGACATTCATATAGGAATTCCACCAGCCCACGGCATAAAACAATGTTAATGCAGCGATGACCGGTTTGGAGAGAGGCAATATGATTCGCCATAAAATAGTGAAATCACCAGCACCGTCAATCGCAGCGGATTCTTCCATCTCGTCAGGCAGCCCTTCCAGAAACGACTTCATTACAAACATATTGTAAGCGCTTATAAGTGCTGGCAGCCAAAGTGCCCAATACGTATTGGTAAGTCCAATGCTATTGATTAGCAGAAAATTAGGAATCAATCCGCCGCTGAACAGCATCGTAAATAAAATAGCCATCAGCATAACATTTCTGCCTTTTAATCTCGCTTTAGAGAGCGGATAGGCAGCAATGATCGTAAAAATCATATTCAACGCGGTGCCGATGACTGTAATGATGATGGTGTTCTTCATCGCTACGATTAATTGCCCGTCTTTCAGCAGCTTTAGATAGGCTTCCACATTGAAATCAACCGGCCACATAAAAATTTCCGCCGCATTGATTGCCCTGCTGCTGCTGAATGATACAGCAATCACGTTAATAAACGGAAATAACGCCATGTAAGCAAGCAGCGCCAGCAAGATGTAGTTAAGCCAGCGAAATATGACCGAAAAAACGCTTTGTTTTCCAAGCTTCAGGTTGCATCACTCCTTTCATCCCTTACCACAATCCTCGTTCTCCCAGCGCCTTAATGATTCGGTTCACAGATACAATAAGTATGAGCGCAATCAGTGATTGGAATAAGCCTAATGCAGTTGTGTAACTGTACTGCAGGTTGACAATCCCCCTTGTGTACACGAAGGTACTGATAACCTCAGCCACACTCGTTACCGCCGGATTCCGCAGTGCATAGACCTGCTCGAAACCAACGTCCATCATTTTGCCTACTTGCAAAATAAGAAGAATCGCAATCGTACTGCGAATGCCTGGCAGTGTCACATGCCAGATCTGTCTTATTTTATTGGCGCCGTCAATTTTGGCCGCTTCATACAATGTTGGATCAATTGAGGCCATCGCAGCTAAGTAAAGAATCGTCCCAAATCCGGCTTCTTTCCAAATGCCCGACACAATGAACGTCACCGGCCACCATAGCTTATCTGCCATAAAATAGATTGGCTCTATTCCAAATGCCTGCAATAAATAATTCACTATGCCTGTAGATGGCGATAACAGTGCAATAATGATGCTTCCGAGGACAATCCACGAAATAAAATGAGGAATGTACAGCAAGTTTTGCAATGTTCGTTTGTACCACTCCACCCGAACTTCATTGAGCATGATTGCGAGCAGAATCGGAGCAGGAAACGCAAAGAGCAAGCTGTACAGGTTAAGCAGCAGCGTATTTTTCAATACGATATAAAACTCGCGACTAGCAAACAACTTCTCAAACTGCTGGAATCCTACCCAAGAGCTTCCCCAAATCCCATCGGATAATCGATAATTTTTGAAAGCAATGATTTCTCCAGCCATCGGTGCGTATTTAAATAGCAATAAATAGATGGCTACTGGCACTAGCAGCATATAAAGAAATCGATTGCGTTTTAATTCCTTCCGCATGGATCTTATCCATCTCGAGCCTGCTCCTGCTTTCGGCATTTTAGGCATGGGAGCTAGATCCGCTGACTGCGAATGTTGCTTCAAAGTAATCCCCCTTTCTTTTGGCATGTTATCATTCTGTTCAGCAACGCCTTGCCAACTTAACGTAACATGTACAGCTGAATGCGGAAATCTCCACTTTTTGTGCTGCTATTCCTTCACTCTGAAAGCGCACCCTCCATTTTTGTGATGCTATCCCTTTTTCATTATCTATCGGCTGAAATCCCTTTATTTACTTGAGATCTGGGATTTCGGAATACAAAGTCGAAGTAAGAGAGGCAAGCTTGTGAAGCGCCTGAAATTGTTGCCTACAAGGTTTTCATATGAACAACATCTCGCTAATAATAAAAAAAGATCACCCGTATTAGGTGATCTTTTTGTTTCAACTATAAACGTTGCCCACATTTTATGATTTGAAAAATTCGCTCGTATTTATTAATCCTTTTATATAGTCGATCACTTCATTAAGACTTACTCAAATGATTAATTATTATTAGAATGAACTGTGCTGCCTCTGCTCTCGTAGCATTAGATCTCGGATGGAACATATTATTCCCTTTTCCCTGCACGAGGCCCGCTTCATTTAGTGCTGCCACAGAAGGCATTGCCCAAATAGGTATGTCCTTGGAGTCCGCAAACTGAGCGTTCAGGTTTGTATCCTTATTCATGTCTAGCGCTCTTGCGACTAGTACGGTCATCTCCGCACGAGTTATAGGCGCATTCGGAGCAAATAAATCGAGACTGATGCCAGAAACAAAGCCCGCTTTCACAGCGGCTTGCACGCTTGCTGCATACCATGCATCCTCTTTTACATCCTTAAACATCTGCTCATCCTGAGAGGCTTCGAGGTTTAAAGCACGAACTAAGAGAGAAACAAATTCCGCACGTGTCGTATTGCCTGAAGGCATGAACATGGAATCATTCACACCGTTCACAATATGCTTAGCCGACAACACTTGAATCGTTCTTGAAGCCCAATGAGTAGTGAGCATATCGCTAAACGTCTTTTTGAATTCCAAAACTGCATATTTGCTCAAATGCTGAAGTTTAACTGTTAATGTTTTGGCACTGCTGTTTACCTTCCCACCTACATACTCCCAAACCTTAGTCAGCTCGTTATAGTAGTAAATCCCAAGAAGCTCCTCATCAACACCATTGGCATCATAGGGTAAAGTAATCTCTACACCGCCTTTTGCCCCTTTAACTTCAACCACGCTGCCGTCTTTCTTTTTTAACTTCATGCTAATTTCATATACCTGACCTGCAATCGTTATTTGTGCAGCTGCATTTAGGGAGGCGGTCCGAATGTCTCCCGATTCGGTCACTGGCTTAACCTCGACTTCAATTGCTGCCCCTGCCTCATTATTGATCTGCCCTTTCCAAGTAGTAAGCAGTTCTCGATCAACAGTAACAATTACCGAACCCGCCACTACGGATAAAGGATGATCTCCAATTTGCGCTAATGGAATCGATACGACGGATAGGTTATTGCCTAGCTTTACTATCGCTTTACCATTTTCTACTGACACTATGCTTCTAGCCGTATTTCCATTGCTTCCGCTAGAACCATTATTACCGCCATTACTGCTGTCTGTTGAAAAGTCTAATTGATCTAAATATTTGATTTGCCCTTTGGGTTCATTCCCATTAAAGCTCTGAATCCAATTCGGATCCGTAATAATCCAAAGCTTACCATCCCTAATTCCCCAAGCCTTTCCATCCGCCGAACTATAAAGCACCTGTGTCGTACTTGTCGCATTTGGATTAAGTACCTGTACCATTGTTCCATTCTCCAATACCGTAAATTCATTCGTAAAATAGGCATCAATCTCCGGCAACGCTCCCAGGTTTTTACGGTAGCCCATATAGACGGTATTTCGTTTGCCAGCCTTTAGGCTTCCCTGAGCCATTAAATCTTCGCCGTACAGGGTTGTCGCTGGATCGTCCTCTAAGCTGACGACTAATACATTCGTAGCTATATTAGGATCAAAAGTAGGCACAACCCATTTATTATCAAAGGTTTGAAGCGTGGCTCCGCCCCGATAATCATTACCTGGTAGCACGACATTCCGTCTATTCAACATCCACCAAGTCTCGCCAGCAGGATATACATAATAGACTTCTGGCAGATAGGTTTCAATATGTGCTAGCGAATCAGGAGCTAGAATCGCATCCTTGTATTCTTTGAGCCAATCGAACTGGATCGGTTTCGCTGTATAATAAGCGTAAGATTCTTGGCATGATGTAAAGTAATCGCAATTAAAGAGAAAATCATAAATGCCTTTGCTCCCTGCCTCCAATACCGAATCAAAATGATTAAACATCGTTTCTTTGTCCGGATAGCCCTTCTCGCCGGATTGATATTTACGTTCCATATTTTCGTCCAGCTGCGTTTCCGTCGTTAAAAACCATAAGGTTTGTGCCGATTGCTCGATTAGCGAAAAGGTATACCCGGATCGTTCTCTCACCAAGTATTCCGTATCGCCGTAAATTTCTCCCCCAACGCCCGCGAACCCTCCGGTCTGCTTGTCATTAATAAAGTATTTCCTTGTGGTGCCAGCGTGTTTGAACACGACGGGCACGTCAACGACACTATTTATCGCATCTGCAAATTTCATTAAATAATCGTTATAGGAGCCCTCTCTGAAATCGACAAAATCATCCCATAAAATGCCGTGATAAGCATCCGCCGCATACGTGGAACCCGGGTTACCCTTGTCAACCAAATACAATTGGTTGTTCCACACAGCCGATCCTTCTCCCCGAACTATGGGCACTAAACGCGCCGCCGTTTCATAAGATTCAACGGGACTGCTCATTTTCCAAGCCTCATTTAGAGCATTCAATGTGGCGTATTTCTGCTTTAACCAATCCACAAATTGAGCACTGTAGATGGGAGAGTCGAACAGGTAACCCTCGTCGCTGTTGTATATTCCTGATTCGTTCGTAACCGGATCGACAAACAATCTAAAATTGGGGCCCAAGGTCACCTTGCCAAGCGTGTCTACCATACTATTGATAATTGAATCTCCTGCATCCCAGATATTCCTCAGAGTATGGCCAGAATACTTAACCTTAGGGGTAAAATAAACCGTATAGGACGCATTATTCGTACTCGGAAGAACAACATCTGCGTGAAGCTCAAGCGTAGCGGAATTCACCTTGCGAATAGCCTCTTCGCCGGATTGAATAACTTCGCCCGTAGCCGGATTCATGACCACATACAGCGCTGACAAAGCATCCACATAACCTGGAATTTGAAACGTTGGTACCGTTAAGGTCACTTCTCCGCTATCCACGATATTCTCTTTCTTTAATACACCCGCTCCTTCATAGGCTCTCGGCATATAAGCAGAAAGGGTCAAACCTTGGGCTCCTTGAACCTGCAGACCGTAAGTAAATCCTTCCTGGTCTAAGTAATCCAGCATTTTCTGCCATGCCCATGCCGGAACCTCCATGACAGCCGTGTTGATATACATATCCATTGCGCCATGTGCCTTCATATATTGCAGTACTTCTACATCCTTATCCCAATTAGCTTTATTGGCTGCAGCATCTGTTTTGGAGTAAAAGAGCAAATAATCCGAAGTAAACATACCGCCGATCGGCACGAACGGTTTGCCATCCCAAATCATCGTATGCGACTGGTTAGCATACCAGAAATGAGATTGCCCCAGCTTCCCATCGGTAAAAGCACCGTGCGTTAAGGGCTTGTAATTCGTACTGGACGCAGCGACTGTTACTTCAACTTGCCCTGCTGTCACCTGCTCTGCTTTTAATTTGTGGAGTCCCCATTCCACGGTATAGCTGTCGGCTGGCATTCCTTCCGGCAACGTAAAACTAAACTGTGCCTGGGTTTCCACATTGGCTTGGAGGGCCGACGTATTTATAGCACCTAGCTCGGCAACATACCAAAGCACTTCTCCTTTATAAAAGCTTAGATACCCCGTCGTATCGAAATCTACAGCTTGATTTAGTCGATAAGCAACCGTCCCGGCAAATGATCTTGTACTTGTATGGGTCGGCTGCAGCTGTAGGTTAAAGATCGTTGCCCCTAACACAGGTACCGCAGTGTTCGCATCTTCTTGTTCAATGTTCAAATTGCCTACTTTAACCGATTTCTCTCCATTAACTGCATTATCGTAATGACTATCGACAATGCCGGTACGGATTTCATTTTTTCCTTTTGGAGCATTAAACGGGACCGTTAACTGGATCGTTTCCGTATGCTCCTCGCCAGCCGCCCAAGATGTTTTATTAAACTCTTTAACCGCTCGTGATACAACTTCTCCCTCATAAACTAATTCAACGAAGAAGCTTAAGGTTGCATTGACTCGCGCTATGGCTTTATTCGTAACCGTAACTCCTACTTGCTCTTCACGATTCGCCAACGATTTATCTAGCGTGCCTGTTACGTATTCATATTTAACGGCTGCCTTATCAAAAGGTTTAGTTATACCATTCGGCTGCCATCCCCAACCGACAGGTACAACGGCGATTGCATCGATACCTTGATTATATAAGCCATCGCTTGCTCCTTGCCTTGGCGTATTGGTTAAAAACGCTAGGTTATGCTGTCCTTTGCTCAGCTCTGCGCTGCTTAATTTATGCCAGTAGAAGGGCATACCTTCAGCCACAAATATGGAACCCTCCGTCATAACAGGCGGGGTTGCATTGGAACCTTCGTCCAGCTTCCAGCTCCAAGGGGACATCCAAATGCTTATGCCAGTTGCTAACACCCAGATGTCGTAGCTTCCTGTTTGAGGTATATCCACTTGATACTCCGCAGTTGCCGCGGTAGCCGGCGTATTGGTTTGAAGCAAGAGATAGGTGCCACCGCTTGCCAGTGAATCAGCCGTTCCATGATAACCTCCCTGTACAGAATCAGTATTTTCTCCTTCTGTCCATGAGTACCCTTCTTCCACTGGCTGTTCAGGTATAACGGGAGCTGCCGGTTTATTCAAACCATTCGGATGCCATTCCCAGTCAACAGGTACGATGGCAATGGCATCGATCCCTTGATTATATAAACTATCGTTTGCCCCTTGCCGAGGAGCGTTCGTTAAAAATGCTAGATTATGCTGTCCTTGAGTCAGTTCGGTACTATCTAGTTTATGCCAATAAAAGGGCATGCCCTCTGAAACGAAGATCGCCCCTTCCGTAACTACGGGAGGTGCATTATACGAGCCCTCGTCCAGCTTCCAGCTATACGCAGACATCCAAAGACTCATGCCGGTCGCCAGCACCCATATATCGTAGTTTCCTGTTTCAGGGATATCTACTTCATACTCTGCAGTCGCAGATGTGCCTGGCGTATTCGTATGCAAGGCGAGGAACTTTCCTCCGCTTGCTTGCGATTCATCGTTCCGATAATATCCCCCTGGAGAAACAGATAAATAGTCTTCCCCTTCTGTCCACAAGTAAGCGTCTGCCTCTGAGGTACCATCCCTTAAAGTGTTCTCGTCAGATGCTGCCCCATTCGATATAACCGGTAAGCTTGAAAATAATAAGAGGAAGACAATCGTCCATGTCATCCCCTTTTTTAAAGCTTTAAACCTCTTGCTCCTCATGATTAAAACCCCTCTCCTTATATTAAAGCGCTTACATTAATGATGATATGATGTCGAGTCAATACGGTAAATGGAGTATTCGAAAGTCGCAGGGGGAATATTTCACATTCGGAGCGCTTGGCAAAACCACTCCATTGCTCTATCGTTTATGTCCAGCTCATGAGCTCCATCAAATACTTCTCTCGACAATCGGTGCATGATATTCAACTGCCCATAAAGCTCAGCTAGTTTGTCCAGCTCTTTACGCGCATGCGCATAGTGGAACAGTTCATCCTTTTTGCCCACCTCAATATGCAGAAATCGTGGACAAATTAATCCAGCTACTTCTGCATCTAGAAACGTATTGCCAGCATTAAACCAAGTAAAATCAAACCAATCATACTTAAAGCGATCGTTGAAAAAACACGATGAGTACACTGCCTTAATACGAGTATCCGCTGCTGCTGTAAAGAGGGTATAAAACCCGCCATAAGATAAACCGATCATACCGACTTGGTCAGCGGCGATATCATTCCGTGATAATAAATAATCCAGGCTCCGCTGAATTTTATAGATTTCCACCGCAGCAATCGAGCTGCCTACCTGCTTTAATTGTCTATCGATAGACAGTCTGTCATACGGAGAACCATATTCCCCTTCCTTCCAGAGCAGGAGCTGTGGCGCAAATACAGCGATGCTCCTTTGGAGTACTCTCCGCGTCATATCATGATAGTTCGTGGGACCATATAAACCGGAACATAACTCCGGCGTGCCTTCTCCTCCATGCTGTGAGATCACGAGAGGAAAAGGCCCCTCCGACAGCGGCAGAAATAACAGGCCATACGTCGTCAGACCATATCCCCCTTCAACGATAACCCTATAAATTTTGCTTAAACGATCCTGGGCAACAAATTCAACCCGAGCATTAGGAATGGATGAATCAAGTGCGGGATCACTCAGCGGCCAACCTAGCATCGCTTTGAATTTCTCTCGATAGGGTTCTAGCTCCGCTTCAAATGCATCTATCGATGAGGTGTCCGGACGAAAGAACTCCGCCCGATTCTGATCCCCGGCTGCACGCATACGCTCGATGAAGAGCTCGTATTCAAGCTTTTGTTCCTCACGATACCGGTTGCCGATATTTGGAGCTTCTACATATAAGTCGTCCATAGAATCACTCACCCCAGTTCAAAACCACACCCAAACAGGGTTGATTTTTATCCAGGATGAGCTTCCATGCTTCTACTGCTTGATCCGCCGGAAACTGATGCGTAATGAGTGTTTCTGTCTGAAGCCAGCCCTCTTCTATCCCGCGAATCGTCTCATTCATTCTTTGATTATCCCAGCCCGAGGGATTGTGAAGAGTAACTTCCTTCTCCCGTAGAGATTGTATATCAATTCTGCCATCCGTCCCTAGGAACCCCGCTGAAACCAGATGTCCATTATGACGCAGGTAGGGAAGACATTCGTAGACCGCCGTGAGCGAGCCTACCGTATCAACAATAATGGAGAGATCGGGATACAGCGAAGAAAGCTGCTCGCTTACGTCGTTCTTGGAAGTGTTCATCGCGACTGCTTTATCCGGAAGCAGCGCTAACCGATTCTCATGTCGACCCAGCACGGTAACCTTTGCCCCCCTGTGGATTAAGGTTTGAGCTGCCCATTGGCCGACAAGACCGTCGCCAATGACAATGGCCTTATCCCCTTCCTTCACCGGTGGCCGAGAGCCGCAATTATAGCCAACTTGTGTAAGCACAAGCCCGGCAAACGCCACAGGGCTCATCCCATCTGGAATTTTCCATACTTGGCTAACATCCGTTACTGCAGGGCTGACATGGCCTCCCTCGTTGAATGCCATCCCCTTTACTTTGCTTACCGTGGCAAATACGCGCTCACCTGCTTGAAAGCCCTCCACCTGATCACCCAACGCTCTAATTTTACCGACCTTTTGATAGCCGTTGATCTGTGGAAAAGGCAAAGCATCACCTTCTATGTAAGGGACTTCTCCCGCAATTCGCTCACCCTTAAGGAAGGAAGATTCCGTTCCAATACTAATCCAAGAATGCTCCACGTCGATGACGATATCACGACTCTCTAGCTCAGGAACGGTTACCTCTTGATATTCAACCTTGCCTTTATCAACGAATACTACACCATAGCCTTTCATTGCCAGATCCCCTCCGCCTTGTATATTGGACTTAAATATCGAAATCGGTTTGTGGATAAAAATATACCTTAATCGCTTCCTGCTTATTTAATAAATCAACGGCTTCCTGATACCGATCAAACGTACAATGATGAGTTTGCAAACATTCCATGTTTAATTTCTTATTTCCCACCAGGTCGATTAGCAGCTCATGATCCCTTGGACCAACATTGCGGTATTTATAAGATTCCAGCTTCATTCCCTTGTACCATAGATGTTCCGGATACTTCACTTCTCCGCGAAGAACACCAAATATAACGATATGTTCATCTACGTACTCAATCAGATTTTGCACAGAAGCGGCCGCCCCGACACAATCGTAGCCTAAATCGAATTGTTGACCCTGCAGATCATCGACAAGGCAAGTCTCGCCAAGTCCAAGCTCTCGAACCTGTCGTACTCGCGTTTCATTAATATCTACTCCGATAACACGTGAAGCCCCCCATAGGCGCGCCACCTGAATGGCCAGCATTCCCGCAGGTCCAAGACCGGACACGACGATAGATTTACCCCGCAGATCGCCAAATTGCATGATTCCAATTACTACACATTTCAATAGTTCAAGCGATACTGCTTGTTTATCAGAGATATGATCTGGCAGTTTGATGAGCTCCTCTTCACGGAAGCATAAATACTGCGCATAAGCCCCATTACCATCCAAATGCTCAAGGGCAGCCACACGGTCCCCCACATTCAGCGTACGCACGCTTTTTCCCACCGATTTGACTACACCAGCCAGCTCATGTCCCGGAAACCCCGGGGGTAATGGGTAATCCGGAGATTCATTATAATTAAACATATTGCGGCCAGCCATCATGTTCATATCCCAGCGAGGACAAGTCGACACCAGCCTTATCTCTACCAATACCTGATCATCAAAAGGTACCGGAATTTCATATTCTAAGATGGTATACGTATTCGCTCCTGTAATTTGCAAAGCTTTCATAAGACAGCATCACCCTTCTATTAGATGTTCGAATGCCTGATAATAAAGCCAATGCCCATAATCATTCGGATGATTAATATTGTTGAGCAGAAGGCTCTCTGGCGTTTTTCCTGCTCGTAATTCTTGTTTCCAAATCTCATTCACATCTGCAACGCCGATATCATATTCCTTCCCTAAGCGACGAAGAACTTCAGCGTATCCATCCATCAGCCCACTCGTATATTTCCACAAGGGATTTGGCTCGCAAGGCGTAACAAGCATAATATCTGTTTCACAGCTCCGCATCGTAGATTCTATAATCGTTCGAATATTACTCTCGTAAATAGCATAAGGCACAGCTACTTCGCCATCGAAAATATTCTGATCATTCATCCCGTAGCCTATTGTCAGCAAATCCGGCTTATTAGACACAATATCCTGCTCTATGCGGGCTGCGCCTCCCGTGCTTGTTTCTCCTCCTATTGCTTTATTAACAACACGAAGGTTTCCACCCGAGCTTATAGCAGATAGCCGATGCGCAAAACGTTGATAAAAAGTATAGCTATCCTCACTTGCCTCTCCGCCTTCGCTAATGCTGTCACCAAAAACCACATAAACAGCTTCTTGTCCGGCATTAAGCTTTTTCATCGTGTTTTTTAATAAAGGACTAGCCCCTATGCTCAATCCGGCATTTAATTGATGTTGATGTTGCTCCCTCTCATATTCGTAGTCTATAAATACAGTGAAACTGCGATTACTGTATTCCTCAAACAACTGATGATCGAAGTTCAGGTTTTGAAAGAATACATGGTCAGCCCAATCCCGTATGCTGCTTGCCACCGTTCTTGCAATCAGCCCAGTTTCATAATCAACAATAAAATCCTTTCCTTCTTTATAACTAACCGACTCCACATGCTCGGAATTCGTATGTGTTCTTAAGCTCAAGCTTCCTTTGACGATCGGGTGGAATCGCAGCTGCTGCTGTTCTTGCCCCACAAAAACGAGTGACTCCGCTGTTTGTTTCACGTTATGCACTGACATTTAGCAAACCTCACTCTCCCATTTAACTTTTCACTGCCCCTGCCGTTAAGCCTTCAACGATGTACTTTTGCAAGAATAGATACAATAGAATGACCGGCACGGATACCATAACCAAGTCAGCAAAAACCAGATTCCAATCCGAGGAATGCTGACCAAAGAAAAAGTATACGGTCAAGCTTAAGGTGAAGCGGCTCGCCGTATTTAAGAAATAAAACGGGGTAGTGAAGTCATTCCATACCGACATAAATGCTATAATTAGGACGCTGGCGCTTACCGGCTTCAGCAATGGGAAAATAATCTTCCAAAACAAGCCGTAAGGGCTAACTCCGTCAATCATTGCGGCTTCATCCAATTCTCTTGGAATGCTATGAAAAAAACCGATGTATACGTAGGTTAGAAAAGCATAATTCCCAGCAATATAAAGCAAAATCACTCCTAAATAAGTACGAACCAGATGCAAATCAAACATCAGCATATACGTCGTAATAATGGAGGAAGGCAATATTAAGCCGGCAATAATAACCGTTTGCAGCAGCCTGCTCACCCGGTTATCTCTCCGTTGAATGAAATAAGCGGACAGTGAACAGAAAATAACGATAAAGAATACACTAATGACGGTTAAAATCGTTGTATTCCATAATGCCTGTGGAATCTTGGCATTTACGAACACATCTGAATAGTTATGCCATAGGTTCCATTTCGTCGGGAAGGATAATCCTAAATCTGAAGCCTCCGCCTGTGTTTTGAAGGAGTTCACAACGACCAAGTAGATAGGAATGGCGATGATACAGCTAATGAACACAGATAGAGCTTCCCATAATGTTTTACGCAATACTCGCATTCCACTCACCCTCTGTTGTCTTTATTTAGATATTTGTTCGTTATGGATACAAGGACGAGAATGATCACAAACAATAACAAGCTAGCGGCAGTCGCTTCCCCATTTCTTCCTTGCGAGAAACTTTTGTAGATCATTGTGTTAATTACGCTAGAAGCATTCCCTGGACCGCCTCCAGTAAGCGCATAAACAATATCGAATACTTTTAATCCGCCAATGAGCGAAATAATAATGTTGGTATTCACAACGGGGAGAATCATCGGGAATATAATATGCCTCTTCTGCTCCCAATTTGTTGCTCCGTCAATCTTGGCGGCTTCAATCATCTCTTTCGGAATGGTCTGAAGTGCTGCCAGAAACAAGATGACCGTTAATCCCGTCCACTTCCATATTTCAACAAAGGAAATGGAATACATCACGATATGGCTATTTGTAAGCCATTGTTGGGTTAGAAAACCAAGCTGAAGTTTCTCCAATAACACATTGATAAATCCGCGGCTTGGATGATATAGAGCTGTAAATGCCAGTGATACAGCAATCGGGCTTAAGATAACGGGAAAGAAAAGGGCAGAGCGCAAGAAGTTTGTCGTTTTTAACTTTTGATTTACAAAGTTAGCTAATATAAATCCAAGTCCGACTTTACCGACTGTGGTGACCACTGTGAATATAAACGTATTTTTGAATGCAATGGAATTGCTCGAATCATCAAATAGGGAAATGAAATTTTCAAACCCAACGAGCCGCGTGTAATGAAAGGTAGCGTCTAAATTGGTGAAGGCATAGAAAAAATTAGAAATGGCTGGCCACACGAAAAAGATTAAAAAGATACAAAGACCTGGAGCTAACATAGAGTACCTGTAGTAATGACGCTTCAGCATTTAGTTGCCCTCCAAAAAAGAGAGAGGGTTTCTTTATTTCAGAAACACTCTCCAAATTTGCTTTTCCTATCGACTATTTCTAGCAAGCTTTACTTGAAGTTTGGATCATCCTTGGCTTTGGCGTTCTTCACTAATTCTTTCTGTTCCGCTTCTTGCACCTGCTCAGGAGTTTTCGCGCCTGCTACTAAATCCTGAAGGAAGGCTGGATAATCCCCGTAGCCATACGCTGGAATGCCATTGCTAGGATTAACGCCGGTTGGACCCGCTTTTCCTTCCTCGCTAAACTTCTGTGCATCCAGCTCGGCAGGTGTCAGAAGTGTATTGGTAACTCCCTTGATGGCTGGTATGCCGCCCTCTGCACCGAAATAAATATTTTGAGTCTCAACGGATTCAAAGTAGTTGACGAACTTTTGAGCCGCCTCTTGATTGCTTCCTTTCACGACATACATGGCGTTTGGCGGATATACTCCTGCAACATCCTTGCCCTCGCCATTGAAAGGAATAAGGAACGCTCCAATATCCTTCGTTTGCTCAGGGTATTTGGCCGCAATATCGGTCATGACCCATGTAGCCATTGGATACATAGCTGCATCCCCATTGGCCAATGCTTTCTGTGCATTATCGTAAGTATCCGATAAATAATCTTTGTTAACATACTTCTTATTTACAACTTCTTCCAGAAAGGTCATACCCTGTCTTTTGGCATCAAAATTAGCAAATGTAGCTTTATTAGAAAACACTTTGTTTGTTATTTCTTGAAGATCAACCTGCGCCGCACCGGACTGATGGGTTGGAATTTGCAAAGTCCAAGCATCTTTGGCGGACAAGTACACCGGCACTTTGCCTGCCTTGCTTATCACTTCAGAAGCAGCCCAGAACTCATCCATCGTCGTTGGAATTTGCAAGTTCAAGCCCTCAAACACCTTTTTGTTATACAGCATGACAGCCAAATTAGATCCACCGTAAGGAGCCGCGTAAAAGGTTCCAGCCGAGTCGAATGCACCTGTCCAAACCTTCTTGTCGAAGTTAGCCATCCAAGGCTGATCCTCCTGCGAGACGAACTGCTCTTCCGGTTTTCCTAACCCGTAGCCCTCATTCACGCCTCCATAGAAGAACAACAAATCTGGCTTATCGTTTGTTGCAAACCGCGTTTTGATTAAATTATCCCCATCTGCACCCTCAGGAAGTTTCTCAATCTCCAAAGTGATTCCGGCTTTCTCTGCAGAGTCCTTCAGAACCGCTTCCATTCCGCCTTTCAACCAACTCGTGTGCATAAGTGCCTTTAAAGTAATCTTTTCTATCGGTGCTGATGGTGATGCACTTTCTGTAGTTGGAGCAGCAGTGCTCTCCGATGGCGTATTCGTTGCATTACCGTTATTCTTCGCTCCTGCACAAGCTGCTAAAACAAGCATGGTAAGAACCATTACCATCCATAACAGCGTTCTCTTTGTGGTGAGACCCCTCATGTTCATTCCTCCAAGTTTGTGATGTAAATGCTTACAAAACCAATGTTATGTTTTTTGCTTCTTATCGTAAATGGCGAATTTGAAAGTACTAGGGGAAATATTTCACACTGGGCAAGGCTGCATTTTTAA
The DNA here is from genome assembly GCF_037976325.1 of Paenibacillus sp. FSL K6-3182. Taxonomy (NCBI): domain Bacteria; kingdom Bacillati; phylum Bacillota; class Bacilli; order Caryophanales; family Paenibacillaceae; genus Paenibacillus; species Paenibacillus sp. FSL K6-3182. The sequence continues at coordinate 6,270,134 of NZ_CP150265.1, forward strand.
TGTGTTATACTGAACGGGGAGGTCGTCTATGCTGTCTTTCAAAAATTTACAAACGAAATTATATGTGACTTATTCGCTTGTCCTCATCGTCATTGCACTCATTATCAGCACTCCGATGTATGTATATTTGAAAAATAATATTGAAACCAATTTAAAAGAAAATGTGGACAAGCTTGTAAGCGGTTACTCCAATGCTCTAGATGTTTATTCCACCATTAATAACAACGTAACCACCCAGCTATATATTAATCGTGACAATTCCAGCTATACTGCCGTCCAATATTTAAGCTCTATCGCCTATCTCAAAAATACGAGTCCCACCGAAACGTTACAGTCCGAAAAGGCCATTCAAAACTCCCTTTACTTGAATGCTGCCGTCTATCAAACGATTCATAGGATTAATTTGTTTACGTCAAAAGGTGATTTCTACTCAACTAACGAAGCTGACGTAGATATTATGCAAACCATCCTTGCGAATGATGGATTTAAGAATGTTCAAGCTGCGAAGGGCTCTTCCTTATTGAATTTTTCGGAGAAGGACAGATGGCTATCCCGAGATTCCGAAGCCGTCTTTTCATTTCTGCGTCAGATCAGCTGGGACTCGCATCCCGTTGGTTTTCTTGAAATCCAATTCAAAGCCTCCGATTTATTGCATGTAGAGGAATTAGATTCGAAGCAGGATAAACAAATTATGATTGTACAAGCGGGCCAGGTTCTTTATTCGTCTACACCTCCCTCATCCAACAAACTAGCCTCTATCCTTAAGCTGGTTGGCAATGGGAATGCAGGGAACGGGTTCATGACTAATGAACAGGGAATAGATGATTTTTTCATGTACCAGACCTCTGAGAAAACAGGCATAACGATTGTAGCCATTATTCCAAAGTCGCAACTTTTTGCGCCATTGCTCTTATTTCGTAATGTCACGATCATAAGCGTTCTACTCCTTATTGCGATCTCGGTTTTTGTTTACTTTATTCTCGCCAAAATTTTAACGCATCCTCTTAAAAAGCTAAAAAAAGCGATTGATTCTATTAATTTAGGTGAGACCAATCAAGCCTTTATTGAAAATAAATTTCATATGGGTGAAATCGAAATTATTAACCGTTCCTTTCTAGCCTTGAACCAGCGTTTACAAGATAGTCTTGAGGAGACTGTTCAATTCCGAACCTTGCAAATGCAAGCTAAATTCGATGTGCTTCAAGCTCATATCAATCCTCATTTTTTATTTAATATGTTAGGTGTCATTACCGTTTTATCAGATAGAGGCCAGCAAAAGGCTGTATCGGACACAAGTAGAAAACTTTCTCAATTCTTACGATATTCGATTTCTTCCGGCTCGTCGATCACAACCGTAAGTGAGGAGCTAGAATTCGCACAGCATTATTTGGATCTATTAAAATCTCGCTATCAACACCGGCTACATTATGATATAGAAGTTCCTGAATGGCTTCTAAATATTCAAATTCCCAAATTAATGATTCAGCCTATTATAGAAAACGCCATTCATCATGGTTTATCGGATAGCGATAAGCAATTGAAAATTCAAATTATCGGTAAAATAATCGGAAATAAGTGGGAGATACGAATCAGTGATAATGGTGTCGGGTTTGACCCTGCTTCTTTGGAAACGTTGAAGCACAACATTCAAGGCTATCTTGAACGCATTCAAAATAATCAAACATTAAACGAGCCTATTTCAATTGGAGGAATGGGCCTAGTGAATACGATTGCTAGACTTCAGCTCATGTTCAAGGAGCAATATCAATTCTCCTTCGGCAATAACGAGGATTGCGGAGCCTATGTATGTTTCCATGGCTACATCAAACTTTAACATTAGTTCCCTAACGTATCATGTAATGGAGGCGGCTGCCATGAGGATTATGATTGTTGATGATGAACCCTTCTACATGGATCATCTTAAAGAAGTAATTGAAAACAGCGACTTTAGCAAAAGAGAGCAGACCCAGATTGTCGCCCAATGTATTAGCGCTAGTCAGGCACTGGAAGCCATACCGACCGTTCAACCCCATTTAATCTTTACCGACATCAAGATGCAGCTCATGAACGGGATCGAGTTTGCAGCCATCATTCGGCAAAATTGGCCTCATATCATCGTCGTAATCGTGAGCGGTTACTCTTCCTTTGAATATGCCCGGGATGCCATTCGGGCCAATGTGGAGGACTACCTCGTCAAGCCGGTTGATCCTACAATCATTGAACAATTATTAGATAAGACGAATACACGCATTAGCTTGGATACCTATCTTCAGCAGCAATCTTTATTAAATGAATTGCTCGAAAACAAGAGTATAGAGGGAAGTATCCAAACCACTTTACATAAGTGCTTTCCATTCTCTAGCTATTATGTGTTTTGCTTTAATAAGCCTACATTTTCACAAGATAAAGCTCGTTGTCCCACTCTGACGGAGCAAGAAATCCAAAACAAACTATCTTCGAATCCTTTATTGCTAAAGAACGAGAAGGCTTGGATCGTTTCAAGAAATGATTTCAAAAGGGGATTTATTATCCTCGGATTATATCAATGCGGCGACCAGCGGATTAAACAACTTGCTGAGGAAATTGTTCTGATGATCGGCGGTTCAGGCAGTCACCCTTCCATCGCCGTTAGCCAAAGCTTTAACGATATTAGACAGTTTCACCAGGTTGCAAACCATCTTCACGATGAGCTGTACCATCAACTGGTCATTGGACAATCCAAGACAATCTTTTTATCTGAGCAACAACCCGCTTTAGAAAAACTCAATCTGCTCCTAAGCAGCATCGATGAGAAGAAAATTGTTATTGCGGTGGATAAAAAGGATTGGAAGCTGTTAAAAAAAATGATCTTCCATTGGTTTGAGCAGTGGGAAGAGCACTCCTGTCCGAACCTCTATTTACAAAGAAATGGCAAGCAAATGGTTCAATGGTTAGAAAAGCATTTCCGCACATTAGAACCCCTCACAAGTATTTCAACGGAGAAAGAAATGGAGGAAATCATTAAATCCGCCTACTCCTATTCAAATGCTGCTGAGGATATCTGGAACTTGCTATCGCATATTTTCCGATTTGAAGACCATGACCCCGCCAGTAACAAAGGAGTCCGATTAATTGAACAAATCTCCGACTATTTATCCGCAAATTTGAGCGAAACGATTTCAATGACTCATATTATGGATCGATTTCAAATTTCGAGCACCCATTTAGGAAATCTATTTCGCAAGCATCATGGAGAAACCTTTGTCGAATATTTAACTACTCTCCGCATTAACAAAGCGAAGGAGCTCATGCGAATTCATCCAGAGATGCCTCTAAAAGAAATTTCTGAAATTACAGGTTATACAGATCGGCACTATTTCACCAAAGTATTTAAGCTCGTTACAGGTAAATCCCCGACAGATTATAAAGATCAGCTCCTTCGGGAATAAGAGTTCGAGATTTAGGGATTATCCTCCTAATCAGATTTTATAAGTATTAAGACAGACTAAAGCGCCAGTGTTCCATTTCAAACCTAGAAAAAAGAAAAGAACTTCTTACACCCGCTCCCAGCGGAGCGTGTAAGAAGTTCCGATCTATACAACATGGTTCTTGCTACTTTCCTTCATCACCGGCGATCACCTGAACATTAGTGTATACTGCCTTATTATCACTTGTACTAGCTGGATTGCTTAGTGCCAAGCCGATATAGACATCATCATTCATAAACGTTTCAAAACTGCTGACTACCGTCCAGTCCACTCCATTATTTGAAATTGAACCGGTAAATACATTGCCGCTGCGATTCAGCTTAAGCCACAATGGCGGACTACCAGCCATCGTCTGATCGACGGTGCCTCCCCCTTCATTTTCCCGATATTGAAAGGTGGCTCCATTAACTGGCGTAACCATCATGTCTACATGCTTAGCGTCCACGTCCAGCGTCTCACGAATCATCAAGCCTGCTTTGGCCCACTCACTCATTTCTTCCATCACAGTCACTTGCGCTATAATCTCCCCATCCCCATGCCATGGCTTATAAATATAATTTAATAGATCATTATTTCCCCAAATATCGGTTGAACTTCCTGTTAACGTGAATGTCTCGTCCGCCGCATTATAGGATGCATCGCCAGACTTCAACCCGATATTTCTAGCTTTCCAAGGCTGTGGAAGAACAGCATCATAATCATGCTCCACAGGCGGCTCCCAGCCTGCAGTTGGCCAAGCTCTTCTCGCATCGATTGCTTTAAGCACATTCCAATCCCAAGCGCCATAATTAAAGTAAGAGAGATGTGTAATAGCAGGAAAGTTCTCTCGAATTCCGCCATACACCGCTTGATATTCGTCATCCGTCCAATTGTCATCGAGCGTCGGCACGATCGCTACTCCAGAACCAACAAGGAACGATGTATCGGATAAAATCCCGTTCTCGTCATAAACCCATTCCTCATCAAATCCCCAATCATCGAAATAAGCCATCGGAGCGACAAAATTTACTGCATCCTTGAACTTCGCAGCATTCTGGCCAACCTCAACGAATTCAGGAGGCAAAATGAAAACGCCCAGCTCCATACCCGCTTTAATCTGGTCGATATCCTCACGAACATCCTGCACATAGCCGCCGATTTGATCCGTTCTCCATTCATTCCATTCATTCCTGCGAGTAGAATCTTCATCAAAGTTAATATCCAGCGGCGAATATCCGTATATGCTCTCGTACAGGTTAACCGTGTAGCTGCTTACATCCATATTGTAATTATCGAATCTCAACCAATCGAGAACTACGCCATCTATATCATAATTGCTTACGACCTCTTCAATAATCGAGCGCTCATAAGCTTGAACATCGGGATGGATCGGGTTGACGAAATACTCGCTGCCATTCGATCCAGTATAAGGAACTGCATTACCATCTACTAAAGCGTGCATCTGCCAGCTAGGATCCTTATGAAAGGCTGCCTGATCATGGAACTGAGGAATCCATGCACGAACCTCGATACCCTTCTGATGCGCCTGCGTAATCACTTGCGAAAGAGCATCAAAGCTCTCATAGCCATCGGCTATAGGGGCGATCGCACTGTTGTAGAATACATGGCCTGAAGGCACTTCATCGTCTTCGTCCTGCTTGACACTCATATTAATGATATCCACATTGTTCTTAACGGCTTGCTCAACAAAGTCCGCTACATCACTTGCACTCCGAAACTGGTTAACCGTTCGTACCGTAATCTCGGTTTTGAACGGCGTGTTCTCTTCTTCAACTGGCGAGGTTACTCCCCCGTTGCCGTTCCCTCCATTATTGACGCCGCTATTGCCGTTTCCACCAACATTCCCGTTTTCCGGTTTGATGGGAAGTTGGCTTAATTTAACTTGCAGCGAACGGTCCAGGATAACCACCAGCTCCGCACGTGTCAATGGATTCAAAGGCTTAAATGTGTTTGCAGAATTATAGCCGCGCATTATACCTTGAATGACCACATTACTAATAGCTTCCTTGGCCCATTCAGCAAATTGTTCACTATCCGAAAACTCCATCATCGCTGCTGTTTTATCCACTTGCAATTGAAGCAGCCGACTTATAACTACAGCCGCTTGCTGCCTTGTAATGAACTCTCGCGGCGCGAATTTCTTTGCACTCTTGCCGCTGATATAACCCGCTGCGACAGCCTTTGCAACATCTTGATAAAACCAACTATGCTTAGGCACATCCTGGAAGGTCAGCTCCGATTCATTCGTGAATTGAAAGGATCGATTAACAAGCGCCACAAATTCGGCTCTCGTTAAAAGCTGATCCGGCTGAATTGAACCATCCCCGTAGCCTTTCAACCAACCCTTATCCATCCATTCTGTTAATTCCTTATTAGCCCAATGATCGACAATATCCCGTTCCGATTCTGCCTCCGCTGCAAAGCTAAATGAAGTGAATAACATACTAAAGATGAGCATTAATGCAGCGATCCTATATGATTTCAAATGACTCATGCTCCGGCCCCCCTATTGTAGATCTGGGTTACACCTTGCTCCACTCAATATTCGGCATTAATTTTCTTAACATTCGCCTGCCATTTCTCCGTTTTAAATTCGAGCAGCCGCTCCAGCCCTGCTTTTTCTGCGTCATTTGCTGTTTTCTCTAAGATGGATGCGACCTCATCATCAGATTTAGCAAACACCATATTCGCAAAGGCTACTGTGAAAATATCAGATATCTGCTGTGAGATAATGCCGAGCTCTGAATCAGGCAGCGGATCCACATTGACGAATTCGGTAATGTCCTTCGATGTCGCCCAAGTGACAGAGCTTTGCGCTATCGTCTCCCATGATCTTAGCTTCTCCGACAAGGCCATCTCCAAGCTTACCTTGGCTTTATCGATAAAGGTCGTGTTGCCCGCCCAGTTGAAATCTTCGAATTTTCTCATCGTTTCCGACCGCTTATTGACGTCCCCATTTTTATAGTTTTCATTCGGAATTGGCGATCCATCCTCATTTTGCTCATCCCAATAAAGGCCTTGCGGTCCGAAGAATAGAACCTTCTGTCCTTCAGGCCCTGTAAGCCAGTCATAATAAGCGAAGATTGCTTCGGGATCCTTGGCTTCGGTCGTAATTACGTTGACATTCCATCCTAAGCTCTCGAATCCACTCACAAAAATATTCTTTTTGTCCAATCCAGCTTTATGAATCGGCCAAATAATTTCGTATCCACCGTCTGGTTTGACCTTAGTCAATTCACGATGCCCTTCTGCTCCGTAAGTTGTAATATTCGATTCGATCATAACAGCCACTCGGCCAGTGTTTACTTTTTCTTTGACTGCATCCTGGGTTTGTGTAATAGCATCTTGGGTAATCAGTCTCTCTCGGAATAGCTTGCTAATATACTTCATCGTTTCCTGAAATGCAGAGTCCTCATAGATCGAGACTAGCTTGTCGCCTTCCGGATAACCTCTCATGCCGATGAATTTGCTAGTTACACCTTCTTTGAAGCCTCCGTACAACAATTCCAAGCCGGCGCCTTTCTCCCCAACTTCAAGCGGTACAACATCTGGGTACGTGTCTCTGACTTTAATTAAGTAATTGTATAGATCATCGAATGTTTCCAGCTTCGGTCTGCCAAGTTCATTATAAATTTCTATGTTTACCATCCATCCGCCGTTCCCAAAGGTTCCCGATGTATACCAATTTGGAATTTGATAGATCTTTCCATCCTCGGAACGAAGTAGATTGAGCGTAGATTCCTTCACATACTTTTTGAAATTGGGATACTTATCGTAATACTCATCAAGCGCCACAAGCTTTCGTGCTTGAACCAAGCGGTCGACTGTCGCACCGCGATCCGTAAATATGACATCTGGCAAATCGTCAGAGACAATCATCGTGTTCAGCTTCTCTACCGATGCGCCGCCAGATTGAATCGGCTTAATGGTAACTTTCTTGTTGTCCAAAATCCATTTGGTCGCTTCGTTATCCGCCCAAGGTGCCGTAGTTAACCAATCATAATGACCATAAAATGAAAACGTTACCGGCTTTGGACTGTCGTTTCCTCCGGAATTATCCGGGTTGTTCGATACTTTCGCCCCATTGTTGTTGTTTGAACAAGCAGCCAGAAAAACCATCAGGACAATCAGTAACGACACCCATCTCAATCTTGTATTCATTTTTTCCCCTACCTTCTTTTTTTTATTGGGACTATCCCTTTATCGAACCGATCAATACCCCTTTGACAAAATATTTCTGCAGGAAAGGGTAGGTCAGAATTATGGGAATAGTAGCAACCATCATCGTAGCCATCAGAAGAGACTTTGTCGTTATGCTTCGGTTTCTGTTGATATGTTCCATTGCGATTGCATTGCCGGACGACATTTCTGTCATAATATTCGAATTCATAATTTGCCTTAATAAGGTCTGAATGGGCAATAGCTCATCCTTGGAAATATAAATGGCTCCGGTAAACCAATCATTCCAATGACCCACCGCCGTAAATAATCCGATGGTAGCTATAATTGGACCCGATATAGGCACAACAATTCGAAAGAAGATTCCGTAATTGCTGCATCCATCGATCTTCGCTGATTCTTCCAGACCATCGGGAAGCGCGGAGAAAAAGGTACGGAAAATGATCATATGATACACACTGATCAATCCCGGAATAATCATGACCCAGAACGTGTTCATCAATCCAAGGTTTCGCACCAGCAGGAAGGTAGGAATTAATCCGCCGCTGAAAAACATCGTTACAATGAAGAAAATCATATAGTAGTTCCGTAGCTGTAAATCTCTCTTAGACATCCCGTATGCCAGCAGCGACGTAACGAATACGGACAGAATCGTGCCGATCACTGTACGCATCACCGAGATCCAGAAGGAATTCAACAATCGAGTATCCTTGAATACAACATTATAATTTTCAAGTGTAAATGCCCTCGGCCAGATTGTAACTCCGCCAAGTGCCGTATCTCTTCCTTCATTAAAGGAAATAACTAGAGAGTTCCAGAAAGGATAGAACATCACGATTCCCAAAATGACCAGGCTTGCATATATCAAAGTCTGAAATACTTTATCGCCCGTGCTAAGCCTCATGCTTGCATTCCCCCCTTTATATTGCAAAATGAATTACCAAAGACTAACTCCCGCCCTGCGTGCCACTCTATTGGCTATTAGCAGTAAAACTACACTAATAATAGATTTGAACAAACCAACAGCTGTCGCGTAAGAGAATCTTGAATTTTGAATGCCTACTCGATAAACATAGGTATCTATGACATCTGAATATTCTCTGAGAATTGGATTGGAGGCTAGCAATAGAATATCTTCAAATCCAGCACTAAGGATCCCGCCAATGGCCAAAATCATGAAGATGATAATAACCGGGGTTATACATGGAAGTGTCACTAAATACATTTGCTTAAATCGGCTTGCTCCATCAATAGATGCAGCTTCATACAGCGTCGGATCTACTCCTGCAATGGCGGCTAGGTATACAATGCTTGCAAACCCAACCTCCTTCCACACGTTGACGCTTACTAGAATCGACCAGAAGTACTCAGGGATGGATAGAAAATTTATGGGATGCTCTATGAGATCCAGTTTTGCGAGAAGAATGTTCACTGTACCGTTATCAACCGATAACAATGAGACGACGAAGCCGGATACGATGACCCAGGATAAAAAATAAGGCAGGTAACTGACCGTTTGAATGATGCGCTTAAACGCCATATTTCGAATCTCATTAAGCATGAGAGCCAAAATAATCGGTGCTGGAAAAGAAATGAGAAGCTTTAAAAAACTGATAGCTATCGTGTTGCGCAGCACATTAAAAAATTCCGGAGCATTAAAAAATAGCCGAAAATTAGTCCATCCCACCCACCGACTATCCCAAATCCCCGCGAAAATGTCATATTGCTGAAAAGCCATTAACACCCCATACATCGGAATATAACTGAATACAAATACGAAAATGATTCCGGGTAATACCATAGATTGAAGATCCCATTGTTTCATAAATAGGCTGCGTCTAGTTGGCTTTGAGTTGATTTTCATTCGCCTTTTGCTCCTTTGCCAAGATTAAATAAATCAGATAACATAGGTATTTAATATCTCTTGTATTGCTAATTCGAACCACTGCTACCTGCTGCTGTAGCAGCTCATCCTTCCGATAGGAATAGTTCTAACAATGCAATGGAACCGCTTTCAGTATGCGAAAAATTCAATGGCATCAATCCTGATAAGGAGCATAGTTGGCATGATACGATGACAGATAATTCCCACTCACTATGATTATTTTTTACATCGTTTTTTGAACATTTTGAATATTTCGAATATTTTTTAGCTTAAATTCGGTTAAGTTATTCATAATATCGGGTGAAACCTCCTCACTACTGCTCTCCATGGCTAGAATGAGAGCGCCAACCGCCGGCTCCGTATTTAAAAGGGTAATCGAACAACGCGGCGCTGCTTGCTTAGCCTTTCTTTCAATAATACTCCGCAGCAGCCCGTCCTGGTCGCCGCGTGTCAATATACTGCCTGCCAAGACAATATCGAATTTCTCCTCGTTCATGGCTAATCGATTGATGGTTGCTGCGGCCGCTAAGCCCAATTCTTCGCCCTGCTTTATCAAGATACGCCTAGCTACTTCATCCCCTTGCTGTACGGCATCGAACAACAATTTTGCAACTTCGACAGGCAAATAGTTGGAGTAATCAAGGAAATTATCCCTTAACGCCTCAACGCTTCCATACCCTAATTTATTTATTAGCAAATTCGATAAGCTCGTTTCTTCCTCTCTTCCCTCCCAGGCACGCATTACGCTGCGGAATACCTCTATACTCAAATCTTGCCCTCCGCCAAAGTCACCGAACATATAGCCGAATCCCCCGCATTGAAAGGATTCGCCTTTTCTGTTCATTCCCGAGCAATTCACCCCTGTTCCACAGATAAGAACAACACCAAATGGCTGATTCGTTCCTGCTCGAAGCGCTATTGTTGTATCACACGAAATATTTGTATTCGGAAGATTCATCTTCTGAATGATTGGCCTTAAGATGCGATAGTCGCTTTCTCTGTCCGCACCAGCTAAGCCAAACCAAGCAAATTCGATTTGATCAACGGTTAATTGGGCTTGCCTTAATGCATCTGAGACTGCACTACGCAGGCTATCTTCCGCTTGATCACGATTTGTTTGGTGATTGCCGTTTCCCCCTCTTCCTACACTCAGAATGGTTCCTTCAGAATTAGCGACGAGGGCATAGGTTTTACTTCCCCCTGCATCAATACCCATATAATATTTCAAGTAAATCGTCACTCCTATTTATATTGAGTTATTTTTTCTCAAGTAGGCCGTTGATTCTCTAATTAATAATTGGGGTGTAAGCTTGGTGATCGTCGTTTCCTGAATCGTGCCGTTAATATGCTTCAGGAGCAGTTCAACACCGATAGTGCCTAATTGTGCTTCAGGTTGCCTGACAGTCGTTAATCTTGGGAAAAACCCAGCAGCCAGCACCTGATCATCATAACCTACGACTGAAATATCATGAGGAACACTTAGCCCTTCTTCGCTTAGAGCATGGATAACCCCAAGTGCAATGAAGTCATCTGCTGCGAATATGGCCGTCGGCAGGCTGTCATCTCTGATCCATTTCTTAGCTACCTTGTAACCATCACTTACCGTAAACTGACTATACTCAATAGCAAATGGGGTTAGGCCTGCTTCGGACAAGGCTTGCAAGTACCCCCTTCTTCTCTCCTTAACACTCAAGAACAGCGTTGGTCCCCCAATATGGGCAATCTCCGTATGACCTAGATCTATCAAGTGCTTCGTTGCCTCATACCCACCTAAATAATTGTCTACAACCACACTCGATACATCCTCATGCTCTTCTTGATTATCCAGTAGAACGAAAGGAATATTCTTTCTTTTCAACTCGGCGATATAACTTTCTTCTTCAATCGGGGAGAGGACAATAATGCCATCCACCCTGTCCTTCTGAAATAAGAAATTGCTGGTGTCTCCTTCCCCCTCATTTTCCGAAATAGACAAGGTTAGAAAGTATCCTTGCTCTGCTAATTTCCGATTAGCAGCCTTAATCACTCTATCGTAAAAAGAATCGTTAAGATTCATAATGGTCATGCCAATAATTCCGGTCTTTCCTCGAATTAGGCTTTGGGCAGCGGAATTGGGCTGATAATTCAATTCTTCCATCGCCTTTAATACCTTCTCCCTGTTCTTTTCACGAACAGACGGTGCATTATTGATGACTCGAGAAACCGTTACAACAGATAAACCGGATTTTTTTGCCACATCATGTATATTCACTGTAATGTTGTTCTCCTTTTAGTAAGTATTAAAGTTAAATCCTTTTAATTTCAATGTGATGCTAGCATCCATCCAGCATTGTGTCAATCCTGGATGGATGCTAAGCGTCGTGTACCCTATAAATAGCTGCTTAACGCACAATCTTGACCTCATTGAACAATGCCTGATTGGAGGTAGAACTGCCTGGATTGCTTAGAGCAAGCCCAATGTAAGCTTCGCTGTTCATGGTCAACGTGCGTCTGCCAACCTCTGTCCAGCTGACCCCGTTGGAGGAGATATAGCCAATGAATTGATTGTTTATTCGCTCGAGCTTAACCCAGCGCGGCAAGGATGCGGCAGTTACGGTGTCCGTTGTTATGCCTCCGGCTGCATGCCTGTATTGAAACGATGCTCCATTGCTAGGGGTGATAAGCATGTCGACATGCTTCGCATTTGCACCCAAAGTCTCACGAATCATGACTCCCGCTTTTGCCCATCCGTTCATATTTGTCATATTGGAAACCTTAGCGATAATCGATCCATTACCGGTTAACGGAAGATAAGCATATCGCATATTGTCTGCGGTCCCCCATATATCAGTGTCTCTGCTCGATAAAGTATAAGTTCCTGACTGAAAATGGGCAGCTCCTGTAGTCGAGTTAATATCCGTGGTTTTCCACAGTACAGGCAAAGCGCCGCTAAGCGAGACATGATCGATTATGGCTTGACTATTGGCCGAGCTGCTCGAATTGCTCAGTGCTAGACCTATATACACATTGCTGCCCATTGCGATTGATGCGCTGCTCACGGCGGTCCAGTTTTCCCCGTCTGTAGATATCGAGCCTGTGAACTGATTGCCGCTGCGCTCCAGCATTAACCACGACGGAGGAGCTTCAGCTATAATATGATCGACTGTGTTCCCTTGGTTAGCTGCGCGGTATTGAAATGCGGCTCCATTCACAGGAGTTACGATCATGTCCGCATGTTTAGCATCCACAGCAAGCGATTCACGGATCATTAAACCTGCTTTCGCCCAGCCATCCATATTATTCATTCCTGCAACCCGAGCAACAATCGCTCCATCCCCTTGCAGAGATTGATAGATGTAGTTTAATTGATCCTCATTGCCCCATATATCCGATGCGTTGCCTGACAATGTGAAGACCCCTCCGCTATAGTTAGCACTACCTGGCTTAAAGCCAATATTTCTTGCCTTCCATTCCGTTGGAATATTCGCTGCATAGTCTTGTGCAACAGGCCAGGTCCTACGCGAATTAATATCGCTTAGCACGTTCTCATCCCAAGCTCCATAGGAGAAGAAGGAGAGATGAGTCACTTGTGGAAAGTGATCTCTAATACCGCCATATACCTCCTGATATTCATTCACTGTCCAATCGTTATCCAGTGTTGGAACAATCGTTACTCCAGAACCAGCCAGCGACGATGTATCTGACAAAATCCCATTGGCACCATAGACCCATTCCGTATCAAATTCCCAATCATCAAAATAAGCCATCGGTGCAACAAAATCAATCGCATCCTTGAACTTCGCAACATTCTGACCAACCTCTGTGAATTCCGGCGGCAAAATATAAACACCGAGTTCCATATCTGCTTTTATCTGATCGATGTCTTCACGAACGTCCTGCACATAGCCGCCGATTTGATCTGTTCTCCATTCATTCCATTCATTCCTGCGATTAGAATCCACATTAAAGTTAATATCGAGCGGAGAATATCCGTATATACTCTCGTATAGGTTAACCGTGTAGCTGCTTACATCCATGTTGTAATCATCAAATCTCAACCAATCGAGTACTACGCCATCTATATCATAATTGCTTACAACCTCTTCAATTATCGAGCGCTGATAAGCTTGAACATCGGGATGGATCGGGTTGACGAAATATTCACTGCCATTCGAGCCTGTAAAAGGGACTACATTACCGTCAACGAAAGCGTGCATTTGCCAGCTTGGATCCTTAACAAATGCTGCCTGATCATGGAACTGGGGAATCCATGCACGAACCTTGATACCATACTGATGCGCCTGCGTGATCACATGCGAAAGCGCGTCGAAATTCTCATAGCCGGCGGCAATCGGGGCAATCGCACTGTCATAGAATACATGACCAGAAGGCACCTCATCGTCTTCATCCTGCTTTACGTTCATACTAATAATATCGACGTTGTACTGAACAGCTTTTTGAATGAATGCCGTTACGTCAGCGACATTTCTAAATTGGTTAACGGTCCGCACAATGATCTCGGTCCCAAACGGTGCTTGTTGGCTTGCTTGAACTCCCAATGAATGAGTAGGAAATAGGACACTGACAAATAACACAAACACCAGCAATTTCAAACCTTTTGTTTTAATCACCCTAACATCTCCACCTTTTTCGTTAAAAGTTTAAAGCATTTAACTTTCAGGCTAAAAAAAATGTTAAAACCGTGAGATCACATATTGAGCGACTAACTGTTTGATGATTAAGTCCTAATAATGGTTTGTTTTTTCAAGTTGTTATTCAATCCACTGCAAGTTATTTGAAAGTTTAAAGCTTTTAACTTTAGCTAGATATTATCACTCAATTGGAAATACGTCAATAACTGGAATAAAAAATATTGTTCTTCAGTGCTAAGTGATTCAGTGCTGTACTGACCCACATTCAGGAGGTAAATCAGGTGCCTCGCGTTTATCCGATCACGTTTTCAGAGGACAGAAAGGGAATAAAAGGGGGAAGAAAAAGGAAAAGAACTCCTTACACCCGTCCCTAGCGGAGCGTGCAAGAAGTTCCTATCAAAATATTGGAGTTAAAGCATCTACTTGTTCTACCTAAGCTTCTTCGACATACTCCCAATCTGAATAAAAACTATATTATTTAACGACGCCATGGGGATCTATAACAAATTTCCGGGAAACGCCGCGATCAAAATCTTGATACGCTTTTGGAGCGTCATTTAATGAGATAAGTGTGGCATTCACGGCTTTAGCAATTTGTGCACGTCCGCTCATGATCGCCATCATTAATTCTCTGTTGTATTTCATAACTGGCGTTTGGCCTGTCACAAACGTATGGGACTTCGCCCAACCGAGACCAAAACGAATTTTCAATGTTCCAATTTTCGAATCCTCATCCACAGCACCTGGATCCCCTGTAACATAAAGTCCCGGAATTCCTAAGCTGCCGCCTGCACGAGTAACTTCCATAATGGAGTTCAATACCGTTGCTGGCGCTTCGCCATGCCCCTCCCCATGCCCATGCGCTTCAAAACCAACACAATCTATCGCCGAATCTACTTCAGGAGATCCCAAAATTTGATCAATTTGTCCAGCCAAATCACCATTCTCACGCAGATTAATCGTCTCACAACCAAAGCTTTTCGCTTGGGCAAGACGCTCTGCATTTAAATCACCGACGATAACAACCGCTGCCCCTAGCAATTGAGCAGAATGCGCTGCAGCAAGACCTACCGGACCTGCACCGGCAACATATACCGTTGAACCCGGGCGAACTCCAGCACTAACCGCACCATGATAACCTGTTGGGAAAATATCAGAGAGCATCGTTAAATCCAGAATTTTTTCCATTGCTTTCTCTTTATCTGGGAACTTCAATAACTGAAAGTCTGCGTATGGAACCATGACATATTCGGATTGCCCGCCAACCCATCCACCCATATCCACATAACCATAAGCAGAACCAGGACGATCTGGATTGACATTTAAACATATATTTGTATTACGTTCTTTACAACTTCGACAACGGCCACAAGCAATATTAAAAGGAACAGAGACCAAGTCACCCTTTTTTATAAACTCGACATCACGACCTACTTCAATAACTTCACCTGTTATCTCATGGCCTAAGATAAGACCAGATGGAGCCGTTGTCCTTCCTCTAACCATGTGCTGATCGCTTCCGCAAATATTCGTTGTAATCACTTTCAGAATAACCCCATGCTCACATTTACGTCCTACATTCAATGGATTGACACCCGGTCCATCCTTCAATACCAAGTCTGGATAAGCGGTGTCTCGTACCTCAACACTTCCCGGCTTACTATAAACAACTGCCTTATTTCCAGACATGTTCTCATCTCCATTGACTAGATTATTTAATTACAGTTTAGATGCTTTATCAGCCTGTATGCCTAAATAATGAAGATTCTTTACCACGAAATTATGCAAGTGTAAGCTTAGTTATACGTCCATCGAAAATCCATTCCGCAACATAGACAGAACCTTTGGAATCCACACAAATACCATGTGGTGAACTAAATTTATTATCCCTGTAGTAAGACTTAGGCAAATTCGGCCAGCCTGCTTGTTTGTAAGCCTGCTGATCTTCACCTAAATGACAGATCAACCGATCATTTTTGTCGAAGATCGTAATCCGACTGTTTAAGTCTGGGAAGAAGAGATCGTCCCCGTGATAATAGAAGCTGCAGGGCTGATCCATGTCATCGACGATGGCTCTTTTGAAATCGCCCTGTAGAGTGAAGACTTGAATCCGATGATTGCCACGATCAGCTACATAAACTTCTTCTATCCCACTACGAATATCAATCGAAATACCATGCGGGCAGTTTAACTGTCCTAATTCCGTACCTTTCCCACCCCAGGAACGGATATATTCTCCTGCTGCTGTATATTGATGAATCCAGCTTTGTCCATAACCATCGGATACATAAATATCACCATTTGCCGAAACGGCTACATCTGTAGGGACATATTTAAGCTCCTCGTTATAAATATCAGGACGATCAGGTGTTCCCAATGTCAATAAGTGTTTTCCGCTCAAATCCATTTTCACAACATTACCGCGAGCTGTGTCTGTGATATAAAGGTATTCGCTATTTTGCTCCTTATGAAGATAAAATCCGTGTGCGCCACCCTCGAACTCTTCGCCCCAAGCCGCTTGAAACTCCCCGTTCTGATCAAATTTGAAAATGGAGGGCTTTCCTGTATGAAAGACATAAACATTATCCTGTTGGTCTACGACGATTCCATGTGTATAGCCAAACTCCAAGTGAGAAGGAAGCTTTGCCCAGCCTTGAACAAGATCGTAGCTGCGTGCCGTATTTCCTAATTGCGGTGTTTTGTTTGTGATCATATTTAAATCCTCTTTTCCTTAGTTGAGTGATTAACTTTTTTGTTAGCAAACGCTATCATGAATTGACTCATCATTTGATTTAAGATCAGCTTCTACCCGTCACGAATCAACAAATGATAGTGTTGTCTGATATGATAAACTCCCAAACTAAATTAGTCTTTGAACTGACGAGACTTAATTTTGCACTATGTGGACATTTTGATAAAAAAACGGAGATTTTGATCATTGGCTTCTTCATTAAAAGAAGAAGGGAAGGCTTTTCTGCAAACACGGCTTTCGGAGACAAGCAGGACACACACAGGAACAAAGCCAGACTGAAAGTCACAATCAGTTACTATTCTTTAATTCATTGATATATTCTTCCATCAAAATAACTCGGCTTTCCAAACGCGATTTTTCAGCGGCGAAAGCAATCAGATGACTCTTTACAGAAACACCTGCACCTGTAAGCCCTTCTTCCTTCCCATCACTCCGAACAAGACGTACAAAATCTCTCATTATACCTGTATCACCGCCGCCATGACCTGCCAAGTCCGTATCCAAAGTGATAGTCTCCGTCTCCCGAGTAACAAAGCTCGTCACTTCAATTACATTCTTCTCCATATCGCCTCTGATCTGACCATGAGTGCCCATTAGCTTCACCGAGCGTCCGCCTTCATAAGTAAATGCGCTCATTGTGAACGCAACCGTCACTTCATTTGCAAATTCCATGTTCACTACCTGATGATCGACCACATTGTTATCGCAATGATACACGCATCTTCCATATTGCCCATTTTTCAGTGCTCGAAGCACTCCCTCATCACTTGTATCGTTGCTAACAACCGTGCGCAGCACTTCACCCACCCAATCATCTCGTTCAATATACATTTTAGGTGCATAATAAGGGCAACTGTCCTGCACGGAGCAACCGTCTAAGCAGTACTTAGGCGCGCCTTCCGGCGCACTTTCTTTGCGGAAATGAGTTAATGAGCCGAAAGATGAAACTTTAGTACAATCTGCATCAACAAGCCATTGTAATATATCCATGTCATGGCAGCTTTTCGCCAGAATCATTGGACTCGAAACCTCTGAATCACTCCAGTTTCCTCTTACAAAGCTATGTGCTTGGTGACGATGTTCTACATTTTCAGTATGTTGAATTGAAACGAGTTTGCCGATTTTTCCCTCCGTAATAATCTGCTTGATCGTTGAAAAAAAGTCCGTATACCTAAGTACATGACATATCGAAAATACCCGATTATATTTCTCAGCATATTCCCCCATGACAATACATTCTCTTGGATCGGGTGACATCGGCTTTTCCATTAGCACATGGTACCCTTTCTCCAATGCTTTCAACGCAGGCTCATAGTGCATTTTATCCTGAGTACAGATGAGAATCGCATCGGCTAGCTTCGGCCCTGCAAGCAGATCCTCCCAGTTCGAGTAACAATTCTCATTCAGAACACCATGGTCTTTTTGGAATCGCTCTCTTCGCTCAGGATCGATATCCGCAACGGCAACGAATTGAATGTCGTCTGGATGTTGCAAGGCATATGGAGCGTAAGCACCTCCCCCTCTTTGTCCAGCTCCAATTAATACAGCAGTAATTTTTTTCATTCCTGTGCTCCACTCCATCTCTATTGTTAGTTAATATCAGCTTAAATAGGTTCGTCCATTTTGAAAATAATAAAAAGTTTGTATTTCTTCGAAAAGTAATACAAATCGACTACTATTTAATATCATTTCTCTGAATTCAATCTGATAACTTTCAAGTTAATAAAAAAAAGCCCAATATCCGCAATGGAATCAGGCTCTTCAGAACGATGCTAATATTGAAATGGCATATCATTTTCATGATCTATCTCTTGCCCAAGCTGCAGTCTGTAATCACTCAAGGACATGCCAAAATGCTTTTTAAATCGCGTGTAAAAATAATTATTCCTCTCTAGTCCCACCTTTTCAATAATGGATGTTAAAGGAAGCTGCGTATTGCGCATATATTCGTCCAGTTTTTGCATTCGCGTGTCGAAAATATACTGCGCAATAGACTGCCCATGTGCAGTTTTGAATATATGGCCAACATAGTTAGATGATAACCGTAATTTTTCGGCGATAGAGCTCAGGCATAATTCTGTGTTGGAATATTCTTGCTCGACAATTGCGACAATACGTTGGATCAGATGGTCATTACTATTGGAAGTGTTCCTGAGAACCTCCACTTTATTACACAGCTTCTGTAAAAATGAATCCATTACGCTGTCCATATCTGTACTCACTTCTGCATTTTGAATCCCGCGCAAAAACTTTTGTAGAGTTAACTCCTGGCTATCCTTTACTGCAGGCATCTTGCTTAGCACACTGGAGTAAACACTGTAAATCAAATGAACAATGCAATACAAAATTTCGTCGTAAGTGTATTGATATAACTTTGGACTAATACTTTGATAGATTGCGGCAGCAGATTCATAATTGCCCTCGAGTACTTTCTCAACCAACTGCTCTTCTTTCTTGACGGGTATATGAAAATTATCCGTGTTGATTTCATCCATCATGTAAGGAGTAATAATACAACCATGTCCATAGCGCATCTTCAACAGAATGGAGCCCTTCATATTATTGTACATGCTAGGTAAATGCTCAATCCCCTGAAACATCGTGCTATACGCCATAGATAAAGAAATACGAAGATACTTAAGTGTATTACTGTGTACCTCGAGCAAGTAACGCTCTATTTTCTCCTGCAGCACTTTATATTGGGTTACTGTGGAACAATCCATAATCACTACGAATTTATCGGGCTCACTGCTGAAAATTTCGCACACACCATAGTCCGCTGCCAGTTCTGTTGCAATATTCACAATAGCATAGCGTAGTGCCCATCGTTCCTTCTGGCTATTCACTGATACAAATTGGCTGTAATTATCGATTTTAATGAGACACATGCACAACTGACTGGTGGCGATATAATCCAGTTTGATGTCATGTAGTTTCTCCTGCACTTGGTCTATAGAGTGTGTAGTACTATCACTTAATAGTGCATTAAGAAAGTCTTGTTTGACCGCATAGCCTGCTTCATGGATTATTTTATCAAGCTGTTGATTTCTCTCTTTCATAGACTCGAATACAGACAAAATAAATTGAAATTCTTCCATTCTCGAAATGACTACATCGTTTTTCTCAGAAGCTTCGCCGTTAATAATTTTCGTAATTGTTTGAATCGGATGATTCAGTCTGCGAGCCAAGTACAGACAAATTATTGCGCAAATGATAAATACAACAATTACGATACCCGCAGACACCATTGATGCTTTAATTACATCCTTAAACGTTTCTTTTACAGGAGTAAGGCCCATAATGTACCAATTGTTTGCGTTGCTTTTACTGCTGGATACCAAATAGCTGATACCCCCAATTTCTCGGATCTGATTATTGCTTCCAACTAGTTCATTTGCTTGCTGGCTTAATCCGCCTACTTCACTCATATTATGCTCAAACTCCGGTGTGAGCGTCTTACTTAGAACAGAGCCGTTTGAATCAACGACTAAAAAAGAAGATTTCGTTTCAGGGTTATTGCCATTGATCGCTTGAATAGATTCCGTAAGCGCTTTCGTGCGAATGTTGACGACAATAGCGTTTTTCAAGCCCGATAAAGTCTCCCCCGGTTCAAATAATATATAGGAACATGTATCGGCCGATTGCGTTGCTTCTTCTACAGATGTCACAATAGGCCGACCACGATACGCCGCTATAAAATTTTTATCGGTTAGCAGCGCTACAATCGCTTGATCTGAGAAGGTAGAGGCTGATTGGCGTTCACCGCTCCTTGAAGAATAAAACAAATCCGCCCCCGCATTGTAAAGATAAACGCTATCGATATCTTTTAGTGTCAGAAAGTGCTTGTCAATGACCTTGCTTGCTAAAATCGCCACGATCTCATCATTTTTCTTCATATTAATAAATTGGATGATATCTTTATCGCTGTACAGTGCATTTCCTAATTTTTTTGCAGTCTCATCTAGGTAGGTAATACTGTAATTGTAATGTTCAATCAGCTCATGATTGAAGCGGTTAATCATCGAGATACTCGTGCGTAAATAAGTAATGGTCAAGAAAACAGTAAGCAATACAGTGATGAGGATCGTAATAATCAGAAAGGAGAAGAATGATTTGCGAAAAAAGCTCGTACTGTTTTTTTCCAATATCCTCGGTAGCTTCATTGTGATCCCCCAGTTCATACGACTTCGATTTTCTATGTATTTACAATTATCATCATAATAGCATAAGTATCCATTTAGCATCACAACGATTAAAGCTCTTTGTAGATTTCATTATTTTTTAGAGATGCCTTCTGTCGAAAAACTAAGAGAATGATGGTTTTGATTGTTGTGGATAAAAGTACCACTAAATACAATGAGGGAAGTAAAAGATTAATTGCAAGGAAGGGGGTGATCTCAATGAAACTAACTACAAGATCAATTCATAACAGAACATTGCGCAGCGTACGTAAACAGTTTCCTTTCTATTTAATGATGTCACCTGGTCTACTATTCATTGCAATCATGTGTTATATCCCAATGGGCGGTGTCATAATCGCCTTCAAAGATTACAATGCACGCGATGGTATATTCGGAAGCGCATGGATGGATCCGCTGTTCAAAAACTTCGAATTTTTCTTTAAATCCGAAACAGCGAAAATTGTTACGTTCAATACACTTTTCTACAATATCATAGAGATGGTTACCGTTACGCTCGGTGCACTAATATTGGCCATTCTATTGAGCGAAGTGAAAAATAAAAAGCTCTCAGCCACCTATAAAGGTGCTTTATTGCTGCCAGTTTTCCTTTCGTGGATTGTAGTTCAGTATATTGTGTTCGGTATGCTTAGTGTAGACCGAGGTATTGTCAACAATGTTATCGAATCAAATGGTGGAGAAGCTATTTACTGGTACAGTGAGCCTTCACATTGGCACTATATTCTTCCCTTAGCCTATCTGTGGAAGAATATCGGTTACTATTCGGTATTGTATGTAGCAGCGATCGCGGGGATTAATACGGACTATTATGAAGCTGCTCAATTGGATGGCGCTTCGAAGTGGCAGCAAGTCAAATATGTTACACTGCCGCTGCTGAAACCAATAATTATCGTCCTCATGTTGTTATGGGTAGGTAAGTTGTTCAATGGCGGATTGGGCGACTGGAATGGATTCTATACCCTTTCCAATGATTCAGGAGCACTATATGGTGCAACAGATGTTATAGACACCCTTGTATTCCGCTCTCTGAAAAAGCTGAACGACTATGGCATGTCGTCTGCAATTGGTCTATATCAGGCAGTGATCGGTCTCGTTCTTGTCCTGATTTCTAACTATATTATTAAAAAAACAGACCCCGACAGCGCCTTATTTTAATCGATCAGCGTAGAGAAAGGGAGGGATTTTCATTTTAGCAAGAAACTTTCACGTGTCAAAAATCGTGATTCATCTCATATTCATTGTATCAGCACTAGCCTGTATCATTCCGCTGCTATTAGTTGTATCGATATCGTTTACAGCTGAAAAGTCGCTTATGGTCGACGGATATAATTTTTGGCCCAAAGTGTTCGATATTTCAGCTTATCGATACGTATTTAGCGGAGCAGGCTCGATTGCCAATGCATACGCAGTAACGATCTTTGTAACCGTTGTTGGTACGCTGCTGCATTTACTTGTTACTTCGATGCTGTCCTATTCGTTGACGCGACCTGAAGTTACCTATCGAAATGCACTCACTTTATTCGTGTACCTTCCCGTGCTGTTCAATGGCGGACTTGTTCCATCCTACATTTTAATAACACGATATTTGCATCTTAAGAATACCATCTGGGTTCTCATTGTCGTCTTCCTTGTGTCAGCGATCAATGTGCTCATTATGAAAAACTTTTTCAAATCGATTCCTAGTTCCTTGTTCGAGTCTGCACGCATAGACGGCTCAGGTGAAATTCGTACTTTTTTCAGTATTGCACTTCCACTTTCAAAACCGTCACTGGCGACTATCGGTCTGTTCACAGCGATTTCCTACTGGAATGACTGGACGACCACTGCCTTGTATATCGAAAAGCCGAAGCTGTACACATTGCAATATTTACTGCAATCTTTAATGAACAATATCGGCTATTTGCAAGCCAATGAAGCAGCATCTAAATCTATGGAAGCCGCTATCGGCATGCTTCCTAGTGAAGGAGCACGGATGGCGACCTGTGTACTTGCCATCGGTCCGATTATATTACTGTATCCTTTTCTACAGAAGTATTTCGAAAAAGGCTTAACAATAGGTGCTGTAAAAGAGTAATTTTACAAGAATCTAGTTGAGAATAAAATTAGATTTTAGGGGGATATCAATGAAAAGAATTTCTATGTTGTTGATCAGCGTAACTCTGCTTCTCACCATGATCCTGTCTGGCTGCTCGAAGGTTTCACCAAACGCTAACGGCGATTCTACGACTCCAGCACCTGATACTAAAAATGCTGAAAAAGAAAAAGAAAAAGAAGAACTCGTTACCCTTAACTTCTATATGTCGAACAGCCCTGTCAATGACTTTGACCGCATCATGAACAAAGCTAATAAAATTATTGCTGAAAAAATCAATGCCAAATTGAATTTAGTACTTGTAGACGGCAGTACTTATGCAGATAAAATGAATCTGATGATCAATTCGGGCGACGACTGGGATCTTGCTTTCACTGCATTCTGGGGTGGAATTAATTACTTTGGAAACGCTTCAAAGGGAGCGTATGCTGACTTAACTGACCTTCTTCCTGTACATGCGCCTGAAACGTTTTCCCGCATCCCTCAAGGTCTATGGGATGGTGTGAAAATAAATGATCGTATTTATGCAGTTGTCAATTATCAGCAATGGGGCGTTGCCAAGCGCAGTGGCTTTATCTTCCGCGAAGATGTTCTTAAAGAAACGGGGTTTGACTGGAAAGCTGTTAAAGGCAAGCCAACCATAGAAGCTCTCGAAATGGTAGGACCTTTCCTTGGCGAAGCGTTAGCTAAGCATCCTGACATGATCGGATTTGAAACTAGCGCTAATCATAGTTTTTTTGCCAATGAGCCGCTTTACTGGGATATGGAGCCTGTAGGTGATTTGCTAACTCCTGGCTGGGTCAATCTCAATGCGCCAGACAAAGTTATCAACCAGTTTGAAACTCCTGAGTTCGCTAAATACGCAGAAATTATGCGTGACTGGTTCAATAAAGGCTATGTGCGCAAAGATGGTGCAACGGTAAAAGATACAACTCCTGATCGTAAAGCTGGTAAAATTGTTTTTGCGATGCACTATGGCTGGCCTGACAGCATCGATCTTCCAGGTCAAGAGCAAGCTATGTCCATGACAGAATACAAAGATTACCCTGCTCTATCCGTATCTACTACTCGTACATTGATTTCAGCTGGAGCTGCCTCCAATGCAGCTATTGCTATCAATTCAGGTTCAAAAAACGTTGAAAAGGCTTTGCAATTAATTGAGTTGCTAAACACTGATGATGATCTATACAAACTCATTACATTAGGAGAAAAAGACGTTGACTACACCTACAACGAAAAAGGTGACTTCACTCAAATTGAAGGCAAATATAATTTCAACTGGAATGAATGGCAAATCGGTCAATCCTTCAGCCCAACATTCAACCGTGCTGATCATGCCGAAAATGCAGCTGGCGAAATGAAGAGAAAAGCTCAGTCAATCGTTTTTGAAAATGATCAAACAGCAGATGTTTCGCCATTATCAGGCTTTGTATTTGACCCAACTCCTGTAAAAACGCAAGTTGCCAACGTAGCTTCCGTTATGACTGAGATGATCCCGGCTATCAGCTCTGGTTCGATTGACCCGACTACAGCCGTGCCTAAATTCCTCGAGCGTTTGAAAACTGCTGGCGTAGATGACATCATCAAAGAAAAACAAGCTCAATATGACACTTGGAAAAGATAAAAATCTCTCACTCAGTAATGAAATCCGGTGTATCGCTTACACCGGATTTCTATTTTAATGAGCCAAGTAGAAGGGAATACGCTATTCGTTATTCATTTATGTGTAAATCTTTTTCACACTATTCTTTCGATCGATTCAACATGTAATGCCCTTACATTTTCTAATGCCAACAGCCACTCTTTAGTTTTTTGTTCTAATACCTCACAACAACCATTAAAAAAACGATCAAACTGAGCGCCATACAGCCGGCGAACTTGTAATTCGGTGCAGCTATCTCAAACACTGATTTCTTTAGTAAACCGGACAGCAAGTTGTTTACAGCCGAAGCCGGCGAGATAGGATTAGACAAAGCCCAGCTTCCAAGCAGCAGCACCGCAAAATAAGTTGGGCTGATTTGCACGCTCAAGGGATCAATGGCTCCAGCGAGCATAGTCACTGGCACGATCGGATGGAGACCAATTATTGAAGTGCTTGCAATCAATAGAACGGTTAATATCGTGAATGTGAAGGAAATCGGCATTGGAACAAATTCAAGCAAATTCGGAACCTTTGAGCCGAAGTTCGTAATCCCAATTGCTCCACTGAAAAAGCCGGCGGCCAGAAAAAGCGTAATCTCTTTCTGCAAAGCCGGCAAAGTGATTGTTATATGATTTATAATTCCTTCTCTGTATATATTCATGGTCCCCTTTATAATGCACCAGAACAAAGGGAAAGCTACTGCAGCCATACAGATTAATAAGACCATTGGCAGCTTGATCATATGTTCCATGGTTAAGATGACAATAATGGCGCCTATTAAATACATGCCGAGTCCAACTGGAAAATTCGAGTTCTCCTTTTTGTCTACTGCCTCTTCAAATTCATCTAGACTAGCGTCACGCAATTCCCGAAAATCGACTGCCCAGCTTATGCCGAGGCTAAGAATGGCGAGTCCAAGCATATAGGGCAGGACGGACGACCAGGACAGTCCTAGCGTAGAAGTCACTAGTGTCATGGCAGCGAAATAAGGTGACCAGAGAATCGCTCCTGCAAAACCTCGGTTGAGCGCATTTGCAAGCAAACGGCTCATCCCTGGCTGCGGTTTAATAAAGACCATTTGATAAACAACCGGTATCGAACCCACGTTGATAAATACGCCCATAATTTGAGTGAGCAGCTGCGTTCCCAAGAATAGAGCGGCCTTGCTGTGCAGGTTAGCTTCGTAAAACCGCTTCAAGGCCTTAACGTATTCAGGAATACGAACTGGAATTCCGAACAACGGGGCGAATAGGAAAAGCGTTACAATGGTCACGTTTATTCCAGCCGACTCGAACCAAATCCTAGCATTTGCTTTCTGAAGCGCAAGAAGTACAACTCCAATAGTCACAAAGAAAATCGTAAGCCAAAACGTCATCCCCTTCAGTTTTGGCAACAGCAAGGCGATTGCAGTAAACACCAATCCACCGAGCAGAAAGACCAGCATCTCAAGCTGCGCCGCTTGCAACGCAATATACACAGCGGCAATGGAAAATATTATTATTCTCTCCGCTGCCGTCTTAATTGCGGATGTCATCCGATCCGCCCTCTTTCATTTCATCTTAATTGAATTGCCAGCAGCTTAAGCTTAGGTTACCGTATTGGTAGCTGCGGTGAAGAAGTTTTGCGTTGCGGTTGACGTCACCTGCTCCCATGGCGAGAAGAAGCGGAATGAAATGCTCATTTGTCGGTACGGCCTCTTGGGCATGGGGAGCGAGCTCACGGTATTGAAACAGGGCTTCGGTATCCCATGACTCCAGCTTACTTTGAATCCAGTTATCGAATTGTTCCCCCCACTCGTCAATTCCCTCCGACCGCCAGTTCAATTTCCGTAAATTATGAACGGTCCCACCGCTTCCGATGATAAGAACATCCTGCTCCCGGAGTTCCGCTAATGCCTTGCCGATTTGATACTGCCTTTCATTAGATAAATAACGATTTACGGATAGCGCTACGACCGGAATATCTGCATCCGGATACAGTAGTTTTAGAACAGCCCATGCCCCGTGGTCTAAACCTCTTTTTTCATTTTGAACGTTCTCAACACCATGCTTTGTAAACAAGTTTTGAATCTGATCTACTAACGATCGGTCACTTTGTGCCGGATAAGTCATCTGGTAAAGCTCATCTTGGAACCCGCCAAAATCATAAATGGTTTCATAAGTTTCTGCGGCGCTAACCGTCTGTATCGATTCCTCCCAATGAGCGGAGAAGAGAACGATAGCTTTTGGTCTTGGCGTGTGCTCTTTAAATTGCTTAAGCAACTTTGTATATTCGTTATCATCGAGCACGATTGAAGGTGCACCGTGCGCGAAAAAATAGGATGGCATCATATCATCTCACTCCTTATTTATGTTTAGTTCGGCATCCTTCTTCATCCACTTCATAAAATCAAGCTGGTTCTCTTCGGATACGCCGTGGTCGGTCGGATATAGTTTGAAAGTTAAGCGCTCCGTCTGGTCTTTTAAATAGGCAGCTGTCTCGTGCCCGATACGAACCGGGAATACGGAGTCGAATTCTCCATGCGAGACAAATATGGAAACATCCTTAGCACTTCGAAGTGAATACTCCGTTTTCACAAACTCAGGAATATATCCGTTCAACGCTACGATTCCCTTTAATTGATCTCCCATTGTAAGTGCAAGCGTCATGGACAGGATTGCGCCTTGGCTAAAGCCGAGCAAATAACGTTTGTCAGGATCGATTGGATACTCCTCAGTCGCATATTGAATGAATGCTTCGAGATCTGTAACCGCTTGGTCATACATCTCTCGAATTGGGTTTCCTAGGCTTTTCAAATCGTAATATTGGAATCCCGTACCAAGCGGCAAATTACCGCGAATCCCAATGATGATGAAATCTTCAGCCAATGGAGCAACCAAACTGAACATATTTCGTTCATTCGATCCTTTGCCATGGAAAGTGAAGATCGTCGGATATTTCTTTCCTTGCTCTAGTTTAACCGGTAAGTGAACGTCATATTGATATTTCGGATTCATCTTAGTTTCCTCCATGCTGTAAGTTATTCACTGCGCTTGCTCATAATAAAACGGTCAACAGAGAACGGTGATCGATCGGCAACAACCAGATACAACGAGACCAAGATGAATCCAAGATCCAGCTCATAACCAGCCATTTGACCGTTACCAAGAAGTCCAGCCGATAACTTCGCGGTTATAATTGCACCGATGAGTATGATGACAAACAATCCTGCTACATAACGAGTAAACAACCCCAAGATCAACAATATACCGCCGATAAGTTCAATCGCTGCAACAACATAAGCTAAAACTCCCGGAATGCCTATGGAACTGAACCAAGCTTCTACATTGCTTATTCCCTGAAACTTATCCACTCCGTGAAATATAAATATGATGCCCAACACCACTCGCATGATAATGGAAACAAAAGCTGTTTTATTCATTCTTTTTACCTCCAAAATATTAGTAATAGAAATATATTTTCTATAGGTGTAATTTAAAACGATTTACATTGACTTGTCAACACAAATATTGATAATATAAAATTAAATTTAGTATTACAAATATTCTAGAGGTGTGATTAGATGGATATTGGCTCCACTATACGAGCGATCCGGAAGCGAAAGAATATCACAATCGCTCAAATATGCGAAACAACCGGACTGTCTCAAGGATTTATGAGTCAGGTTGAAACGAATAAGACCTCACCGTCCATCTCAACATTAGAAAGTATAGCTCAAGCACTTAAAGTGCCACTTGCCTACTTGCTTCTAAAGAAAGAAGAGCGAATGAGAATTGTTCGGAAAGACGAACGGACAATCACAACAAGCGGTTCAGAAAATCTAAAAGTCGAACACTTGAGTTCCACAAAAAACGTACGGATGATGATTATAGAGTTTCCTCCTGGTTCTGCGACTGGCAATACTCCTCATGCACATGAAGGCGAGGAGGTCCATATAGTCATTAAAGGGAGAATTTACGCGGAGCAAGGGGAAGATAAGGCTGAATTTGGAGAAGGTGATTCCTTTAGTTGGAATGCTTGTACACCACATTTAGTAAGAAATATAGGTGAAGATAAGGCAATCGTGTTGATCTCCATCTATAAAGAGAATGAAAATGAAAATGAGATTGGATAGGACCTCATCTAACTAAGCAAAAAACCCACAATCGAGCCAGATAGGCCGAATGTGGGTTTTTTCAATAACTTTTGAATACCGTAATGAGGTAAATTCAAAGCAGATGGAATTTCCAACGATTTTAGGCAGCCGCAATCAGATGGAACCAAGAACTACTCCTAAATCTTATACGCCTTCATAGCCTTGCGGATTTCTTTCAAGCTAGGGCGCTTGCCGTACATGAGTACGCCGGTGCGGTAGATCTTAGCTGAGATGTAGACCGCCGCGTAGATCGAGACGAGCAGGATGCCGAAGGAGAGAAGCGTCTGCCACATCGGCACGTCCGTCAGCCCAAGGCGGAGCAGCATGACGAATGGCGAGAAGACCGGAATGTACGACGTCACCTTCACGAGCATGCTGTCTGGCGCGCTTATGCTGAAGATTGCGATGTAGAAGCCCGCCAGAGAGACGAATGTCAGCGGCATGACCGCTTGGCCCAGGTCTTCCGTCCGGCTTACGATCGAACCGACCGCCGCGTACAGCGTCGCGAACAGGAAGAAGCCCGTCAGGAAGAACAGCAGCGCGTAGATGAGCAGAATCGGATCGACGAGCGACAAGTCGATGTCGAGATTGCCTAATGCCCCTTTGTTATGCGGCATGGATATGTTCGTCAAAATGACGGCTAAGTAGAATGTGACCTGCACAATGACGACGACGAACATGCCGAATATTTTGCCGAACATTTGCTTCAGCGGCGATACGCTCGTAATGAGGATTTCCATGACACGCGAGCTTTTCTCCGCCGTAATCTCCGACGCGATCATGTTGCCGGAGGTCATGATTGCCATGAACAGGAAGATAATCATGACATAGATGACGCCCATGTTGACGCCTTGCTCCGCCGGTGTTCTGCCCGTGTTGCCACTGCCCGAACCTTCGCCGGTATAAATCTGAACGGTGCCGATCTTGATCGGAGCCGATAGCTGCGCCATTTGCTCTGCGGAAAGGCCCGCATCCTGAAGCACGTTCGTTTGGCGAATTTGTAAAAGCGCTCCCTGCAGTGATTCCGTCATGCCGAATTCCATCAGCTTCTCGGACTTGTAAGTCATTTCCGGGAAACCGCTGTCCGTCATATCGCCGAACTCAAGGTAGCCTTTGATTTCCCCTTCATCGATTGCTTTTTTCAACTGCTTCTCGTTTGCCGAGGCATCGCCTTTGTCCTCAAAAGGAACCATCACGATGTTCGAATTTTCTTGTTTCTCGTAGTATGCCTTCAAGCTGTCGCCTGTTGTCGTGCCGCTCGCCGCTTGTTCGCTCTGCGACTGGATATAGCCGATATTTGTTACTTTGTCGCCTTTATCAAACTGTGCAATGATATAAGGAAGATTAATGCCGATGCTGATAATTAACGCGATAATCAACGTAGTAATGACGAAAGCTTTGCCTTTGACCTTATTCCGGATCGTAAACCCTACTACCGTCCAGAAACTATTCATGACGATCACCCACCATTCGGATAAAGATTTCATTTAGCGTCGGTTCCTTGATTTCGAAATGATTCACGTTCGCCTGCTCCATCGCCAAACGAAGAATGTCTGCGCCCGCCGCTTCGTAGGAGATGGCAATATCGTAGCCGCGCTCCGTGCGCGTGACTCCGGTTACGCCGGCCAGCCGATCGAGTCCACTAATTTCTTTGTCAGCGCCAAGGATGACACGTTCTCTCGGGAATTGTTTTTTAATTTCCTTCAAACTGCCCTTCAAGACCGTGTTCGATCGATGCAAAATCGTAATGTTGCGGCACAGCTCCTCGACATGCTCCATCCGGTGCGTCGAGAATAGGATGCTCGAGCCGGAGTCGCGCAGCTCCTTCACCGTCGACTTCAATAATTCGACGTTGACGGGGTCAAGTCCGCTGAACGCTTCGTCCATGACGACGATCCGTGGTTTGTGGTTGACAGCTGCAATGAACTGAATCTTCTGCTGGTTCCCCTTCGACAGCTCTTCGACCTTCTTGTTGTAATATTCCGGCACCTCGAACCTCTCCAGCCACTGCTTCAGGTTGCGGTCGGCATCCGCTTTCGACATTCCTCTGAGCTGCGACAGATAGATGATCTGATCGCTGACCTTCACCTTCGGATAGAGCCCGCGCTCCTCCGGCAAATACCCGAGCAGGCTAAGCTGCTCATTGCTGTAAGGCTTTCCGTTGTAGAGAATCCGCCCTTCGTCCGGATAGATCAAGCCGAGCACCATCCGCATCGTCGTTGTTTTGCCGGCGCCGTTGGCACCGAGCAGGCCGTAAATCTCGCCCTCGCTTACCTCCAAGCTAATTTCGTTAACTGCTGTTTTATCCCCGTATTGCTTAACTACCTTTTCTACTATTAATGGATTCATTTCATTACTCCCCTCTATTAGTTCATTCTTGTATTTAATCTATCTTGTGTAAGCAAGGCATTCATAATCTCATCCAGCTCTAGTGCCTGCCTGCTTACAATCTGATAGCCTTCCTCAGTACACCATGCTTCAGCTTCTGCAGCCTGATTTGTCGCAATTCGATAGGTCGTTCCGCCTGCATGCTCTACAACAGTTTGACCTGGGATTAACGCTGCTTTCTTCGGAGTCAGATCCGCTCCACTTACAAATAACGTAAACCAACTGCTGAATAGCTCATCCTTCTCGTACATGCCAAGCACTCTGCCTTGAGCCATAAAGATGATAAAATCAGCAAGTCGTTTCACCTCTTCGATGATATGGGAGGTCATAAGAATGGTACGGTCTCCTCGATCCATGTACCGATGAAGCACCTCAATCATTGTTTTCCATGCAAGCGGATCAAGCCCCGAGGAAGGCTCGTCGAGCAGGAGCAGCTCCGGATTATGTGTTAGGGCTAGTGCAAATTCAAATTTGCGACGCATCCCCTTCGACATTTTGCCAAGCAGCTGATTATCATCGACCTCAAGAATGCGAAGCAGCTCCCGATAACGATTCACATCCCATTTGTCATACCAGAAGCGATGAAACTCAGCTTTCTCCGTCCCCTTCATGTTGTCCTCATGCGAGGAGGATTGATCATGCAAGTAACCAATTCGTTTTTTAACCTCTGTGCTGAGCCCATTCTCCACTTGCTCTCCAAGCAGCTGAATGGTGCCCTCATCCGCTTTATCCAAATCAAGCATTAAGCGAAAGGTGGAGCTCTTACCGCATCCGTTCGGCCCAACAATGGCAGTAATGTAACCCTGTGGAATACTCATATGAACCGGCCCTAGTTTGAAGCTCGCACGATTTTGCACAACGCCGTCTAATTGTATCGCCATCGTCTCATTCATCATATGTCCCATCCTTTAATCAAAATGCTTGCTCATCGCTTCTTTAAACATCGTCTGCAGCTCTTCCTCTGTGCACTGAACCCGCTTGCCGGCCACTACTGCCAGCTCTAGCGCTTCAATAACAGCAGCAAGACGATGCCGGTCACGTTCCTGATCACCAACCTGTGCCACATAGGTGCCGGTTCCTTGCCTTGTTCGAAGCAGCCCTTCCGCTTCCAAATCGTTATATACTCTTTTTACTGTAATCACGCTGCACTTAACGGTTTGGGCAAGCTCGCGTATCGATGGCAGCAGCATCCCTTCCGAAAGTTGACCGCTGACGATTAAGGCTCGCAATTGTACTTCGATCTGATGATAAAGCGGCTCTGCACTTTGTTCATTAATTTGGATCGGCAGCCGCATGAGGTTCACCTTCTTCCATTCTCAAATATCTATGCTCTGTAGGTTCTTTTCTCCAGCCGATTTTCAATTCGTTTAACGCCGAGGAACGCAGCAGCAACACCAATAGTTACGGTTATGATTGGCAGCCACCAACTGCCGTTCTCGATTGCATGCAGCGAACTTGAAACAATATTTCCAATATCCAAAAAGGCTAGACTGATTGAAAAGATAAGCAGAAAAGCGAGATAAGTGATGTTGAAGAAAAAATATGTTTTTCCTGAATGCCCCAATTCCCAGTATACATAACCAATCCCCATTGTCAGTGAATAGCCAAACCAGCTTGCTCCATATAACACGAAGCTTAAGGCTGAAATATCAACGCCCATATTCCTTGCAATGATAAATTGCAATAGGAAGAAAACAAGTTGAGCAGCAAACAATACGATACCCAGCTGAATGATTCTCCCTAGTGCAATTTGTTTCGATGAAATCGGCAGCGTTCTCCATTGTGCGATCTTCCGCGTATAGGAATTCTCTTTCCAGGAACGCATCATTGTCTTATTAGCAATGAACCCTAGAACAGGCAGAATCGAAAGGTAAATGAAATCGAGTGACCAGTTTCCGAATGGGCCATTTTCCCCTATGAAGCCATCCCGCATTAAAGGAACGGTAAATAACAATAGATATCCGATAAAAAATAATGTAAAAAGACTTTTCCATCGATCTTTAGCCAGCTCATGCTTCGCTAAATACCATGCACCCTTCCATAACCCCACAGCATTTGCTCCCTTCAATCGCTTAGCGAATATACTGTATATATCCTTATACACAGTATATTCAGTGTATACACAGTTGTCAAGTACTCCCATAAAAAGATTTTCGGAGGAGAATTCCCTTCTACGGTAAATACTCCTGCACAATGGCAATCCCCCTATTTGCAAGCCAATCACTTCTGCATAAACATAAAAAAGCCATGTTCTCAAAAGAGTAGTCTCTTTCGAAAACATGGCTAATACATTGTCGTTCTATCCGAAAATAGCATCAATAACGGGTTTCGTATGGCCGCCTGGATACATAAGATACAGCAATACGTACACCGCTGTGCCTGTAATAGCTGTAATAAACCAAACCACTGAAGTTACTTTACCCCATTTGCGATGCTTGGCAAATTTCTTCTTATAACCAAGCGTTAGTGTTGTAATTCCGAATGCGCCGCCAACTGTAGCAAGCACGATATGAAACAATAAGAAGACAAAATAGTAAGGCTTTAAGCTGTCTGGGCCGCCCCAGATTGTATTTCCTACGAATATCGAACGCGATACATATACGATAAAGAAGATCGTTGCTGATACTGCTGCATAAAACATAACCTTCTGATGCTCCGCCAGCCTGCGCTTAATCGCGAGCCTCCAGCCTACGGCTACCAGCACCGCACTAAGCACGATGAAGAAAGTACTGATTGTCGGTACAATATTATATTTGTCCACTTTTACCCCACCTAATGTTCGTTAAATAATTGGTATTAAGCTGTTCCTGTATTCGTATTCGGCAATTCATCATCCTTATGCTCACGCTTGAACCATTGCTTGAATATATACGCCAATATAATGCCGTACATAATTTCCTGCACGAACTTCATGACGATTCCGCCAAGCTGCTGGTCTTCAACAACGTCCATAATATTAAAAAATTGCGGACCGCTAAAGCTCTCCAGCAAACGGCTCGGATCACCCGATACACAGTACCCCATCGCTGTAACCCAAACATTAGGATCGCTATAAATCGCATACATAGACGTTTTGGCAAAAATAATTAAAGCACAAGCTGGTGTCAGAAGCATGCCGTTCGCAAACACATAAGCCATTCTCTTCACATCGCTAAGTCTGCTCCACTCCGGAACAGGTGAGGCAATCTGCCACCACATCATAAACGACGTTACAAGCAAAATAAAATAATAAAGACGATGCACAGAGAAGTGCGTCATCACATAGTCATGGACAATTGGGACATGATAAACCGAGAACAAAATATTAAACAACAAAAGACAAATAATAGGATGCATCATGAAGCTCAGTTTTTTCCAAAACGGAGCGGAGAATATTTTTCGCCATAAGAAGCTTGGTACTCCAAGCAATACTAGCGGCGGTACAACTAAATAAGATACTGACATATTGACCATATGAAATGTAAACATAAGGTGACCTAATAGATTTAAAGGTCCTCCGTGAACCATATAAAACATAATAGCAGCCGAAACAAACATAAACTTCTGAAGCTTTGTCGCTGCATCAGCCTCAGGAGCATTCTTCTCACGCCATGGTCCAATTAAGTAGTAATATAGAATGACGATTGCGGCCATTCCGAATAGAAACATGGGGGTCCACAATTCCTCGAAGCGAAAATATTGTAAGCCAAGCATCGTGGAAACTCCTTTCAATTACGCTAGCTTTTTTACAAAAGAGGAGGGACCCAAGCCTAGGGACCCTCCTCTCCTCCAATAGTTAAATCGGTTACCACCAAGCCCAGTATTCAGCCATAATGACACATGTGAAGACGATGAATACACCAGTCAAAATCCCAATAATTGCGAAAGTATGACCACGGTCTTTCATGTGCATCCAGAATGCCATTTGTACGAACACTTGCAATACCGCTAAGCCGATCAAAATGATGTAGATAAAATCTTTGTTGATTTCTCCGCTTATTACAGTCGCGAATGCGATGAACGTAAGCAAGATCGAGAAAATAAACGCGATAATATGCTTCTTAGGTCCTTCGACCTTATGACGCTTGGGGCTTTCCTCAGTGGCTGTATGATTGCTTGCCATGGATTAAACCACCTTTCCCATCAAGTAAACGACGGTGAAAATGAATACCCATACAACATCGATAAAGTGCCAGTACATACCAGCTACATATACCTTAGGTGCTGTTACTACAGTCAATCCTTTTCTTGCTAATTGAATAATAATCAATGTGATCCATGTAATACCGAAAGCAACGTGTGCTCCGTGGAAGCCTACCAGCGTATAGAACGAGGAGCTGAATGCGCTCGTTGTAAAGCCGTGGCCTTCATGTACATAGTGCCAGAACTCGTAAATTTCAAGAGCAAGGAAACCTGCGCCAAGAATGACCGTAATAATCAGCCAGTTAATTAACGCCTTCACTCTGTTTGTATGCAGCGCATGAACAGCGAACACGCTTGTTAAGCTTGACGTAAGCAAGAGTGCTGTCGCAAGCGCAACGAGTGGAAGCTGGAACAATTCATGTGCTGGCGGTCCATCAAGGACTTGATTCCGTAGTGCTAGGAACGCTGAGAACAACGTTCCGAACAATACAGTTTCTCCGCCAAGGAAAAGCCAAAAGCCTAATACTTTATTGCGTCCCTCGAGGGTCGCCTTTTCGGGCTCATGAGGCAATTGCCCCTCTACATGCGAATGCGCACTCATGCTTTACCCCCCATATCTCTAAGGATTTCTTCTTCTTCAATGTGGAAGCCGTGATCATCGATTACGGAACGAAGGAACATGCAACCGAACAAGATCAGCAAACCAACAATACCGAGAGCATAACCTGATTTGAATGATCCAAACAAGTTGCCCCAATCTTTAGCGTACATGAAACCTAAACCTGCGATAAACAATCCAAATCCCATGAAGAAAGGCAGGATCGAAGGAGAAGGCATATGAATTGGACCAATTGGCTCCGCAGGCGTCATGCCCTTGTGACCGTCCGTTTTTTCTTTCCAGTATGCATCATAGCCGCGTACAAGCGGTGTTTGAGCAAAGTTGTATTCAGGAGGTGGAGATGGAATGGTCCACTCTAGAGTACGACCGTCTTCCCATGGATCAGCTGGTGCATTTTGTGGTTTGAAAGCTGTGATAACAACGTTCAGCAAGAAGAAAATTGTACCAAAGCCCATCAAGAATGCGCCTACTGTACTGATCATGTTCATTTCGTTGAAACCAAGACCGTCGAGATATGTCCAAATACGACGAGGCATACCTAGCAAGCCAAGGAAATGTTGAATAAAGAATGTTAAGTGGAAGCCAATAAAGAATGTCCAGAACGTCAATTTACCAAGTGTTTCATTCAGCATACGTCCGAACATTTTTGGCCACCAGTAGTGAAGGCCTGAGAAAATACCCAGTACCAAACCACCTACGATAACATAGTGGAAATGCGCTACGACAAAATAAGAATCATGATATTGGAAGTCAGCAGGTGCTGCTGCCAGCATGACGCCGGTAACGCCGCCCATTACGAAGGTTGGTATAAATCCGACAGCGAACAAGTTAGCTGTCGTGAATTTAATGGAACCGCCCCACATCGTAAATAGCCAGTTGAAAATTTTGATACCTGTTGGAACCGCGATAAGCATCGTTGCAATGGAGAACAGCGCATTCGCAACTGGTCCAAGACCAACCGTGAACATGTGATGCGCCCAAACCATGAAGCCCAAGAAGCCGATCAGGATTGTAGCGAATACCATCGAGCTGTAACCGAACAAACGCTTGCGTGAGAATGTACTTATTACCTCGGAAATAACGCCGAAGGCCGGCAAGATGAGGATATAAACCTCAGGATGCCCGAATATCCAGAAAATATGCTCCCATAGGACCGCGTTACCGCCGCCAGAAGGATCAAAGAAATTTGCATCAAACAATCTGTCGAACATGAGTGCCGCTAAACCAACTGCCAAAGCAGGGAATGCGAACAGGATTAGCGCCGAAGTAATGAACGCAGCCCATGTGAACATCGGCATACGCATGAACGTCATGCCTGGTGCACGCATGTTGATAATCGTTACGAGGAAGTTAATACCCCCGATAAGTGTTCCGATACCAGCTATTTGCAAACCTAGTACATAATAGTCAACGCCGTGATCGCCGTTATAAGTCGTCCCCGCGAGCGGTGCATATGATGTCCAGCCTGCATCTGGAGCGCCGCCAGTAAACCAGCTCACGTTAAGCAAAATACCGCCGAACAAGAATGTCCAGAAGCCTAATGAGTTAACGAAAGGGAAAGCTACGTCGCGCGCGCCGATTTGAAGCGGTATAACCGCATTCATTAAGGCGAATAAAAGCGGCATCGCTGCAAGGAAGATCATCGTCGTTCCGTGCATGGTTAAAAGCTCATTATATGTATCCGCGCTAACAAAGTTATTTAGCGGCTTCCACAATTGAACTCGAATCAAAATCGCTTCCAAACCACCGACAAGGAAGAAAAAACCGCCGGCAATCATATACAATATTCCGATTTTTTTATGGTCAACCGTAGTCAGCCAGTCCATCAGACCGCTGTAACGTTTGACCTTATGCGTATGCGCATGAGCCAAAGTAGGTACCTCCTTCAATCACCGATAAATTATTGTTCGTAGTTAAGCTTCAATTCAGATAAGTATTTAGCAATACCTTCAATCTCTTGTTCAGTCAAATCTTCGATTTTACCCATTTGGTTGCCCGGTTTAACTTCGTCCGGGTTTTTGATCCAACGGTGCAAGTTGTCGTATACTGAACCTTCATTGGAATATTGCGGATCATCGGTGTTAACAAGTATACCCCCGACAGTCTCACGGCTTCCGATACCTGTCAAGTTAGGATAAGCAGGTCCGCCCAAATCACCCACTGCGTGGCAAGATAGACATTTGCTTTCAAATGCTTTAGCAATTGCCGGATCGCTTGGAAGCGCTACAGGTTCTTTAAGTGCAGCTACCCAACGATCAAATGACGACTCGTCCACTGATTTAACTTTAAAGTCCATCAAACCATGTGAAGGTCCGCAAAGCTCAGCACATTTACCCAGGTAAACGCCTTCTTTTGGTGCAGAGAAGTACATTTTATTTACGTTAGCACCAGGGTTGGTATCGATTTTCCCAGCAAGCGATGGAATCCAGAATGAGTGAAGCACATCTGCGGATTTCGCTGTGATGGAGATCGTCTTACCTTTTGGAATAATAAGCTCTTGTGCTGTCTTGATTCCGTAAGCTGGGTATTCAAACTCCCACCAGTATTGGTGTGAAGTAACGATGACCTGAACCGCTTCCGGATCTTTGCTGTAGTCTTTAGCAAGATTAAATACGGATTGAACGGTTGGAACACCCAAAATGATAAGCATGATGATTGGAATTACTGTCCAAATAATCTCAAGCTTATGATTTCCTTCCACCTGCTTAGGAATTGTTTTGTCTCCCGGACGTCTGCGGAAACGAATAATTACAAACAAAGAAATCGCAAATACGGCAACAATCACGATCAACATGATTCCAATTGCCAGCTTCATCAGCCCGAATTGTTCTTCCGCTACAGGTCCCTGAGGATTCAGCGTCGACAAATCGCTCCGCCCGCAAGCCGCTAGTACTAGCACCATCATGGCCATAAGCGGCGCAAGCCGTTTTACAAATCGCCACCGTTTCATCATTAATCAACCCCACTTTTGACGTTTTCGCAGCTGCCTAATTTTCACGTGGCATACGGCTGGCTGCGTGTTTCACAGATGTTATTACAACTCCTGCAACTTAAATCACTTTATTAAATATAAAGTTGAAGCCCCTATTTGTCAATGTTCCACAGAGAGTTCACAAATTGTTCTCAAAGCTGTCAAATTCGCATCATTACTGCGTTTTTTCGCATGATAAACTGTCTTGTTTAGCCCGTCTGCATGGCATTCTCTCTATCCTACATTGTGCACCAAACCCATGGTCAATTATGTATGCTTGCAAAAACGTATATTTATGGAGCCGCGGCAAAAACTAAAGCCATTATCGTATGAATGGGGGTCCGTTCTTTATGGTTAAACGAATTGCCGCATTGCTGCTGTCGGCAGTCATGATAACAACTTCAGCCGGCTGTGCCTACAAACAGTATGCTCAGCAAAGCGACACCGATTATGGAAGCCGTCAAGCTAACGATCCGAAGATGCTCGGCGGCAGAGCTTATGGGCCGACTACGAACAATGCTGACCAGCATAATAATTCATTTTTTGAATACAGCTCCGTCATCTCACGCAAAGTAACTGATCTAAACGGCGTGGCTTCCGCAATCGTTATGCTCACAGACAAAAATGCTTATGTCGGTTTAATGCTTGATTGGACCGCAGTTGGCACTCGCAATTCCGGCGGTAAAAGCGAGCAAGACAATACAGGCACTAGTGATGGCGTATATAACCATGATACGGGCAGTCCGTATGGCAACAGTAAGATCCTTGTGTCACCGTACAACTCCTATTTCTCAGTAAATGATGTTAATGATTTGTCGGATGAACTTAAGCAGACTGTCGCTCTTAGAGTTCGCGAGCTGGCTCCAGCTGTACAAGAAGTTCATATTTCAGCCAATATGGAGTTCGTAAATTACTTCAACGATTTTGCCAAGGAAGCTTGGGGAGGTCGATCCTTAATGCCACATATCGATAAATTCAATACCGTAGTGAAATATCATTTTGCCGGCGGAAAGGATATGCCTTCTCCAATTACACAACCAGGCACCTACAGCCCATCCGAGACTCAAATGAATCATTAAAAAAAAATCGCTTCTATTATATATATAGCAAAAAGGCACTTCTCACGGAGAGCCTTTTTGTTATTTCTATCATTTTGCTTTTTAACGCATCGGAGCAAAGCCGCTGATTTCTGCCAAGATTGCTTCAGTTTGTGATAGCAGCTCATCTGACAGTTCAATGTCTACTGACTTTATGTTTTCTTCGATTTGAGCCGGTCGGCTCGAACCGATAATAGCTGAGCTCACATTCGGCTGGCGAAGCACCCATGCTAATGCAAATTGTGACAATGATGCTCCAATCGTTGCAGCCAGCTGCTCCAGTTTCTCTGCAACCTGCAGTACATCTTCTCGCAAATAACTGTTAATGATGCCATTTGTCTTATCATTTGCAGCACGACTGCCTGCCGGCACGGCTTGGCCTGGCTTGTACTTACCTGTTAAAATCCCTTGTGCAAGCGGTGAGAAAACAACCTGCCCCATGCCTTCTTGCTCACAAACTTCGATAACGCCCCGTTCAATATACCGCTCAAACATATTGTAAATCGGTTGATTCGAAATAAGCTTCCGGAGGTTAAGACGTTTCCCTATCGCTGCAGCATCCGTAATTTGCGCAGCTGTCCACTCGCTGACCCCTGCATAAAGCACCTTCCCTTGTGCCGTCAAATCATCGAGTGCCCGCAAAGTCTCCTCAACCGGCGTTTCCGAATCAAAGCGGTGGCATTGATAAAGATCTATATAATCAGTACCCAAACGCTTCAAGCTCGCATCACATTGCTCGACGATATGTTTTCTAGAAAGTCCGCGATCATTTGGTCCTGAACCCATTGGGAAAAACAGCTTGGTTGCGAGAACATAACTGCTGCGTGTATACCCTTTTAAGGCATCTCCCATAACTTTTTCGGCTTCCCCATTATTGTAAGCGTTAGCAGTATCAAAAAAATTAATGCCAGCGTCATAAGCTTTATGTATACATTCCTTAGCGGTTTCCGCTTCTGTTGCCGTGCCGTAAGTGAGCCAGCTTCCAAGTCCAATTTCACTTACTTTTAAACCGCTGTTGCCAAGTCTTCTATACTTCATCCCAAAACACCCCTCTTAATCGATTTACTCCGCTCTTCATCTGTAGTCTATAGTACAACGTTCTATTATTAAAGTAGTGAATGTTTTTTCACTTTATTATCTTATATATACATACTATACTATTGGTAGCAGATAGAAGAGAGGGGAATTGTCGATGAGTGCACATAATTACATTCCGAAGGAACCGCTCCATATCGAATGTAATATTGAGAAGACATTAGATGTGATCGGCGGCAAATGGGCTTTTTTAGTGCTGAGAGAACTGTTTTGCGGCACCAAAAGATTCGGAGAAATACAGAGGCTAATTCCGGCGGTTAGTCCTCGTGCATTAACAAGCACGCTCCGTCATCTCGAGGATAAGGGCGTGCTTGAACGCAAGGTTTTTCCAACCGTGCCCGTTACCGTCGAATACACACTGACACCTAAGGGCGAGGACTTGCATCATATTTTAAAAGAAATGAAGCTTTGGTCGGCTAGATGGACATAGGCTAATGTTTCAACAGCTGATCAGGCAGAGACTTTGTGCTTGCTTGAAAGCGATCAATTGCAGTCTGATAAACGCGTCGATCGCTTTCATTACGAGACAATCGTTCAAGTCGAATCAACTCCGCCTCAAACTGCTCAATCAACATAATAACACGATCCTTGGGTTTGGATTGTTGACTATTTTGCGGCTGCTTGCTTTCTTCGCCGGTATCGATAAGCAGCTCGCCATTGCTGTCAATTTGGGCAAAAAACACTTCTGATTCCTTCACATTTCGCTTTTCCAGCTCATGCAGCAACCATTGCCGGTCATGTCCTAAATTCGTAAGCACCTCATCCTGAATATCCCCATCCATCAAAACGGTCATTGCCTCTCGCTCATTCGGCACCTGCCAGCCAAGCGTATCCGGCGTTAAAGGCTGATAGGCTTTCTTCAACAGGACATTGACTTCACCGCTTGATTCCATAACAGCAAACTCCACGTCGGCTACACGGTATACATCCTTTTTGCGCAATTGCTCGAGCATCTCATCCAAGGTCAACCGTTCCTTGTGCAAGCTTTCTTTGAGCAGCTGGCCATCTTTAATTAGCACAGTACCTTTTCCGTCAATAAAGTCACGAGCCTTCTTGCTTTTTATGGTCAAAAATTCCATTCCGACCGACACACTAACCCAAACCGCTAATGATACCAGTCCCAAAAACCATAAATTGTCGAGATCAAGCGAGATATATGCGGCTATATTACCGATGGATATACCTGTTATGTACTCGAACAGCGACAGCTGGGAAATTTGGCGTTTTCCCAAAACCTTCGTAAGCGCAAATAAAATAGTGATGGCCGCTAACGTTCGCAATACAATTTCAATCCAACTTGGCATTTTACTTCCCCCTTCCATTTCTAGAGTATCCAGAAAGGAAAAAGTCATTCGCTGTATTTGTTGTTGCATTTAAATATAATATGTAGTATGATAATGGGAATGTATAATATTTAACCCCATAACATCCCCAGTAAGATTCAATGTTTTCCTCAGATTTTGATTTCTTTGCTGTTAATTCCAAACCTGTTACGTGATGTATTTCTGATTCACACTGGCGCGGTCATCGGAGCCGCGAGGACGGAAGAGAGGTAGGGCTTTCGTTGTTTTAGGATGCGAGTTTAAGACAA
Source organism: Paenibacillus sp. FSL K6-3182 (assembly GCF_037976325.1). Classification (NCBI taxonomy): domain Bacteria; kingdom Bacillati; phylum Bacillota; class Bacilli; order Caryophanales; family Paenibacillaceae; genus Paenibacillus; species Paenibacillus sp. FSL K6-3182. Next base: position 6,312,999 of record NZ_CP150265.1, read on the forward strand.
CTTGGTACACATGCTGTTTGCTGTTAACAAGGGGACCCAGTACGGCCTTTCTTATAAGAAGAAGAGGTCCGGTTAAATATATGATACAAACAAGGGCTGTCCGGCTAGCGCATTTATGTGCTATTGGGGCAGCCCTATCCAATTTTCCAACCTTTAGTTATTCATTAGGACAACCGCTTGCTGCAAAATGACCCGAACGATTTACTTTTGTCGCGAGGTACCTCTCATTATGCTCCGATCGATCTCCCCACAGCGGAATACGATTTTTCACATCAAGCCCCGCCGCCTGCAATGCATCCAGCTTCTTCGGATTATTCGTAATGAGTGACACTGGTTTCTCACGAAGTGCTTTCAATACGAGTATCGCATCACTATAACTGCGAGCGTCATCAACAAAGCCAAGCTCCTCATTTGCCTCTACGGTGTCATAACCCTTCTCTTGCAGTAAATAAGCCATCGCTTTGCTGAACAAACCGATTCCTCTTCCTTCATGATTGGCCAAATAAAATAATGCGCCTGTACCCTTTTCCACAATCATATGCATTGATTCATGCAGCTGATAACCGCAATCACAACGTTTGCTGCCAAAAATATCGCCCGTATGACAAATGCTGTGCATTCGAATCCACGCCTCATCTGCCTGTTCGAAATCGCCATACACCAGCACGCTTGATTGCTGCATTTCTGCTAAATTAATCGACGAAAGCTTCTTGATGATTTGCTCCGCATCGTCAAGCTGCTCTTTGCAGAGCAGCCAACAATACCATTGAAAAATTGCCTCGCCTTCATCAAGCTTCACCGGAAGTTGAATGGGACCGACTAAATAAATAGTGCCATGATCGCTTTCAATCACTTTTACCTTCTGATCAACTATAGATACTGCTTCTTTAAACATATCGCAATGCTCCTGACCTGTTCATAGTCTTTGTTTCGACTATTATGTTCGGTAAGTACATTAGCTATGCTAAGTGCAGTTCGCAGAATTGGAAAGCCGCTTATAGAACCGGGACCATTCCTTTGTTTAACTCTCGATAGGTTTCAATAGGAAGCTTTGGTTCACGCTCGAAGGACAGCAATCCATTTTTCTCCTGCTCAACATCCGTTAACTGCGTATAACAATAACCTTGCAGTCCGCCAGCCGCTATAATTGGACGCATCACGGCAACTAAACGGTTCAAGAAATCCTGATCGTCTCTAGCCGAAGAATACCCCCAACCTACTTCATTATCCTTAATATACGAAATACCGCCGAACTCCGATAGCTGCACCGGCTCGCCATTATAAGTGAACCCAGGCACAAGTATTTTTCTGCCTTGAGGATCACATTTGACGGACATTTCTGGCGTTGCATATCTACTTGCCAGTATCTCTTCTTGGCTCTCATAATCATGAACCGTGTAAATATCAGATTTCACATGCTCCCAACCATCGTTTGAGATAACAGGTCTTGTATCGTCGAGAGATTTGGTCAAATAATAAAGAGTAGAGGCATGGTGCTGCTGCCTTTTGTCTATTAATATATTTGGCGTTCCCCAGCTTTCATTAAGCGGAACCCACACGACGATACAAGGATGATTGTAATCACGGTGAACAGCCTCCTGCCATTCATTCATGATACGCGTCACGTATTGTTCGGAGTATTGATACGCATTGGCCATCTCGCCCCAAACGAGCAGTCCAAGCTTATCGCACCAATACAAATAACGCGGGTCTTCAATTTTTTGATGTTTTCTCGCCCCATTGAATCCCATTTGCTTGGTCAGCTCGACATCCGTACGGAGCATTTCATCGCTTGGAGCTGTTAGCACACCACCTGGAAAATAACCTTGATCCAAAATTAGCTTCATATAATAAGGACGATTGTTTAAGCAAATAACGCCATCCTCAATCGATATCTTTCTCATGCCGAAATAGCTTTTGACATGATCCAATTCTCGTTCTCCATCAAGCAGCATAAATTCAACGTCATACAAGTTTGGCTTCTCCGGCGACCACCAGCGCCCAAGCCCATGATCATTAAAATCATGAAGCTTGATAGAGACCTCCTCTTCCTGCTCCATAACACGAATAACATCCTCAGCGATTAATTCACCTTCAAACGATATTTTAATGCTGAGTCGCAAGCCATTATATAATTCCGTTCCCTTAATAAAGCTGCGAATATGAATTTTATTATGATCGATATCCGGCGTCAATCTCACTCGGCTCACATGCGCTTGATTAACAGCCTCCATCCAAACCGTTTGCCAAATCCCAGTCGTTCGCGTATAGAAAACTTGCTCTGACTGCTCCTTCCAATACTGCTTCCCTCTAGGCAGCGTGACGTCTTTACTATAATCTTGTGCACGCACGACTATGCTATTGGGGCCTATTGCATTCAACACTGCAGTAATATCCGCATGAAATGGGGTGTGGCCGCCCTCATGACTTGCTACTAAATGTCCATTTACCCATACCTTTGCTTCATAATCAACAGCACCGAAATGGAGAATGATTCGTTTCCCTGCATACTCCGTTGGAACCTCAATACTTTTACGATACCATACGATATCGTGAAACGATTTTTCATTAATGCCGCTTAACTCGCTTTGGTAACAAAACGGCACCTGAATCTTGCGATCAAACTGTTTTCTCTCGAACCATTTATTATCACAACCTGCATTTGAGTCGTCATACTCAAATTCCCATTCCCCGTTCAGGTTTAACCAGGATGATCGCTCAAATTGCGGTCTTGGATATTCATTTCGTATTGCATCCATCATGTTCCCACTCCAGTCCTATTGCTTATGCTTATATATTATTTTTTTAGCGGATTTATCATTAAATGGTTGAACAACATTGTTGAACGTTCTGACCGAATGCCCACCTTGCCATGCAAAAATGGATAAGGGTCCGTATAATTAATAACTGGAGTTGAGCCATCCCCCAGAAATACTTTTATGTTCCCGTCTTTTGCAACAACTCTGAACGAATAGGCTTTACCGGTTTCCAGTTCTGCGCTTTCACTAGCTACTAAATTGGAATCATAGTTCATCCGATTCAAAGTCAGCTGCGAAGAAGAAATACCGATGTAATAGCCCATGACTGCATCCCTAACCTGAGCCGGATGGTAGGATTCATTGGAAGCTCGAACAAAAACGCCTCCGATATCCGTTTCTGCATTCAACTGCACATCAAACGCCAGCTCATAATTGTCCCAATTGTCACTGCCCGCAAACAACATGTCATCATCTATGCCGCTGCCGCTATAATCATCCTCCGATTGTCTAAACAGCCCCATTCCCGTTTGAGAGGATAATGAATGGAACGGCTGCTCCTTATCCAGCAGGTCTGTAGCGAACAGCTCAAATGAATGCATTTCCACTGGTCCAGCTTTCAGCTCTATCTTAAGCTCATGAAAACCTGCCGCAATTTCGATTGTTCCAATTCGAAGCTTCGCTGTGCCTTCTACAAAGGCTGGGTCATCGGTTTTGATCTTCGTCTTCACGGCTTCGCCGCCGTTAATTGACCACTCCAAGACAACATCCTTCTCCGGCTTTTTAAGCGTTAGGCCGATCCCGTATTTCGCATGATCCTTCACATTCAGCTTGTATTTCAACCAGTCACCGCCTTGCAGCAGGCTCACGGAATAACTGCCGTCATCCAGCTTGCGAATCGGTACACCGTCTGCTTTCCTAAAATCACTGGTCTCGGATGGCTTCTGCTCCAAATGAAAGCCGCGATCAGCTTCCTTCAAATAATGAACCGACTCAATTGCCCCAGGCACAGGCTTATAGGACTCAAAATCACTGCTGCCGCCTGCTTCATTCGTAAAGGCTGTATATTCATAAATTGGCTGCAACTGATTGGCGATATAGCCAATTTTCCCGCTGCTCGGCTTAGCTGTATGCTCCTCTATCTTTTTCATTCCGTCGAAGAAGACAAGAACAGTGTCATCACGCTGCTCGACACGAATCGTATGCAGCTTCAAGTAATCAAATTCATTAGGAAGCAGTGCTTGTGCACGCTGTTTCTCTGATCCATTTTGAACCGTTACATACCCAATCTCATGTTTTCCTGGCCACAACTTGATTGCTGAATAATTAGCTTCATCTGTATAAGAGAATACAGTTGCAATCGTACCGCTATCCACTGCACTGTTCGAAAGATTCAATCTGAAGTTGTATTCCGCAATAAACGCATCTTCCGTCGAAAGTTTACTCAGTACCTTTTGTTCAGCCGCGGATGATGATTCATCCCATTGTTCTGAAGAAATGCCGTCTGTGAGCCAGCTATATAATGTAGGCATTGCTGGCGCAGGCTGCATATGATCATGAGATGGACCAAAAACAACCAGCTTATCACCGTTATAGGCAAGTCGATCAATGTTCAATTCACGTACTGGCGGGCCTTCAGAAGAATGTCCAACCAGATTATGATAAGTCAAATAATAAGAGTCCATATTCGGCCCAAGCACTGTTGCACTATGGCCAAGCCCTTTAAATTCATCCTTTACGCTGATGACGATCGGATTGTTTGCAGGAATCGTATAATCACCGAAAGGCCCGTCCTTGGATACTGCGTAGTTCACCCGATAACCGTTACTAAATACGTGATTGCCCGTATACGTCATATAGTAAAGGCCATTTCTCTTCCAGATCATTGAACCTTCTGTCCAATGTCCAAGAAATGCATTAGTCGTTACGCCAACATCAATCGTTAATGGATCTGGCATTTCATGCGCAACGATGCCTTGCGTGCCTGCATTCGTAAAATACCATTTCCCGTCATCGTCAATAAAAACAGAGCCATCGATAGAATTTCCGAGATTTTCGGTTTTGACGACGAAAGGGCCCGTTGGGCTGTCGCTTTGCAGCACATAATGCCCTTGGCCTGCCGGGGATGTATATAAATAAAAGCTGCCATTCCAGTAAAAGACCTCAGGTGCATAAGCCCCAGTCGTAATGGGGTCTTCAGTGACTAGTCCTTCATATTTCCAATCCACTAAATTTTCGGAGCTCCAAGCTTTAATGCCCGGACGAAAGTCCTTTGTACTGCAATACAAATAAAACCTACCGTTGTAACGCATGATGAAAGGATCTCCGATCCCGTAATCCTCCCACTCTTGCTCCAGCTTCAACGAATTTGTATACAATTTAGCATCCTCCTTCAACAGTACGACTGCTTTTTCTTCTGGTGTGGACTTGCAGCCACTTAACATGACTACCATGCATACAACGAGGAAGGCGACAAGCTTCGTCGCCCTCATTTGTGTAAGGTTAAAATATCTCATGCGCTAACCTTTTAAGCCGCTAATCGCCATAGACTCGATAAAGTAGCGTTGGCAGAAAAAGAATACAAGAATGACTGGAACCATCGATATAATCGATGCCGCCAAGATTACCGGATAGTTAGAAGATCCCATATATTGTGATTGCATAGAAGCAATGAGAACTTGAATGGTTTGTTTCTGCGGGGAGCTTAAATAAATAAGCGGTCCCATAAAATCATTCCAAATGCCCATGAAGCTAAGCGCTGCTTGAGCTGCAATCGCAGGTTTTGCAACCGGCAGTGCAATGGTCCAGAAGGTACGGAAGAAACCGCTGCCGTCCAGCTTCGCTGCTTCCACCAGCTCATTCGGCAAACCTCCCGCCAAGTATTGGCGCAGGAAGAAAATAACGACGATATTGCCAAATAACCCGGGTACGATAAGCGGCAAAAGCGTATCCGTCCAATTAATTGACGAGAAGCCAATAAACTGAGGGATCATAACGACGGAAAAAGGAATCATCATCGTGCCAAGCAAGGATAGAAAAATAGCATCTTTAAACGGAAATTCAATCTTAGCGAATGCATATGCCGCCATTGTTGAAACGAAGATTCCAATGACAAGTACAAAGACGACAATAATCATGCTATTCATAAAACCGCTTAGCAACGGAGAATCATTCCAAGCCGTTACATAGTTTTTGAATGTAGCCGGGTCTGGAATCCATTTAGGCGGAATTTCAAAAACGTTGCGTTGATCTTTTAATGAAGTGGATATTGTCCAAACGAACGGCGCCAGCATAATAATAGAGCCGATACATAGAATTAATGCCACCCAAAGGTTTGTTATTCGTTTCTGTTGCATTTGAAATCAAACTCCCCTCGCAAACTGTAACGGTAAAAGATTAATCGTTGTACACCCATTTTTTCGATAAACGGAACTGAAGGAGTGTAACGATGAAAATAATAATGCCAAGAACCCAAGCCACTGAGCTGGCATAACCCATATTAAAATACTTGAACGCATTTTCGAAAATATAAAATACTACGGTTGCCGCACTATACTCCGGCCCTCCGTCGCCTGCCAATACGTAAATTTGGCTAAACGATTGGAACGCGCCGATAACGCCCATGACAATAACGAAAAAATGAATGTTCGTCAGCAGTGGAATGGTAATTAACCGCAGTTTCTGGAATGCACTCGCGCCATCCACTTCAGCTGCCTCGTAATAGGACGACGAAATTGATTGCAGCCCGGCTAAATAAAGAACCATCGTACCGCCAACGCCGCCCCATACTCCCATCAAAATCATGGAAGGTTTAATCCAATTTGCGTCACCTAACCAGTTAGGCCCTTCGATGCCGAACCAACTCCACATCGTTTGGTTGAGCAAACCAAAATCTTGATTCAAGATCCATTGCCATAACAACGACACCGCAATAATGGGTGAAATGACTGGCAAGTAATAGATTGTCCGTAAAAACGAGATTCCTTTGAGCGGACGGTTCATCATAATAGCAAGCAAGAGTGCCACAATCATGCCAATGGGTATGCCAAGCATCATAAATACAGTGTTAAAAAGTGATTTGTACACCTTCTCATCGTGAAAAACTTCTATATAGTTATCAAAACCTACAAACTCAGGCGGCGTAACCAAATCCCAAGACGTGAAGCTTAACCACGCGGAGTAAAGAAGCGGTGCGACTCCAAAAATGAGAAAGCCAAGCACTGGGGCCGCGACAAACAGGTAGGCCCATGCATATTCTTTGCGGATATAACTAGGTTTACTTTTCCTCATGCGTACACATCCTCGCACTAGCTATTCGTTATTTATGTTTATCATTCGAAACTTTAGTTTACTTATTTCCCTTGTCATACAGCTCTTGAAGCTTCGGCTGCAATTCCTTCGCCCAATCCGCAGCAGTCATCTTGCCATCCCATACTTTGCCGGCCTCTTGCCACATCGTATCGATCCATTTTGTATCCTTTGAACCAAACTCAATTGGCGGATGACCGTAATCTTCAATAATATCAAGGAAAACTTGACGATTTGCTGGTGCTTTGTCATAAGCTACAAACTCGCCTTTTGCCATATAAATCAAGTTCGGAACTGCTTGCCCAAGCTCGTAGTTTTGCTTCTGTCCTTCTTTATCCAGCGCAAGGAATGCTGCTAAGTTAAACGCTTCTTGTGCATGCTTCGATTTGCTGGATACCGAGTAACCCATTGAGCCAACCCATGTTCCTGCTTTGCCTGTCTCCGGATTCACCGGCCATGCCGCAATATCCCATTCAAACGGCAAATCCCAAAATCCCGGTTGATCCCATGGTCCCATTGGGAACATGCCTACTTTGCCAGCTACAAATCGCGAGTACGAATTCATTGCTTTCTCATCCTCCGGCGACGGCGATACATTGTGCTTGATGCGCAGATCTGCTACCCATTGCATTGCTTTTGCGAATTCCGGTGTATCAATCGTTACTTTGCCTGTTGTATAGTCGATGAAGTCTCCTCCGCTTGCCCATACCGCGCCTTCCAGCGTAAAGTTGGCTCCGCCATAAATGTCGACTTTGCCATCGCCATTCTCATCCTTCGTCAGCTTCTTCGCTGCATCTAACCAGTTGTCCCATGTCCATTTGCCAACCTCTGCCGGCGGCAATTCGAGCCCAGCTTCAGTAAACATCGTTTTGTTGTATGCCATTGCCCATGGACCTACGTCCTTCGGCAATCCGTACAAATCCCCTTGCCCCAGCTGCTTGCCGTCAAAACGGTAACGATCTAGCGCTTGTTTCCATACGTTATCGGCTTGGAACAGCTCTGTCGTTTCTAGAAACGGCTGCAGGTTTTGAATCGTGCCTGCTTCGGCAAACTTGTAAAACTGCGGGCCCGATACGTAAAATACATCCGGTGTTTTGCCCGATGCAACGAGCGTAGACAGCTTCTGATTGTATTCAGCAGGCGGCACGCTTGTGTACTCTACTTTTACGTTCGGATATTTCGTTTCGTATGATTTAATCAGCTTGGCGAATATATCTTTCTCCTGCGGACTGCCATGACCCATAAACGAAATCTTCACTTTTTCTTGCGGTGCGTTTGTTGCTGCATCACCTTTATTCCCCGTATCTCCGTTTGTAGCAGAGCTGTTGCCATTTCCACCTGATGAACATGCCGATAGCAGCATTCCAAAGCATAATAACATTACAAGTCCAAGCTTTGCGGATAATTTGCTCTTCATTGCGGTTGTCGCCCCCTATGTTGTGTGAATACTTATAGCGCCCTGTAAGCGCTTAATCCAATGAATTCATTATAAATTATATTGTTATATGTTTATATACTGAATATAATATAAAAAAATACCATGCGCTAAAAATCAGCACACGGTATTTGTATGTTCTATTGATTACATTTCGCAAAATTTTACGGGTACAACAATACGCTGCGGCTCGTACTCCCCTTGTAGCTGCGCATGAAGCAACTCAACGGTAACCTTGCAAATCTCGTCTTCATTTTGCTGCAAATACGATACATCCTGAAAATCAGGCCGGTCAAAACAAACAAGCTCGAGATTGTCAGGCACTAATTTCTTCAGCCTCTTCGCTGCGTAATAGGTATAGTTGGTCAACTCCACATTGACAACGAATGCTGCTGAAACCTCAGGACGCTCACTCATAAAGGATTCAATAATGTGCTGCGCATTGCCGCTCGATATATCCTCAATTTTGAGAATACACCACAAATCCTTGTTAATCGGAAGCTTTTTGGCTAAATACGCTTTTTCGAATCCGATCACTCTTTCTTCGGTCGCTGTATTCGTAATTTCAGGCGTGATAAGGGCAATATGCTCATGGCCGCTGTCGAGCAAATGAGTGATAGCCTGTTCCGTCCCATTTACATTATCCGAGCTGACGCTGTATGTGCGAATCTCTTTCAAAAAACGATCAATTAGCACATGCGGAAATTTATCGAGCGACAAGCGTAAAATGCTATCATTGTATCGCTCCTCCTCCGTCGGAAATACAATTAATCCGCGTACGCTTGCAGCGACCATCGATTCAATAGCTGCGCTTTCTTCAAGCTGCGACTCTCTCGTAATCCTTACCTGTAGGTTGTAGCCGCTGGCTGTTACGTACTTTTCGATTGAGTCCAGTATTTTCTGATCCACCTTCGTCTTCATGCACGGTAAAATAAGTCCGATGACGTCCCGCACATGGCTTGAAACATCTAAATCCTCAGCCGTTTCGCCATCCTGTCTTACAAACGTTCCTTTGCCTTGTACTCGAACGAGTACGCCTTCATCCGCTAAACCAATCAATGCGTTTTTACTCGTGATTTGGCTTACTCTATATTTGTCCGCAAGCTCCTTCTCGGAAGGGACACGATCTCCAGGACGCAATTTCCCAGCTTTGATTTGCCCTAAAATATCGACTTGAATTTGCTTATATAAAGGGAAATTTTTCATAACGACGTCCTCTCATTATATTAATATATTAATTATACTAAATTAATTTTATTTTGTCTGCAATGGAATAATTGATGATCTTTTATAAAGATGAGCGAGATCTCCTAGAAGATACAAGAAGGCATAAACTTAAACCCCGGTCATCTCAGTGAAAATTGATCTACGTTATCTAGGAGGGCTGTTCCTCTCAGATCCAATTGTTGATCTCATCGGCTATACATAATATCCTCGAATTATATCTCTAATGAACTGTATGATGCTTATTATGTAGAAAACTTCTCTTATTTCATTTTAACGAACCTGATTAACGTTATATCATGATTTTTAGGGTGCCATAAGCTGTTTTTCTCGAAATAACGATTATAGAGTTCGTTACGTTTTTAATCCAGAATATAAGATATAAATAAGACCTACTGGGTTCGTAAGCTATATAAATGATGCGGGAAGGACAGCATTCTCCCTAAGCTCCATCAAAAAAAACAGGGCTGTTCCAAAAGTAGAATGATCTACTTTAGAAACAACCCTTTAACCTCAATATTGTATAATCCTATTATTTATTGCCCTTGTCATACAGCTCTTGAAGCTTCGGCTGCAATTCCTTCGCCCAGTCTGCAGCTGTCATCTTGCCGTCCCACACTTTGCCTGCCTCTTGCCACATCGTATCGATCCACTTCGTATCCTTCGAACCGAAATCAATTGGCGGATGACCGTAATCTTCAATAATATCAAGGAATACCTGACGATTTGCTGGTGCTTTGTCATAAGCTACAAACTCGCCTTTTGCCATATCAATCAAGTTTGGCACCGCTTGCCCAAGCTCGTAGTTTTGCTTTTGTCCTTCTTTATCCAGTGCAAGAAATGCTGCTAAGTTAAACGCTTCTTGTGCATGCTTCGATTTGCTGGATACCGAGTAACCCATTGAGCCAACCCATGTTCCTGCTTTGCCTGTCTCCGGATTCACCGGCCATGCCGCAATATCCCATTCAAACGGCAAATCCCAAAATCCCGGTTGATCCCATGGTCCCATTGGGAACATGCCTACTTTGCCAGCTACAAATCGCGAGTACGAATTCATTGCTTTCTCATCCTCCGGCGATGGCGATACATTATGCTTGATGCGCAGATCTGCTACCCATTGCATTGCTTTTGCGAATTCCGGTGTATCAATCGTTACTTTGCCTGTTGTATAGTCGATGAAGTCTCCTCCGCTTGCCCATACCGCGCCTTCCAGCGTAAAGTTGGCTCCGCCATAAATGTCGACTTTGCCATCGCCATTCTCATCCTTCGTCAGCTTCTTCGCTGCATCTAACCAGTTTTCCCATGTCCATTTGCCAACCTCTGCCGGCGGCAATTCGAGCCCAGCTTCAGTAAACATCGTTTTGTTGTATGCCATTGCCCATGGACCTACGTCCTTCGGCAATCCGTACAAATCCCCTTGCCCCAGCTGTTTACCGTCAAAACGGTAACGATCTAGCGCTTGTTTCCATACGTTATCGGCTTGGAACAGCTCTGTCATTTCTAGAAACGGCTGCAGGTTTTGAATCGTGCCTGCTTCGGCAAACTTGTAAAACTGCGGGCCCGATACATAGAATACGTCCGGTGTTTTGCCCGATGCAACGAGCGTAGACAGCTTCTGATTGTATTCAGCAGGCGGCACGCTTGTGTACTCTACCTTTACGTTCGGATACTTCGTTTCGTACGATTTGATCAGCTTCGTAAATATATCTTTCTCCTGCGGACTGCCATGACCCATAAACGAAATCTTCACTTTTTCTTGCGGTGCGTTTGTTGCTGCATCGCCTTTATTCCCCGTGTTTCCATTTGTAGCAGAGCTGTTGCCATTTCCACCTGATGAACAAGCCGATAGCAGCATTCCAAAGCATAATAGCATTACAAGTCCAAGCTTCGCGGATAATTTTCTGTTCATTTCGTTTGACGCCTCCCTTTTTTTGCAAGCGCTTCCTTGATGAACTCATTCTAGATTATATTGTTATACTTTTAAATACTCTATTTAGTATAAAAAATAAGAAATTATCTTCTTTCAACTAATGCTTAACCTTAAAAAGCAGTCAATAACCCCATTTTCTAACGAAAACTTCTGCATTTTCATTCAACTTCTATCATTCCAGCGTTTTTAAAGTACAGGATATACTAACTTTAGTATATATTTAAATACTAATATATTCTATAATCCGTTTTGAAGCGCTTACAAAACAATAAGAGGAGATGGTTTCACATGTTTGTCCAAAGCAAGGTTAGAATAACCGCTTTATGGATTGGCTTGCTTCTTATAATCAGTATTCTGCTCCCTGGTTTTCAAGCTTTTGCAGCTCCTGGATTAGCTTGGCCCTCAAATACCGCAACTGTATTCACCCCTCAAAATGGCGGAGTATGGTATCCACGGCTGCTAAAGCTGAACAATAACGATATTTTAGCCTCTTTCGATACGAATGCAGGCGGGGGCAATACAAGAGTCATGCTTTCTCGCAGCACGGACGGCGGTCATACCTGGTCTCCTGCCATACAAGCTGCAGCTGATTCCAGCGGTAATGTAGGTAATGGCCAAATGCTTCAGTTGCCGAATGGCGAGATTTGGCTATCGTACCGCCTTGTTGTGCAATCGGGTTCGATTTATAACACTTACCTAAAAACCAAAAAAAGTACCGATGGTGGCATCACCTGGTCAGATTTAACGAACGGCCAAATCGGCTCTGCCACAGCAAACTCGTTCAAAGGATTATGGGAACCGCATCTTCAAATGCTTGGCAATACAATAGCTGTATATTATGCGGATGATAGTCCTGCCACTGTAGGCAATACAGGCCTTCAGAAGCTTATTATGAAAACATGGACCGGTAACGGCTGGAGCGGCGAAACGATTGTCAGCGACGGTGTTGCCGCAGGCTCTAGAGATGGAATGCC